>CANQBS010000059.1 GCA_947589075.1 uncultured Acetatifactor sp.
CCCTGGTGCCCTATTCTTCTCCCATCTCTCAAATGAAGACCCTGTTTTACAATACTCTTTTTGATGAAAACGCGGCCTGTCATTTCGCCCTGGGAGAATGCTATCCCACTACCATTGAAGGAGGGGCGCGGATGACGGAGGAGGAACTGTTGGCGGCAGGAGGGAATCTTTCCATGAATCATGTGGATTTTATGGTGGGAACTGCCGATCTGACCATCACGGGCATCCGGGCCGACGGAGAAGAAGTGGTGTTGTTCCGAAACGGGGACTGGGCGGAATAAATGCGGCAATTTGTGCCGGAGCGTCACAAATTGCTGTGATGGCAGATGAGAAATCGCTTATGCAGATTTCCCGAAGGAAGCGAAAGCTTCTCCCTGCCTCAATCGCGTAAACGCTTCGGAATGGAGATTAAAATGAATGTATTTTGGAAAAAGCTGGGCTGGCTCAGCCTGGCGGCGTCGGGGTTATTTGCGAGCCTGATCCTGCAGGTGACAATGGGTCTGGCAGGAGGAGTGGTCTCCGGCTTTATTGCCGGGATTCAGGGCAGTATGCAGGGGCTGGATGAGGCGGCGCTTGCGGAGATGATCAGCGCTGCGGTCATGGATGGCGCAGTCTGGGGAGTGCTTGGCTATCATGTGGTCAGCCTGCCGGTGTTTGGACTTTGGTATTATTTTGGATGCGGCAGGAGGAAACCGGTAAATCCCTTTAAAGCCATTAAAGGGAGGGGCTTTTTGGTTATTCTGGTCATGTCGCTGGGATTCTGTCTGTTTGCAAACGGTATGGTGCTGCTGGAAGAATTCCTGACTCCTTCCTATTATGAGCAGTACCTGGATCTGATGGAGCAGGCAGGCTTCGGGGTGAATCCTCTTACGATCATTGCGTCTGTATTGCTGGCTCCCATTGGAGAAGAACTGCTTTGCCGGGGGATCATTTTCCATTATGCTATGAGGGCGGCAGAAGGCGTGCCAAACAGAAAGCTGGCTTTCTGGATCGCCAATGGGCTTCAGGCTTTTTTGTTCGGAGTCATGCATGGAAATCTTATACAGGGGAGCTATGCTTTCCTTCTGGGAATGGGGCTCGGATATCTGCGTTTCCGGTTTGACAGCCTGTATGCATCCATGCTGGCTCATTTCCTGATCAATTTCCTGTCCACCTTTGTTATGGGAATGCTTCTGTTTGCAGTCCCTGAGACCGTTTTGGGGGCTGTGATCCTGCTTGGGCTGGGAGCAGCTGTCATCGCGGCGGCCGGTTATATCGGCAGAGGAGAAGGCGTACAGATACAAGAGTTTTAACGTTTCCAGATCCTGGAAGGCTGGGCTTTGGCAGTGGGATAGCGGAAGAGCAGGGTTTTCAGCGCTTCCCATTGAAAGGGAAACAGCGGCCAGAGATAGCTCATCCCGGCAAAAGCAGGGGTGGTGGCCGCAGAGATCAGGATCAGAAGGAGTCCGCCTGCGAAGCCCCAGATCCCGAAGGCAGCTGTGGTGAAGAGCAGAAAGATGCGGTAGACCCGCAGGCCCTCGCTGAATTCAATGCTGGCTAAGGACAGAGAAGTCAGCAGTGTAACGGCGGCGTAAAAGAGAATCTCTACGGACGCCCAGTGGAGTTCCACAGCAATATCTCCGATGATCAGCCCGCCGACGATGGAGAGGGAGCCGGAAAAACGGCTGGAGCTGACGGAAGCGGAATATCTGAAAAGATCCAGCAGAAATTCTACGACGAAAATATAAAATATGATGATCGGTCCCGGGAGCTTTTGCGTAGACAGAAGCTCCCATTTTTCTGCCAGCTGGGGATAATGGACCGTAAGCAGCAGGAAAAGGGGCAGCAGCAGAAGGCTGATGGGAATGCACAGAAACCGCACCAGGCGGAAATAAGTGCCAACCATAGGACTTTTATAATAATCCTCCGGACTCTGGGTGAACTGAAAAATGCTGCAGGGCAGGATGAGGACCGAAGGGGAATTATCTACGATGACCACGATATGCCCCTCTTCCAGAAAGCTGCAGGCAACGTCGGGGCGTTCGGTCAGATGGATGCTGGGCAGGGGATGAAGCCATTTCCTGGGGACCAGCAGTTCTTCCAGGCTTTTGGAACCCATGGTGAGGGCGGTAACGTTAAGGCTTTTCAGAGCCTCTTTCAGCTTCTGCAGCAGCGCGGCGTCCGCATGATCATCCAGATACGCCACGGCCACATCTGTTTTGCCCTCGGAGCCCACGGAAAGCACTTCAAAGGTGAGCCGTGGAGAACGGATACGCCGCCGTATCAGGTTGGCGTTGGAAAGCATGGTCTCCACAAAGCCGTCCCGGGCGCCCCGGATCACCCGCTCTGTGTCAGGCTCTTCCACTCCCCTTGCCGGATAGGTGCGAACGTCGATCAGGATGGCCTGGTCAAAGCCATCGATAAAAAGAGCGGAAGAACCGCTGCAAAGGTCTTTCAGAAGGGTATCCCAGCCGCCTGTAAGCCGGGTTTGGGAATAACCGATCTTTGCGTTCAGATACAGGGAGATATTCTGGACAGAAGAATCCTTCGTATACAGGGGATCCTGCAGATCTGAAAAGATCTGCTGAAGGATTTCTGTTTTGCAGAAGCCGTTGATACCGATCCAGAAAGCCCGGGTTTTGTTAAGCAGGAGCTCTCTGGTTACGATATCAAAGCTTTGGGGAATGGGAAGGGCTGATCTTAAATATTGGATGTTTTGATTCAGATCCTTTGACAGCTGCATGGACTCACCTCTTTGGGTTAGTGTGTGCAGCTGTCATGAAAATATGTAACGGTAAAATATGGAGCGAAATAAATTTTTACCACATTTCCAGGCAGACCGGTCCTATGAGGCCTGAACGCAGGCTTGAGTGGCTCATGCCATTGGCAAGGGAATTGGTCACTTCCAGCTGTATGAGATTATCCCCTTCCCTCAGCTCTTCTGTAATGTCAAAGCAGTAGGGGGACCACATCTGCACTCCCACGTTTCTGCCATTGACAAAAAGCCGGGCAATCTCGTATACTTCACCCAGGTTCAGCCGGATCCGGGTCTGGGGATCCCCCTGCCCGGGGGACCAGTGAAGGGTGGTTTCATAACACAGGGTTCCGGAAAAATGTTCCAGCCCCCGCCAGGTGGTCCAATCGCTGAGGCGTATCTTTTTCAGGCTGGATAATTGAGGCGGAGCATCCGTGACCATCATTCCCGTTTCCGCGATGGCGGGGGCGGGAGTAATGCGGCTGATCCGCCAGTTAAGGCGGTTTAAGGGCACCGCGGTCTTTTCGCTCCGCTGTCTTTCTGTAAAAAGGATCAGGCTTTCCCTGCGGCTGAGAGAAACGGAGACTACAGCGTTCCCGCCCTGTATCATACAGGGCACAGCTTCGCAGCTGCCTTCCCAGGGGCGCCAGCATTCGATGGTCAGAGGCGTCCCGGCAGGATCAGGAAGAAGCACCTGACCGGAATAGGCGGTCTCGCTTTCATTGACCAGGAGATAAAAACTGGCATCGCCCTTTACCACATGGCTTGCACGGATCCCGTCGAAGGAAGGGGCAAGCCGGAGTTCCCGTTCCTTCAGAAGTCCTTTGGCGGACAGCTTATCTATGGCAGGAACCAGATCGGACAGGTCGGAGATATAAGTAAAATTTTTCGGGGAAAAAGCCCGCTTTTCCAGGGATCTGCCGTCTTCCTCATCCAGGATGAGGATCTGTCCGTCTTGTTCCAGGAAAGGCAGCAGGCATTCCAACAGCATGGGAGTCAGCAGATTTGCAGATTCAACCAGAAGAAGCTGGTAGGACTGCTTTTCTATCCTGAGACACCCGTTTTCGCAGGGAATTCCCTTTAAGATCAGATTATCCTCCAGATAATTGAATTCAATCTGATTACGATACAATTCTCCTGCCATACGCCAGGGCAGGAAATCTTCTTCGCAGAGAATGGCAATGGGAGTTGTGTTCGTACTGTCCGTCATCAGCCAGCACATCCTCTTGATGTAGTCGGAAAACAGCTTATAATCCGGCCACCAGATATTATGGGGACCCACATCGGGAGGACGTTCCCCGTAGCGCAGCTCGCCCTGGATGGAGTAGAAAAAGGCGTGGGGATAAAGCATATTTACGCCCCGGACGAACAGCCAGTCCAGGAACCACTTCATATCGTCCGCAGAAAAAGCCCACTGGTTGCCGTTGGGGCCGCAGCAGCCGAAACATTCATTGGAATTGCGGCGCCTCCCGGAATGCCTTGCGGCGTCGGAGGAGCATTTGGCCATAGTGCTGTCCGGCCCATACAATGCGCGGTTTCCCTCCGGCGCCACCCAGCGGTAGACCAGATCCTGCCCCGGGATCTGGAAATAGGGCAGAAAGCCGATATCATAGCTTTTGGCAGGATGCCCCGTAAGGGCAATGCCATGCTGTTCGCACCATGCGGACAATTGTCCGTAATAACTGTATCCCAGCCTCTTATTTACTGCTTTTTGAAATCTGCGGCGTATGGCTTCCGAATGCTCACCTTCCAGCCACAGATAAGGGAGGTCGGACTCTTTTCCCCCGAACTGTTCCCACCAGGTCAGGAAGCCCTCTGTCCAGGGAACCACGTCCCGGCGGTGCCGCCGCCCCAGGACATCCGGCTCGTCTGTAAACATTGCGATGACAGTGGTGCCGAAAAAGGGCTGCAAAACCTCATAATACCTGTCATGGGTGAGGTGTATGAACAGCCGCATCGCTTCCGGATTCAGCAGATCGGCGGAGGCCGGAGCCAAAGGCTGCCCGTCGTCCTCGCCTTCGTGGATGCCCCGGATGGTGCCCCGGGAGAAGCATTCAATGAAGAAAAGAAGCAGCTGTTCTTCCGTATCCTCCCGAAAGATCTGCCGGGAAAGCAAACGCTCTCCCTCTTCCAGCGCAGGAACGATATCGGGATCAGGGGCCGATCCCGTAAAAGGAACCCGTTCCATCCGAAGAGCCCTGGTGGCGTAGCCGGGGTCGGCGGCAGCCACCATTCCGTGGGCGGAGCCGGAAGGATACATGGCCTCGTCATATAAAACCACCCTCATATTCAGGCGGGAAGCCTCTTCCACGGCATATCTGACATAATGCATGTACTCATCGGAAAGATAAGGCGTGCTGACAGGGATGCCGATCCTGGGGTGTATGACAAAGCCATCGATCCCTTTTGCATGAAAATCTTCTATCTGCCGGGTGATGGTCTCCTCGTTTAATGTATCATTCCAGAACCAGAAAGGGTAAGGAGTAAACTCTGCCGGCGGATTTAAAAACTGTTCCTTGAATGACTGATTCATAAATACCTCCATAGGATCAGCCGGTGATCACCTGTACCAGATTCAGATCCTTGTCTACCAACAGGACATCCGCCCGTTTTCCGGGGGTGAGGGATCCTACGGTATCATAGATCCCGATGCTCTTCGCAGGGTTGGCGGTAGCTGCTATCAGGGCGTCCTCCAGGGAAATGCCGAAGGAGATCGCCGTGCACATGCAGTCATAAAGATTGGTGGCGGAGCCGGCGATGGTGCCGTCCGCTAAAGTAGCCAGCCTGCCTACCACAGTCACCTGCTGTCCGCCCAGCTCATAAGTGCCGTTCTCCATGCCGGTGGCTCTCATGGAATCGCTGATGAGAACAACTCTTTCCGGGAAAAGCTGGAAGGTGGCCCTTACAACGCTTTCGTGGATGTGGATGCCGTCGCTGATCAGTTCCGCCATGCAGTCCAGATCCTCAGCTGCCGCTCCGATCAGTCCGGGCTTGCGGTGATGAAGGGGCTGCATCGCATTGTAGAGATGGGTGACATGGTTGGCGCCGGCCTGCAGCGCGGCTTTTGCGGTATCATAGTCTGCGGAGGTGTGTCCGAGAGAAATATTGGTTTCCTCATGCAGCTCCTGAATAAATTCCATGGCGCCCTTCATGTTGGGCGCGAGGGTTACAAGCTTGATCATGTTGCCGCTGTTTTCATTGCATTCCCTGAAAAAATCCGCATCCGGAGCAAGAATGTATTCTTCCACATGGGCTCCCTTTTTGGCAGGATCCAGGAAAGGTCCCTCCATGTTGATCCCTACGATATGGGCAAGCTGGGGATCCTTAGCGCTTTCCGCCTCTTTTGCGGTGGCGAAGATGGCCAGCAGCTGTTCCTTGGGCAGTGTCATGGAGGTAGGGCAGTACGAAGTAATGCCGTGTGCCCTCTCATATTTCAATATGGTACGCAGTCCTTCTGCATCGGCATCGGAAAAATCGCATCCGCAGGCGCCATGGCTGTGAACGTCGATCAGTCCCGGAAGGACGTACAGACCGGAAGCGTCAATCTCTGTCAGATCCGTTACCTGGGATCTGTCGGCAACGATCGTTCCGTTTTCGATGAACAGATCGCCGATGGTGAAGGAAGCGTCTTCGCCAAAAATCAGACCGTTTTTTATAATCATAGTATACCTCCCTGTGCGGTTTGGCGCACATTTTTTAAAGTTTGGTCTTTCGTTCAGAAGCTCAGATCTTATCATTCAGGAGAGACAGAGCGGCCTCGTCTGCAACAATGATCACGTCTGAATGAAGCTGAAGAATAGAAGCAGGAACCATTGGATCCACGGGTCCGAGAACCGTATCATACAAAGCCTGTGCCTTATTCTCGCCGCTGGCAAGGAGCAGAACCTTTTTCGCCGCCATGATGTTGCCGACGCCCATGGTATATGCCTGGGTAGGAACTTCGTCTATGGAAGCAAAGAAACGGGCGTTGGCCTGTCTGGTCTCCTGGGTCAGGGTCACAAGGTGGGTTCCCCTGGTGAATACGCTGCTGGGTTCATTAAAGCCGATGTGGCCGTTGCCGCCGATACCCAATAGCTGCAGGTCGATCCCTCCCAGGGCCTCGATGCGGGCGTCATAATCCGCGCATTCCTCGGCGCCGTCCTCGGTCAGGCCGTTGGGAACGAAAGTATGGTCCTTGCGGATATTCACATGATTGAAGAGATTGGTGTTCATAAAATAACGGTAGCTCTGGTCGTGATCGCCGGACAGTCCCCTGTATTCATCCAGGTTGACGCTGGTTACTTTTGAAAAATCAAGATCTCCCTTCTGGTACCCTTCCACCAGATGACGGTAGGTTCCCACCGGAGTGGAGCCGGTGGCAAGCCCTAAAACGGAAGCGGGCTTTAGAATGATCTGGGCAGAGATAATGTTAGCTGCCTTACGGCTTAATTCTTCATAGTCCTTTACTGCATAAATAAGCATGGAAAATTCCTCCTTCATAAATAGTATTTTTATGCCGTCCAAAAACCTAAAGCTACTATAACATTCCGTGAAAAGAAAAACAATGGTGAAACCGGGAATTTTTTAAGGGAAATTTTCACAAAACTATTGACTTTTGTAAAGGTATCGTGTAATATACCATTGTTGTGAGCAGAACAGCGAAGAGTTGAGTTTAGATTGACAGGATTGTTACAGCAGGCCCAGATAGCTCAGTTGGTAGAGCAGAGGACTGAAAATCCTCGTGTCACTGGTTCGATTCCGGTTCTGGGCACTTTGCGGGTGTAGTTCAATGGTAGAACACCAGCCTTCCAAGCTGGACACGTGGGTTCGATTCCCATCACCCGCTCGCAGAGCGGGTGATGTTACTCAGCTTTGGCGGGTGGTTGCAACGAGCTTGAATGAGTGATTGCACCCGGCTTCATTTTTCAAAAAGAGGATCATCCTTATAAATATGCGACAGTAGTACAGTTGGTGGTATGCCACCTTGCCAAGGTGGAGGTCGCGGGTTCGAGTCCCGTCTGTCGCTCTGGAAGCAGAGATCAGAATATGGTTTCTGCTTTTTTGTGCATTCCAGGGGGCCGTTTTCCTTTCTTTAAAAAAACTTAAGTTGTGTCATGGGAAAATTTGTGAGATAATGACTTCGCCCTGTGAGAAGCTGGAAGCCAGAGCGGAATGCTCAGCTTCGTGAGCAGGGGGATCCCGGGGGATGGCACAGGAGGCGTCCTCTTCATTATGATCCGGAAAGGAAGCTGAAACGATATGGGACGGGAATATAAAAGAGATGACAGGTACGGGTATGAGGAGACCCCTCATCCGAAGAAGAAAAAAAGACGCAGGAAGAAGAGGCATGCCTGGAAATTGCTTCTGGGAGTTGTTGTGGTTCTGGTGCTGGCAGGAATCCTCTGGTGGAAAACCACACTGGACAGGGTATATCTCCAAATGGAATATAATGAGATCGATTCTTTGACCGCGGAGCCTGTGAAGGAAGAAGGCGTGATCAATATCCTGCTGATCGGAAATGATTCCAGGACCCAGGGGACAGACGGACGCTCGGACGCCATGATCCTGCTTTCCATAAGCAATGCCACAAAAACCATATATATGACTTCTCTCCTGCGGGATATGTATGTGGAGATCCCGGGACACGGGAAGAATCGTCTGAACGCGGCATACTCCTATGGCGGGGCAGAACTTCTGCTGGAGACGCTGGAGCTCAATTTTGATATCCATATCAGCCGATATGTGCTTGTGAATTTCCAGGCTTTTGCAAATCTGGTGGATATGGCGGGAGGCGTGGATCTGGAACTGTCCAATGAAGAGGTTCAGTATGTCAACGCTTATCTGGTGGAATACAATATGCTGGAGGAAAGACCGGAAGGCACGGATTATCTGGATGGCAGTTTAAGCGGGATGCTCCATCTGAACGGTCCCCAGGCCCTGGCTTATTGCCGGAATCGTTATATCGGAACGGATTTCGGCAGAACGGAGCGCCAGCGCAAAGTCCTGTCCGCCATCATAAAACAGGCTCCGGCAAGGATTTTGACGAATTTCCAGGAGTTCCTGGACGGATTTTTCTCCAACCTGACCACCAATCTCACGAAGAAGGAGTGCGCGGATCTAAGCCTGGAGGCAGTGAAGATGCTGACCTATGACATCGTTCAGGGCAGCATCCCCATACCGGGCAGCTACGAAGGCGTTACCATCAATAAAATGGCTGTGCTGCAGGTGGATTTTGAACAGAATAAAAAATATATCCGTGAAAATATTTACGGGGAATAGGGCGCTTCTGTCCCAGAGGGCTCTGAAAAGTCTTCCGCACAGAATACATATTTTTCCAGCCGCAGGAAGGCTTCTTCCACCACCTGCCTGGGCAGAGCAAGATTCATGCGGATGGAATCCGGTCTGTTGAAGGGTCTGCCGTCCTGCCAGATAACGCCCACACGGATCCCTCTGCGGATCAGTGCATCCAGGGAAAGACCGTGGGCGCGGCACCATTCGGAACAGTCCAGGTAAAGCATATAAGTACCCTGAGGTTTGGAAAGACGGACGCCGGGAAAATGGGTGCGGATAAAGTCCCAGGCAAAGTTCACGTTCCCGGTGAGGACCTGCCTGAGCTGATCCACCCATTGCTCTCCTTCCGGCTGATATGCGCCGATCAGGGCGTGCATGGAGAGAATATTCATGCTGTTGTAGTGGCTCAGGGAGGACTGTCTGCACACCCTGTCTCTCAGATAAGGGTTGTAAATGATATGGTAGGAACCCACCAGGCCTGCGAGATTGAAGGTTTTGGAAGGCGCGTAGACGGCGATGGTGCGGTTATGGGCGTCCTCGGAAACGCTCTGGGTGGGAATGTGGCGGTAATCTTCCAGCACCAGATCCGACCAGATCTCATCGGAAACTACAATACAGTCGTTGCGTTTATAAATCTCCATGGCGGCTTCGATCTCATCCCGGCTCCATACCCTGCCCGTAGGGTTGTGGGGAGAGCAGAAAATGGCAAAATGGATGTGGTGCTCCCTGATCTTGCGGTCCATATCCTCATAATCCATTCTCCAGACGCCGTTTTCATCCAGAATAAGATCGCTCAGAACGATCTTGCGTCCGTTATTTTCCAGTGTGCCTGTGAAGCCGATATAAGTGGGAGAATGGAGCAGTACGGCGTCTCCCGGCGAGGTAAAGGCCTGGAGGGCTGAAGCCACGCAGCCCAGAACGCCGTTTTCATAACCGATAGCTTCTTTGGTAAGCTCCTGTACTCCGTTGCGAACCTTTTGCCAGCGGATGATGCTCTGGAAATATTCTTCGGAAGGATTAAAATATCCGAAAGCGGGATGGCTTGCCCGTTCAATGATGTGTTCCTGAATGGCAGGAAAGGTGGCGTAGTTCATATCCGCGACCCACATGGGGATCCGGCTGAAGCCCTCTGCGATCCGGGCGTTTTCGAAAGGAATGACCTCTACAGCCAGAGCGTCCCTGCCTGTGCGGTCTATCAGGGTTGTAAAGTCGTATTTGGCAGAAGAAGCACGGCTGCCGGAAGAAGAGGCGGTGTTTGACGAAGGAGCTGTGCCTGAAGAATGGGCGGTGCCTGACGAAAGGATGGTGTTTGAAAAAGGGGCGGACTGCCCGGCGGTTAAGTGGTCCATATGAGTGTGTCTCCTGTCTGGTTATCTGGGTTTATTTTGAAGGTCTTGTACGAAGCTGATAATTCAGTTGTACCATGATTATCGTGCGCTTTAGCGCACATTCAATTCAGAAGTCGACAGATGCCCTTTCTGTCGACATTGTACCATATCCGGCGGATAAATGCAAGCCGTCCGCGCGGATGTCCGCGGCAGAAGGGCATAGCAGTCCAGCCGCGCCCATGTCAAATAAATTTGGCTCGCAAAGCCGCGCTATCGCGCTTTTCTATCATATCAGGCGACAGGCTGAACTGCCGCAAAAAAATCCGCCGCAGGCGTACAAAAGGTATTGACATTTCGGAAAAAAGGGTTTACACTGATACCAGATTTGTGAAAGGCTGTGAAGAGAAGAGTAGAAGAAGAGATACGTCGCAGAGAGTCCCGGCTGGTGGGAAGGGATATGGAAGGCTTCTTTGAACATGGTCTCGGAGCTTCGCACCGACTCCGCGCAAAACGCTGCGGACAGGCTGCGACAGGTGCACCTGTTATCGTGCCGGACTATCGAGCAATCTGTAGTCGCTGAGGCGTATGCCGTGAGGTATGCGTGAATTAAGGTGGTATCACGAAACTGGTTCAGTTCTCGTCCTTAAGCTATTATCAGGGATGGGAGCTTTTTATTATGAAAAAAAGTGAAATCAGCGAAGAAGAATTTCTGATCAATGGATATTGCGATCTTGTCAATAAGCTGTTTTATTTTATCCGGAATTACTTTGAAGGGATCGTTCCTGCAGGGCACCTGGAGGAGGAATTATACTGGAAAACGAAGGAAACCTTTGACCGGGAAGAGGACTATCTGAAAGAGGGAAGAAAAGAAGAGCTTACAGAGCTTCTCTGCGGATATCTGAGTTTTGCCGACGCATATTTTGAACGGGGAAAGCTCTGGGAAAACAGCAGAAATGACAGACGTGTCTGCCGCAATACGGTTTTGAACAGTGTACAGCTGGTGGCAAATCTGACGGTGCTGCTGGCGCCCGTCGCAGAGCAGCAGGCAGCCAGGGTGAGGCGCCTTCTTGACTTGGGAGAGACTTGGGAAATGAAACGTGTTCATTCAGGATATGAGCTTCCCTGGATAGAGACACTGGTTTCTGACAGTATTCAGATCGGGGCATAAAAAATCTTTTCAAATACGTAAAAATGGAGTATGATACAGGACAGAGGTACTATTTCAAAGGATAATGGGAGGAGCTCTTATGAAACATGGGAGAAAGATCTTCTCTTTAAGCCTTGGTCTTCTGGCCTGTATCTTTTTGTCTGCGGGCTGCGGAGATCAGGGGGCGGAGACGGAAACAGACCGCTGGATGTGGGTGGAATCTATTGACGGGGAATCGAAAGAGAGCACAGAACAGACGGAAGAAATAATGAAGGAACAGGACGAGCCGGGAGAAGATATGGATACCGGACCGAATTATGAGGATATCAGCATTACGATCTCCGCCGCAGGCGACGTAACTCTCGGCAATCATAAGGATCAGGGATATAGTGGAACCTTTCGGGAAATGTACGATACGACGGAGGATCCTGATGATTATTTCTTCAAAAATGTGAAGGAGATATTTGAGGCGGACGATATGACTATCGTGAATCTGGAGGGTCCGCTGACGCTTTCCGAGGATTATCTGCCGGATAAGAAGTTTAACATGCGCGGAGATCCGTTGTATGCGGAAATCCTTCTGAAGGGAGATATTGAAGCTGTCAGCATGGGAAACAACCATCGGCTGGATTATAAGGAGCAGGGCTGTCTGGATACGGTGGAAGCCCTTGAAAACGTGGAAATCGTTTACGCTTACGATGATAATATCGGGATCTATGAGACAAAGGGGATCCGGATCGGATTTGTTTCCGGCAATCAGATCAATGCCGGAGGAACTGTGGAGAAATATCTTGAGGAAGGGATCAAAAAACTCAGGGAAGAAGGGGCGGACCTGGTGCTCGCCTGCTGCCACTGGGGAGTGGAGGGGGATTATTATCCCACTGCCCGTCAGAAGGAGATCGGCAGAAAGTGCATCGACTGGGGCGCGGATCTTGTGATCGGACATCATCCCCATGTGCTGCAGGGCATAGATCATTATCAGGGAAAATATATCGTTTACAGTCTGGGCAATTTCTGCTTTGGCGGAAACCGGAATCCGGCGGACAAGGACACCATGATCTTCCAGCAGACATTCACTTTTTCAAAGGAAGGGAAGGCGCAGCCTGGGGAAGCCCGGGTGATCCCCTGTTCTGTCAGCTCTGTGAGCAGCCGCAACAATTTTCAGCCTACTCCGTTGGAGGGAGAAGATTACGACCGGGTGTTGGGGCTGATCAATGAGTACAGCAGAGAGTATCATGTGGAAGCGGATGAAGGGGGAATCTTGAAGTCTGACCCTGAGGCGGATTAAGGCACGGATCGGGGAAAACTGCGGCCGGGGCAAAAGCCGCCGGACAAAATAATACATTCAGAATATAGGATATTCCATGGATTTTTGGAAGAATTCTGATAGAATGATGTTATGACAAAAAGATCAAACGAAAAGAGAAGGAGATTTTGAAATGGAAAAAAGGAAAATGGAAAAGATCGGAGCAGAGACTTCCCTGTTAGGGTTTGGATGCATGAGATTTCGCACCACGCCGGAAGGCGGGATTGATGAAAAGCTGGCAGAACGGATGCTGGACCGGGCGATTGAAGCCGGCGTAAATTACATAGATACCGCGTATCCTTATCATGGCGGAGAGAGCGAGACTTTCGTGGGAAAGGTTCTTAAGAAGTATGACAGGAGCTCTTTCTATCTGGCTACCAAGCTTCCTTTGTGGGCGGTGAATTCCCTGGAGGATGTGGATCGTATTTTTGAGGAACAGCTTAAGAAGCTTCAGGTGGAGTATGTGGATTTTTACCTGATGCACGCCATATCCAAGGACCGCTGGGATCATATGCTTTCCCTGGGTGTCGTAAAACGTCTGGAGGAACTGAAGGCGGAAGGGAAGATCCATAATCTGGGATTTTCCTTCCATGACAGCTATGAAGTGTTTGAAGAGGTGCTGAATTACAGGGACTGGGATTTCTGCCAGATCCAGTTGAATTATATGGACGCCAATACCCAGGCAGGCATGAAGGGCTACCGGCTGACAGCGGAAAAACAGATCCCTTTGGTGGTAATGGAGCCTGTGAAGGGAGGGACGCTGGCGAATTTTGATGACGCCGTCACGGCCAGATTCCACGCTCATGACCCGGAAGCCTCCATGGCCTCCTTTGCCCTGCGCTGGGTGGGAAGCCTGCCGAATGTGAAGGTGGTATTAAGCGGAATGAGCACAATGGAGCAGGTGGAGGACAATCTTAAGACCTTCGGCGATTTTAAGCCCTTAAGCGAGGCGGAGGCAGCCACCATTGAAGAAGTGCTGCAGATCATGAACAGCCGTGTAAAGAACGGCTGTACCGGCTGCAGATATTGTATGCCCTGTCCTTTCGGCGTGAATATTCCGGATACCTTCCGGCTGTGGAATACTTATCATAAATACCAGAATTACAGGATGGTAAGACGGGGCTGGGAAGGCATGGAAGAAGCCAGTAAGCCGAAGAACTGCAAAAAGTGCGGCAAATGTGAGAAGGCCTGTCCCCAGAAGCTGAATATCAGGGAGGATCTGGTGAAGGCGCAGGAGGATCTGGATAAGAAAGAAATGATCTTCTGATCCCGGAGATGATCACAAACACAGGTTAAAGCTGTCCGTCTTTAATACCTGCCCGTTTACCAGGATGTGCAGCCTGCAGGGCAGCGCGCTGGGAACGGCGTCCGTGTGTTCCCGGAAAAGGAGGATCGTATGATCCCTGGAAAGATCCTGGAGCGGGAGGTTTGGCGCCATAGCGGAACCGGGCACAGAATCTGCGGAGATCGTGTGGGCCCGGTTATACAGAAGGAACCCCACAGGACATTTTCTGTTGGAGATTTTATAGGAATGGCGGCGCCAGCCGCCATTTCCGTTGGGTAATTCAAGCTTGTAACGAATATCAAGCCGTACCGGGACAAGAGAAGTATTCTGCAGGGTAAAAGAAAAAATCAGATCTTCCCCCAGATTCACAAAAGGAGTCTGGAGTTCATAGTGGATCAGGGAGATGGAGTTGTCTGTTTTCAGGTCGATCATATTGTCCATAATCTGCTCCCGGCGCATAAAAATCATCTGAAACGAGTATATCATATTTGAGCAAAAAATCCATTTTTTTGGAAATTCTTAATCAAAGCTTAAGATACTGTATCCATTTGCCGCCAGTTGAAAAAGAAGAAAAAATGTGCTATGATAATAAAGCAACAAATGGTTTTGTTTTTGACTGCCCAAATAAGGGGAGGGCGGTATAAGAATAGGGTGAGGTTTCATGAAAATTGAAAGAATAGATGAAAGGACTGTGAAATGCTTTTTGTCTAACGAAGAACTTGAGGAGTATGATATCTCCTACAGGGATTTCATCCTCAGGAGTGATAAGGCCAGGGAAGTTGTGGAAGATATTATCGAGCAGGCTGAAGAGGAGGTAGGGTACCAGCCTCCGCGCTTTGCCTTTGATCTGCAGATCATGATGCTGCCGGACCAGGGCATGGTTCTTACGTTTTCTGACAGGGGACCGGAATCTGACAGCCCGGAGAAGGAGCTTGCAGATTGTCTGAAGAGTATGAAAGACTATATTACCAGCGGAGGGAAGCCAATGTTTTTGGGCGGCGCAAATAAGCTGAATGAGCTGGTCAACAGCCTGATGAAGCTGAGCGGATCTGGCAGGGCCTCCGAAGGCGGCAGTGACGCGGAGGAGGCAAAGAAAAAGCAGACCGCGGCAGATCAGAATCCGGGCGGACAGAATCCGGAAGGCCAGACGCCGGAGGAATCTGATAAGAAGCCGTCTTTTGCCGTGTTTTATTTCCCGGACATGAGATCTGTCTGCCAGTATGCCAGGGCGCTTCCCGGAAATTTGAACATTGAAAGCTCTTTATACGGTATGGACGGGAAGTATTACCTGTTTCTGGAGAAGGGCGGTGCATCCTATGAGGTTTATAGCAGGGCATGTATCCAGGCGATGGAATTTGCCTTTATTTTCTCCGCCGACAGGCAGCAGATGATCTATCTGGAAGAACATGGAGAATGTATCATTACAGCGGGTGCAATAGAAAAGCTTAAGTTCTGAAAAGGAAAAGACAGGTATGCTTCCGGAAGGAGCTGGCTGTCTTTTCTTTTTGAAAGACCTGTGATCAGAGTTTATTTTTAATTAATGGGAAAAACACATATTCTTCACAGAATAAACAATATTTGTTGACAAATCTGTTTTATAGTGTTTGCATAGGGTAAGGGAAATGAAGACCGAGCCCCCTTGTTCAAAAAGTAAATTCATTGAAATATAGTAAGGAAGGAGCTTTATTATGTACGAAGAAAATCGTGATTATTATCAGAATGGCCAGAATAATCAGAACGATTTGAACGGCCAGAATTCCCAGAATATCCAAAACGCTCAGGATACTCAGAATTCCCAGAATATCCAGAATGCTCAGAATGCTCAGGACGTGCAGAACGATCACACGACAGGCTATACTCCCAACTGGCAGCCGGGAGGACAGACGTATCGTCAGCAGGGCAGTGCCGGCCAGCAGACAGGCGGCTGGCAGAATGCCGCAGGTCAGGCCCAGTATTATGGAACCTGGCAGGATGACAGGCAGCGGGCTTTCCAGGGAAATACCAATACCTGGCAGGACGGGAGGCAGCAGGGAAACGCCTGGCAAAATGCGGGGCAGACGAATGCCTGGCAGGGCGCTGACCCATATCAGAGCGCGGATCAGTATCAGGGCGCAGGGAAGACTTCTAAGAAGCGTGCCCGCAGGGAGAAAAAGAAAAAAACATCATCCGGTTTCGGCGCCGGCAAGGCGGTGGCCATCGCCCTTTGCTGTTCCCTTTTGGGCGGTGTGATAGGTGCAGGAGGCGTGATATTCGGAGGCCCTTATCTTGGGCTTGGTTCAGATGCGGTTACGGAGAACGGCACTGTGATCCTGCAGGGGGAAAGGCCTGTTTCCCCTATTAATGTGGCGAATATTGATACCAGCAAGGAGATGACGGAAGCGGAAGTATATGCGATGAACGTGAACTCCACTGTGGGTATCACAACCTCCATTACAACAAATTACTGGGGCATTCAGTCCACCTCGGCGGCATCCGGTTCCGGCTTTATCCTGACGGAAGACGGTTATATCATTACCAACCAGCATGTTATTGACAGCTCTGATACCATTACGGTGACGACCTTTGACGGGACGGCGTATGACGCGGAGCTGGTGGGCTTTGATACCAGCAATGATATTGCGGTCCTGAAAATAGATGCGAAGGGTTTGACCCCTGTTATCCTGGGAGATTCCGATACGGCGAATGTGGGCGATAAGGTGGTTGCCATAGGCAATCCCCTGGGTGAACTGACCTTCTCCCTGGTGGGCGGTTTTATCAGCGCACTGAACCGCAGCGTCACGTTTTCCACCGGAACCACCATGGATCTGATGCAGGTCAGCTGTGCCATAAATGCGGGGAATTCCGGAGGGGCTCTTTTTAACATGTATGGCGAGGTGATCGGCATCACCAATGCAAAATATTCCAATAATGGGAATTCCAGTGAGGCTTCTATTGAAAATATCGGTTTCGCGATTCCCATCAGCCATGTCCGCAGTATCTTTGAAAGCATTATTACCAAGGGTTATATCACCAAGCCTTATATTGGCGTGACGATCACCGATGTCAGCAGTGATCTGCAGTCCTACGGCATTCCTCAGGGCGCGATGGTTAAGGAAGTGACAGAGGATGGACCTGCAGATAAGGCTGGTCTTCAGCCAAATGATATTGTCACCCAGATCGATGAGACCAAGATCGATAGCAGCTCCGCCCTGGTGGATTATGTGGGGAAGTGTTCTGCGGGAGACAAGATCATATTAAAGGTTTATCGTCAGGGAGAGACCGTGGACATTTCTGTAACTGTGGAAGAAACACGCAGGTCTGCCCTGGAAGAGGAGGAACAGCAGAATCAGCAGAATCACCAGCAGCAACAGCCAGGCGGCGAGTTTTCCTTTCCCTGGGATTTCTTCGGATTCTGATAAGAGATCGTGTAAGATAATGTGTTATCGGAAGCAGGAGGAGGGATCTGTCGATCCATAAAAGACTGCGCCAGATGCAAAAAAGAGCCGGCAGACTTTAAAAGTTTGCCGGCTTTATTTGTATGACGGGCATGCCGTCAGTCTGTGGTGAAAGTCCACAAGGGGCGTAGTTGCCGACGAACCTCAAAG
>CANQBS010000060.1 GCA_947589075.1 uncultured Acetatifactor sp.
CAGATCGAGCTGCTCTTTTTCGGAATACGCGGTATTGGCCGCTCCCGGGCTTGGAGCTCACATATTTCCCGTTCCGTTTCCTCGGAACGCCTTTTGTGGTATTCCGGCAGTAGATGTAAAGCTGATTCTTCAATACCCCGATGAAGATGCGGATGGCTCTTTTTTCTTTATCCGGCTGATTCTGGCAGGCCTCCAGGGCGTTATCCAGAAGATTGCCGATGATCACGCACAGATCGATGTCCGAAACAGGGAGATTCTGGGGCACCGCCGCTTTGGCGCTCACCTGGATCCCTGAATTTTTGATCAGGGAAAGCTTGGAATTGAGAATGGCGTCCAAGGTTACGTTGCCGGTTTTCAGTACGGTGTCGACAGTCGTAAGATCGTCGTTCAGCCGCAGGAGATAGCTCCTGATCTCCTCGGGCTGATCCGTTAAAGCCAGCATGGCCTGGATGTGGTTGTGATAATCGTGGCGCCAGCCCCGCATGGTCTTATAGACGTTCTCCACCTCTGAAACGTGTTTCTGGATCAGGTCGGATTGATATTCTGCAATCCTGCGGTCCAGCATCCTGCCGAAAATAAGATCAAATAACTTCATGGTTAGTCCTTTCCTCAATTCTGCGTCTTTTGAAGTATGCAATCTACAGTTGTCACAGCACGCCATAGTATTTTAAGTAAGCAGTCTTTACTTCTCTATATAGCTTTCTTGAAACCGGCAGGCGAAGGCCGTTGTCGAGAATCACTTCTTTATTGCCTACGGTTTTCACATACTTCAGTCCCACCAGATAGGAGCGGTGGCACTGGACGAAACCATCCCCCAAAAGGTTCCTGGCTTCCGATATGGTAGACCGGGTTTCATAACTTTGATCGGCGCAGACAAAGGAAACCGTGTGGGAAAAGGCCTCGGCGTAAAGAATTTTCTCCACGGACACCCGTTGAATCCCGTCGGCGGTTTTCAGGATCACCGCTCGTTGGGCTCTGGAGATATTTGCCGTCGCGCGGTCTAACACCTCAAAAAGCTTTTCCGGCCGGGCGGGCTTTAAGAGATAGTGGAGGGCGGAAACATCATACCCATCGGCGATGAATTCCGGGTAACCGGTGATGAAGATGATCTGTGAGAAATCAGAGCGGGCACGGAGGGTTTTCGCCAGCTCCACCCCGTTCATTCCGGACATCTCAATGTCTAAAAGCAGAATATCCGGCGGAAAATCAGGATAGGAGAACAAAAGCTCCTCCGCTGATGAGAATTCCCGAAGGGAGATCTTTGCCTCCGATCCCGTCTGCCATTGGAGAACAAGTTTTTTGATGTATTCGCGCTCTTGTGGATTGTCATCGCAGAGGGCAAGATTCAGCATGGCCAGGCTCCTTTTTTTCTGTCGCTATGTTTGCAGTGAAATCAAAATAGTCTGCCTTACCTGTCGTAATCCTGATAAATCCGGTATAGTCAAGTAAGGCGTACTATCAAAAAGTCTGCCTCACTTGCCTATATCCCCCAAAATTCGGTATAGGCAAATCTGGCATATTATCAATATAGCCAGTATAACATATGATCGGACGAAAATGAAAGCTTTACGGTATAAAAAGTTTAGTTGCGGAGACCGCACCAATTTTCTTTAAAATCGGACAGCATTTCGGCCAGGGACAGGATCGGATAGATAAGCAGAATAAGCTTGTGGTCTCCCAGGCGGCAGTAAATATCGATCTTTTCTCCTGTTCCCATATCTACCGTCTGCTTTCCTGCCAGGGAATACTTTACCAACAAATCAAGTTTTTTTCTGGCGTTCTCTTCCGAAATCCCACATTTGGCACTGATAGAAGAGGGCGTGTAAGAGATCCCATGGTTTTCAAGCTGGTATTTTAAAATTTTGCGTACATCGGGATCGGCAAGCATCTGTAAAAAGGCCGCCGCATTTTCACTGCACAAAAGGTTGGCTGAAGAGGCGGCATCGGCGACATAAGCCAGCGCCAGATTCCGATCCGCATAGACGCCGCCGCGCGTCATCGAAACAAAGCCGGTATGGGATCTGGGATCTTTCAGAAGTCTGTTTTTTATATGCTCTGAGCCCGCGGCGGATTCTTCCCAAGCCCACATGGTGTCGAGAACGGCGTTGTATACCGCAAGCGGTGTTTCTTCTATCGGCGCGGCAGTCTTTTTACACTTCGTATCTATGGAAAATAATTCATCGATCGTCACTTCAAAAATTCCGGAGATAACCGGTAATAATGCAACGTCAGGCATTGTTACACTGTTCTCCCATTTTGAAACCGACTGAGAGGATACCCCGATCATATTTGCGAGTTCTTCCTGGGTCATTTTCCTGTCCTTGCGTAATTCCGCGATTTTTTCTCCAATATTGTACATGGCAAAGCACTCCTTTTTTATGATTCGATCGATCGTGTCTGTATCATAGCATAACCCGGCGAAACAATCCACATACGATTTGGCGGGCAGCTCGCCCAAACGGAGATAAAGTTATCCATATGGAAGAGAAAAAGCGCTGCCGCAGGTCATCTTGTTTCCTGCGGCAGCGCCTTTTTTAAGATACGTTTGTCAGCATATCATTTTCTCTATTCCGGAAAATCTTACAGTGGGAGAGGAATCTGCCTCACCGCATTATCTTAGAAAATCCTCCAGAGTCTGGAAAACTTTTACAGCGGGAAATTGAAGTATTTCACCGCATTGTTGTAAGAAATTCCCTTGATGATCTCTTCCAGGATCTCGTAGTCAGCCGGGAACTCCCCGTTTTCCACCCAGCCGCCGATGAGGTTGCAAAGAATGCGGCGGAAGTACTCGTGTCTGGTGTAGGAGAGGAAGCTTCTGGAGTCGGTGAGCATTCCCACAAAGCCGGAGAGGTTGCCCAGGTTGGCCAGGGAGATCATCTGATCCTGCATGCCTACCTTGTGATCGTTGAACCACCATGCGCTGCCCTGCTGGATCTTGCCAACCGCGTCGGAATCCTGGAAGCAGCCCAGCATGGTGCCGATGGACTGATTGTCGTTGGGATTCAGGCTGTAAAGAATGGTCTTCGGCAGCTGGTCCGTCTCGCAGAGGGCGTTTAAGAAATCCGCCAGCTGTGAGGAAGGTGTATTGTTATTGATGCCGTCGTATCCGGTATCCGGTCCCAGCTTTTTGTACATCTTTACGTTGTTGTCCCGCTTGCAGCCATAGTGAAGCTGCATCACCCAGTTGCGGGCGTGATATTCCCTGCCCATGAAGATCATGAAGGCGGTCTTGAACTTCATTTCTTCATCCTTGGTCAGGATCATGCGGTTCAGTCTCTTCAAGAAGATGGATTCGATCTCGTCATGGTTGGAGGGATTGAACATCACATATTCCAGGGCGTGGTCGGAAACACAGCATCCCATGGACTGGAAGAAATCCATGCGGATGTGGAGAGCTTCCACCAGCTTTTCAAAGGTGTTGATCTCCGGAACGCCGCTGACCGCCTCCAGCTTTTCCAGATAGTCCAGAAAATCCGGCTTCTCGATATTCATGGCCTTGTCCGGTCTCCAGGCGGGAAGCACCTTTACGTCAAAGGTCTCATCCTCGGCGATCATCTTATGCCACTCTAAACTGTCGATGGGATCGTCGGTGGTACAGATCAGGGTGACATTGCTCTGCTTGATGAGGGAACGGGCGCTGGTGGCGGGATCCTGCAGCTTTGCGTTGCAGAGGTTCCATACCTCGTCGGCTGTTTTTCTGCTCAGGACGCCCTCATATCCGAAATATTTCCGCAGCTCCAGATGGCTCCAGTGGAAAAGGGGATTGCCGATGGCCTTGCCCAGGCATTCTGCCCATTTGCAGAATTTCTCATAATCGGATGCGTCCCCGGTGATATATTTTTCTTCTACGCCGCAGGAACGCATAAAGCGCCACTTATAATGGTCGCCTCCCAGCCATACCTGGGTGATGTTGTCGAAGTGACGGTCCTGGGCGATCTCTTTTGGATTGATGTGGCAGTGGTAATCCAGGATCGGGGTGTTCTCTGCATATTCGTGATACAGCTTCCTGGCGGTATCGGTCTCCAGCAGAAAATCTTTGTCCATAAATGCTTTCATAGTGTTTTCCTCCATTCTATTAAAAAATTGAAAAAGGTTTCATTATAGGGAAAAGGATCGGTCACATGGCGTCCTAGGGGATCGACTGCGAAGCGTCCCCTGGGATCGGTTGCGAAGCGTCCCATGGGATCGGCCGCGTGGTGCCCCTTTGGATCAGCTGTCCCCTGAAAAGGAACTCCTGCGGTGTCTCCCTGCCCCCAAGCACGTTCATCAGAGTATTGATCAGCTGGTTGCACATCATTTCCAGCCCGTTGTCAATGGAAGTCAGTTCCGGGTCGCAGCAGTTGGCCAGCATGGAATTATTGTATCCGATAATGGACAGATCCTCCGGGATCCGCAGCCCCTTTTCCTTCCCATATTTTACAGCTCCCAGAGCCAGAGCATCGTCCGCCGCAATGATCCCGTGGAAACTGAGCCCCCTGTCGCGGAGAACACTCAGGGTATGAGCCATGTGGGGGATGTCTTCATGGGGACCGCCGTAGAACTGGATCAGTCCGTGCCCCTTTATGCCGGTGAGCCGGTCCAGTTCCTCCATAGCGTCGCAGAAACCGGACAGCTTCCTTTTGCCGCTGTAGGAATTGGAATTGTAAAAATAAAGAATGTCCTGGATTCCAGTCCCGATCAGATATTTTGTGGCTTCGTACATGGAGTGGTGGTCGTCCGTCAGAACAGAATACACATTGGGAACATTCAGCGATGCGTTGAGGAGCATGACAGGCACCTGAGCGGCAGCGTCCATAACATATTGATTGTCGTCCCTGTTATCATAGATGAAATTGGAACCGACCAGAATAATGGCGTCTACCTTTTTGGAAAGCAGCAGGTTCATGGAATAGGCCTTTTGTTCCGGGTCGTATCCGGTACAGCTTAAAATACTGTCGTAGCCGTTGGTCTGGAGCCTCGTCTCAATGTGATATACCGCTTTCGCCAGATAAAGGTCTGAACTGTCGGCGCACATGATGCCGATGGTTTTCATGGTATTTAAGCCAAGTCCCCTGGCAAAGGCATTGGGAGTGTATCCATATTGTTCAATGACATCCAGGACTTTCCTGCGGGTTTTGTCGCTGACATTGCTGCTCCCGTTCAAAACGCGGGAAACTGTGGCAATGGATACTCCTGCTTTTTCTGAAATATCGTAGATTGTCATGATCGCAGCCTCAAACGCAGTGTAAATAGTTTCATATCTATGTACCATTATAGCGGAGAATATAGGTTTTCGCAAGATTTTTTTCAATCTTCTTGAGGTTCATTTGAACCCTTTCTGAATCCGGATTTTTTCAGATAAGTAGTTGACGGACAGGGGGAAATGGAAGTAAAATAAAAAGTGTAAGAGCTTTCAAGTCAGAATCCCGGAATAGAACCAGGGCCTGTGTTGTACCGGAGACGCTTTGACGCATATGGATATAAATTACAGGGGACAATTCACCCGGAAAAGAGGTAGAAAGATGCAGTTAGGAATACGTTTACATGACACAAAAAAGCTTCCCATCGAGGAAAGACTGGCCGACGTCCACAATCTCGGGTTTAAATGCGGGCACATGGCCATGCATATGGTATTTCCGCCCACCCTTCCTTATACGGACGAGGCTCTGACGCCGGGACTTGCCATGTATTTAAAGAAGCTGTTTGCAAAAAATGAACTGGACTGCGCGGTGTTAGGGTGCTACCTGAACCTGGGCAACCCCAATCCTGAACAGCTTGCTCAGATTCAGCATCGCTACATGACCCACATTCGTTTCGCCTCCTGGCTGGGGGCAGGGGTGGTGGGAACCGAGACCGGCGCCCCCAACGAAACCTACACCTTTGTGCCGGAGTGCCACAGCGAGGAAGCCCTGAAAGCTTTTATCACCAATCTCCGTCCCGTGGTGGAATATGCGGAGAAGATGGGGGTTGTGGTGGCCATTGAGCCGGTATGGAGGCACATTGTATACAATTCACAGCGGGCCCGCAGGGTGCTGGACGAGATCGCTTCCCCGAACCTGCAGATCATTCTGGATCCTGTGAATATGCTGGATATCAATAACTGTAAGGATCATACGGCGATCATGGAAGAGGCCATCGACCTTCTTGGCGAAGAGATCGCAGTGGTCCATATCAAGGATTATGACGTAAAGGACGGAAGGCTCATCTCCATGGGCGCCGGCCTGGGGCAGATGAATTACGACGCCCTGATCAGATTTATGAAGTACAGAAAGCCCTTCATCCACGTCACTCTGGAGGATACCAGACCGGAGAACAATGTACAGTGCAAAGATTTCATCCAGAAGCTGTATGACGAGGCGTGATAACCTTTGGAAACCCTTAGGAAAACCCTTAAGAAAACATGATTTACAGAGAGAAACTGCCGCACAGTTCGTGAATCAGGAAGGACTGTTGCGGCAGTTTTTACACAATGTTAATAAAATATTTAATTCTGCGAAAAAATGAGTAGTTGAATCTGGAAGATAAATCTGCTACAATAAGATTTGTGCCCGGCAGCAGACCGGGCTAAGAGTATGCATATTTGAGAATACCACTCCCTGCTGAAGGGACGTATGTATGCCTGCCTGGGGGCCGGCAGAAAGGTATCGGAATGAAACTATTTGACAAAGTATTTGGAACCCGCAGCGAGCGGGAAGTGAAGAGAATCATTTCTATTGTAGATAAGATCGAGGCCCTTCGTCCAGACATGCAGGCGCTGTCCGATGATGAGCTGAAGGCCAAGACCCCGGAATTCAAAGAACGGCTGAAAAACGGGGAGACTCTGGACGATATCCTGCCGGAGGCTTATGCTGCAGTCCGGGAGGCGGCCAGAAGAACCCTGAATATGGAGCATTTCCGGGTACAGCTCATCGGCGGCATTATCCTGCACCAGGGCAGGATCGCAGAGATGCGTACCGGTGAAGGTAAGACCTTCGTGGCGACCCTGCCGGCGTATCTCAATTCCCTGGAGGGAAAGGGCGTCCATGTGGTCACGGTCAATGATTATCTGGCAAAGCGTGACTCCGAGTGGATGGGGCCTGTCCATGAATTCCTGGGTCAGTCCGTAGGCGTGGTCTTAAACAGCATGACGCCGGACGAAAGAAGGGAAGCGTACAAATGTGATATTACCTATGTGACCAACAATGAGCTGGGTTTTGACTATCTTCGTGATAATATGGCTATCTATAAGGAACAGCTGGTACTGCGGGGACTGAATTATGCCATCATCGACGAGGTGGACTCCGTGCTCATTGATGAAGCCAGGACTCCTCTGATCATTTCAGGTCAAAGCGGCAAATCCACAGCCCTCTACGAGATGTGCGACGTGCTGGCGCGGCAGATGAAGCGCGGAGCGGATATGCAGGATCTGACCAAGATGGACGCCATTATGGGCGTGGTCAGGGAGGAAACGGGAGACTTTATCGTCAATGAGAAGGATAAGATCGTCAACCTAACCGCCGCCGGTATGGAAAAGGTGGAACAGTTCTTCCATATTGAGAACTATGCGGATCCTGAGAACCTGGAGATCCAGCACAATGTGATCCTGGCTCTGAGGGCTCACAATCTGATGTTCAGGGATCAGGATTATGTGGTGAAGGACGATCAGGTGCTCATCGTGGATGAGTTTACCGGACGTATCATGCCGGGCCGCCGCTATTCCGACGGTCTGCATCAGGCCATCGAGGCCAAGGAGCATGTGAAGGTGAAGCGGGAGAGCAAGACCCTTGCCACCATCACTTTCCAGAATTTCTTTAACCTGTTTGAAAAGAAATGCGGCATGACCGGTACGGCCCTGACGGAAGAGAACGAGTTCCGTGAGATCTACGGAATGGATGTGGTGGAGATACCCACCAATATGCCTGTGATCCGTAAGGATCTCCAGGATGCGGTATATAAGACAAAAGAAGAGAAATTAAAGGCCATTATAGACGCTGTGGAAGAGGCCCACGCCAAGGGGCAGCCTGTGTTGGTGGGCACCATCAACATCGACGCCAGCGAGGAACTGAGCAGAAGGCTTACCAAACGGGGCATCCAGCACAAGGTCCTGAACGCCAAGTTCCATGAGATGGAAGCGGAGATCGTGGCGGATGCGGGACTTCACGGCGCAGTTACCATCGCCACCAATATGGCGGGACGTGGTACGGATATTAAGCTGGACGAGGAAGCCAGGGCAGCGGGAGGACTTAAGATCATCGGTACGGAGCGCCATGAGGCCAGACGTATTGACAATCAGCTGCGGGGCCGAAGCGGCCGTCAGGGAGATCCCGGAGAATCCAAGTTCTATATTTCCCTGCAGGATGATCTGATGAGGCTGTTTGGTTCCGAGCGACTGATCAGCATGTTTAACGCCCTCGGGATCCCGGAGGGGCAGGAGATCGAGCATAAGTCCCTGACCAGCGCCATTGAATCCGCCCAGAAGAAGATAGAGAGCAATAACTTTGGCATCCGTAAGAATCTGCTGGAATATGACCGGGTCATGAGCGAACAGCGTGAGATCATTTATGAGGAAAGGCGCCGCGTGCTGGACGGCGAGAGCATGAGGGACGTGATCTATAAGATGATCACGGACATTGCCGAGAACTGCGTGGATATCAGCATCAACGATGACGTGGACAGCAGCGAGTGGGATCTGAAGGAACTGAACGCCCTGCTTCTTCCCACCATTCCCCTCCAGCCTGTTACTCCGGACCGTATCCGTAAGGGCAAGAAGAACGACCTGAAGCAGCAGCTGAAGGAAGAGGCCGTAAAGCTTTATGAAAGCAAGGAAGCGGAGTTTCCGGAGCCGGAGGCCATCCGTGAGATCGAGCGGGTGATCCTGTTAAAGGTCATCGACCGCAAATGGATGGATCATATCGACGATATGGAGCAGCTGCGCCAGGGCATTGGATTACAGGCCTACGGCAACAAGGATCCCCTTGTGGAATATAAGATGAGCGGCTACGAAATGTTCGACCAGATGACCCAGAACATCCGGGAAGAGACGGTAAGGCTTCTTTTCCGCATCAAGATCGAGCAGAAGGTGGAAAGGGAGCAGGTGGCGAAGGTGACGGGCACCAACCGGGACGACACGGTTGCCAAGGCTCCCGTGAAGCGTGAAAACGTTAAGATCTATCCCAATGATCCCTGCCCCTGCGGCAGCGGCAAGAAGTATAAGCAGTGCCATGGGCGCATGAAACAATAGGAAAAGATGCTGTATATGCCTTTCGCCGGGGCGCAGCATGGGAAAACGAACAGGAATTCTAATGGGCGGACAGCCGTAGAATATGAATAATCTTGATTGAAGGAAGGTGACGTTAATTGGTTGAATTGGATCAGATGAAGTTAGAACTTCTCCCTTACGAAACTCCATTAGCGGAAGTGAGGGATTCACTTTGACCTCGATAATAAGAGCAAGCGTATCGAGGAATTAGAAATGGAAATGGGCGAGCCCGGCTTCTGGGACGACCCGGAGCGGGCCAATCAGCAGATGAAGGAGCTGAAAAACCTGAAGGATACTGCAGAACAGTACCATAAGCTGGAGTCTCAGTATGAGGATATCCTCACCCTCATTGAAATGGGAAATGAGGAGAATGATCCCGAGATGATCCCGGAGATCAGGGCAGAGCTGGATGAGTTTATTTCTGAGCTGGAGGAACTGCGGATCGGAACTCTCCTATGCGGAGAATATGACAAAAACAATGCGATCCTCAGGCTGAACGCCGGAGCCGGCGGAACGGAAAGCTGTGACTGGTGCGGCATGCTGTACCGGATGTACACCAGATGGGCGGAGCGCAAGGGCTTTGCCATAGAGGTGCTGGACTATCTGGATGGAGACGAGGCAGGCATCAAGTCTGTGACTTTCCAGGTGGACGGCGTCAATGCGTATGGATACCTGAAAGCGGAAAAAGGAGTCCACAGACTGGTGCGGATCTCACCCTTCAACGCACAGGGCAAGCGTCAGACTTCCTTTGTTTCTCTGGATGTGATGCCGGACATTGAAGAGGATCTGGATGTGGATATCGATGAGAAGGATCTGCGCATTGATACCTACCGGAGCAGCGGCGCCGGCGGCCAGCATATCAACAAGACTTCCTCAGCTGTCCGTATCACCCATATTCCTACGGGAACGGTGGTGACCTGCCAGAACGAGAGAAGCCAGTTCCAGAATAAGGATAAAGCCATGCAGATGCTGAAAGCCAAGCTGTACCTGCTGAAACAGGAGGCCAACGTGGAGAAGCTTTCGGATATCCGGGGGGAAATAAAGGATATTGCCTGGGGCAGCCAGATCCGATCCTATGTCCTCCAGCCCTATACCATGGTGAAGGATCACCGCACCGATGTAGAAAGCAGCAATGCGGACGCGGTGCTGGACGGGGCCCTGGATCCCTTTATCAATGGGTATCTGAAGTGGAACAGTGTGAAGAAAACAGTGTAAAGAAATAAGGATGAATCAAAAGCCGTGAAACGTGCCGAAATCGTTTCACGGCTTTTCTTCTGCAATTTTTTTCTGTTTTGTTTCTTTCCGCAGTATATTTCTGTTTCCCTTTCAGCTGCGGCATGTTTTATTTCTACTCCGTTTCCTGCTGCAGGTTCTTTGGCGCCATCAGGTCCAGGAAGAACAGGGCGAAGGTCATCTGCATATAGGGAGTGAGCCACAGAAAACCGATGGCGAAGGACAGGTAGGACAGCAGCATCAGCGGAAGAAAGCTGAGCTGCAGGATGAAAAGCCGGAGCTTATTGCCCTTCATAATGCGGAGGCTCATTTTCACCGTCTCAATCGCGGACAGGTTGGGGTAGTCCAGGATCAGGTAGTAGCACTGGGAAAGCGCCAGGGAAAAAGGCAGGAAAAGCAGCTGCGCCAGCAGCTCCAGCCCGTAAAAAGACAGGAGAGAGCTGAAGGTGTTGGCCGCTGCCGTCTGCAGGGAATAAATCTGGGCGGGCAGTTCAAACAGAAACAACAGGCCGCAGATGATCCCCGAGATCGCCAGGCATTTGTTGGACTGTTCCCTGAAACCATAGAACAGGTTGGACAGGGAATGGGGCTGGCCGCAGGCCACATTCAGGAAGAATAAGGCGGAGCCCACCTGGAGCACGTTCAGGATCACGGCAAACAGCAGGCTGAGGGCAAGGGTCAGGACGACGCCAAATATGGACTGAAAGGGAACCAGTGAGACAGCCAGCATGCTTCCCAGCGTCCTTAAGCCCCCTGAGATGATAAACAGCAGGATGGCTTCGGGATATTTCCCAAGCAGACGGTCCTTTGCCATATTTTTTAATTGATATCGTTCTCTGTATTGACTCATTTTTATATCCTTTCCTAGATATCTTCTCCGTACATGGAATCAAAAAGCTCCTGATAGTCCTCCATGATGTTCTCCATTTGTTCCCGGTAAATGGGATTCTCCAGGGTCCTGGGAAGGACGGTTGTAAAAAAGAAGATCCCACTGATGACGCCCACCAGCATTCCGATGGCGGAGAATACGATGCCGGTTCTGAGGATCGTGCCGTGCTTCTTTCCCTTGCGGTGGGAAAGGGCGGCAAAAAGCAGTCCCAGGGAGGCAAAGGCGATGGGAAAGATAAAGACGCAGGTACACGCCATCGCCAGCGCCCCGAAGACCACGGAGGCTATGGCAAATCTTTCATTGATATAGGGGCTGTGAAGCGGCTGATTGTAATAAGGGCTGCCGCTGCTGTCCTGCAGGGGAAATCCTCTGCCGGTCCAATGGTTGGGATTCTGATTATCGTTGTAATTCATGGAAAGACTCCTTTTATAGGGAGAGTAACAAGCGCTCATTTTTCCTCGCATTCTGCCGCCGGTCAGGCGGCATTTGATTCAGGGGATTTTGCGCGGCGGCACAAATCCCGGATCGAAAACAGCCCTGCGGCCGCCTTCGATCTCAATCACCTCTCCTGCAGATTATACCACCTTTGCATATATTTATCAAATGTTTTTAAATGGCGGGGCTCCCTTTTTGCCCTTGCAATTCAGGCGGACAATCAGTATAATCTTTTTATGGGACGACGGTAATAACCGGAAGCGGTGGTTTTGTTCACCGTTTACAGAACCCGTTGCTGTGGATATCGGCACAGCGGATAGAGAACAGAAGGAGTTTGTTGCGGATGGATATTATTTTACAACTGACACAGGAACTGAAAGTGGAAAAATGGCAGGTGGAAGCGGCGGTGAAGCTGATCGACGAAGGAAATACCATTCCTTTTATTTCCAGATACCGGAAGGAGGCTACGGGCTCCTTAAACGATGAGCAGCTCCGTGATCTGGACGAGCGCCTCACCTACCTGCGCAACCTGGAGGAAAAAAAGCAGCAGGTGCTGTCCAGCATAGAGGAGCAGGGGAAGCTTACAGAGGAACTGCGGGAGAAGATCCTTGCCGCCCAGACCCAGGTGGTGGTGGAGGATCTGTACCGTCCTTACCGTCCCAAGCGTAAGACTCGGGCTTCTGTGGCGAAGGAAAAGGGTCTGGAACCCCTGGCGGCGCTGATCCTGGAGCAGGAGACGCAGGTCCCTCTGGAGGAAACGGCAGTTTCGTATCTTTCTGAAGAATTGGGCGTGAAGGATGTTTCGGAAGCCATCCAGGGCGCTAAGGATATCATCGCGGAAAATATCTCGGACAATGCGGATCACCGTATTTATATCAGGGAGATCACGGCCCAGGAGGGCGTGATCGTAAGCGAGGCGAAGGACGAGAAGGTCCAGAGCGTTTATGAGATGTACTATCATTTCCAGGAGCCGGTGAAGAAGATCGCAGGGCACAGAGTGCTGGCTTTAAACAGGGGAGAGGCGGAGAAGATCCTTACCGTCAGGGTGGAAGCCCCGGTGGAACGCATCCTGCGCTACCTGGAGAAAAAGACCATTCTGAAGGAGAATCCGGTGACGACGCCGGTCCTTAAAGAAGTGATCCAGGACAGCTACGAGCGCCTGATCGCCCCAGCCATTGAACGGGAGATTCGCAACGATCTGACGGAAAAGGCGGAGGACGGCGCCATCGCTGTTTTCGGTAAAAACCTGGAGCAGCTGCTTTTGCAGCCTCCTATTGCGGGAAAAGTGGTTCTGGGCTGGGATCCCGCTTTCCGTACCGGGTGCAAGCTGGCAGTGGTGGATTCCACGGGAAAGGTGCTGGATACCAAGGTGATCTATCCCACCGCCCCTCAGTTTAAGGTGGAGGAGGCCAAAAGGGAATTAAAGCGGCTGATCGGCAAATATCATGTGGATCTGATCTCCGTGGGCAACGGCACTGCCTCCAGGGAATCGGAGCAGGTTATCGTGGAGCTGTTAAAGGAGCTGGATCGTCCCGTGCAGTATGTGATCGTCAGCGAGGCGGGGGCTTCTGTGTATTCCGCCAGCAAGCTGGCCACAGAGGAATTTCCCAATTTTGACGTGGGACAAAGGAGCGCCGCTTCCATTGCCCGCCGTCTTCAGGACCCTCTGGCGGAGCTGGTAAAGATCGATCCCAAGTCCATCGGGGTGGGGCAGTATCAGCACGACATGAACCAGAAAAAGCTGGGAGAGGCTTTGAACGGAGTGGTGGAGGACAGTGTGAATAAGGTAGGGGTGGACTTAAATACCGCCTCAGCTTCCCTTTTGGAATATATTTCCGGAATCAATAGGACCATTGCCAGGAACATTGTGGACTATCGGGAGACCAACGGCAGATTCACCAACCGCCGACAGCTTCTGAAGGTGGCGAAGCTGGGTCCCAAGGCCTTTGAACAGTGCGCCGGCTTCATGCGGATCACGGACGGGGACAATCCCCTGGACGCTACCAGCGTCCATCCGGAATCCTATGAGGCTGCCATGAAGCTTTTGGATAAGCTGGGCATGACCTTAGAGGATGTGAAGGCAGCCCAGAAAAAGGCCGGGGCGGAAAAGGCGGCCGGAAGGAAGGCGGAAAAGGCAGAGACCGCACTTCTTGCAGGAGAAAACGGGAGCCGGACCTACGGAGCGGCAGCAGGGAAGGATTCCCGCAATCCAAGGCAGAAATCCATCCATGTCAGCAATACCAATACCGCCATGGGAAAAGCTCTGGCAGCAGCCTTTGGGGACGCAGCCCGGACGGAAACGTTGGGAGGCGCTGTCGGAAAGGTATCGGCGGACAGCATAAGCAGCCTGGAAAAGCGGATCCCGGATAAGAAAAAGCTGGCGGAGGAGCTTGGGATCGGCGAGATCACCCTGGAGGATATTTTGAAGGAGCTGGAGAAGCCTGCCAGAGATCCCAGGGACGATATGCCTAAGCCCATCCTGCGCAGCGATGTGCTGGAGATGAAGGACTTGAAGCCCGGCATGATCCTGAAGGGAACTGTCCGGAACGTCATTGATTTCGGTGTTTTCGTGGATATCGGAGTCCATCAGGACGGTCTGGTGCATATTTCCCAGATCACGGACCGTTATATCAGGCATCCCCTGGAGGCGGTCAGCGTAGGGGACGTGGTGGACGTACAGGTGCTGGAAGTGGATGTGCCTAAGAAACGGATCGGACTGACCATGAAAATTAAGAAATAGGATGGAAGAAGATGCAGGGATCAGCATAAAGTGAATCTGAACGGAAGAAAAAACAGGAGCCGCCCGGGATTTTGGATCTATCCCGAGCAGCTCCTTCTTTTTAAACACAGTATAAGCACGTCAGTTTATGTTCAAGCCATGCAATCCCTCATGCCTCAAGCATTTCTTCATGCCTCAACTCAAGCATTTCTTCATGATTCAAGCCAGGCATTCCTTCATAACTTCATAAGCGCCCTTCGCTTCAATGTCCTTCAAAAATTGTGTCACTTCCGCCTCGAATCCCGGAATTTCCGTCAGATCCTTATCCCAGAAATCCGTGTTGGCGCAGACTGCGTGAACCAGATCTTCCGGGGCGTCGTCCATATGGCTGTAGAAGAACTCCAGGGCGGAGCGGTCGTCGGAAATGGTATAGGTATCGCCCTTGGGACGTTTTGCGAGAAGGCCTGCCTCCGTCAGCTCCGTGCCATGATAGAAAGCGATATAGAAGGCGAAGGAGGCGGTGATGCACACAGGAAGCTTCCCGAATTTTTCCACATAGCCTAACAGGGAAGGCATCACCCTGGCCTTCCATTTGGAGGTGGAATTTAAGGAAATGGCTAACAGGGCGTGGTCGATAAAAGGATTGTTAAAGCGCTCGGTCACGGCTGCGGCAAAGTCCAGGCAGTCCTCCCTGGGAAGGGAAAGGGTAGGGATGATCTCATCGTAAATGGTCTTGCTCATGAATTTTACAATGGGCTCGTCGTTCATGCAGTCCCGCACAATATCCTGTCCCGCCAGGTAAGCGCCCATGATCATGGAGGTGTGGGCGCCGTTTAAGATACGCACCTTTCTCTGTTTGTAGGGTTTATGGTTGTCCGTGATCAGCACAGGAAGCCCTGCCTCTGCAAAAGGAAGCTCTTTTTTCAGGGAATCCGGTCCCTCAATGACCCAGAACCCGAAGACTTCCCCGGTATCCAGCAGGTTGTCCTCATAACCGTTTTCTTCATTGATGGCAGCGGCTTCGCTGCGGGGATATCCGGTAACGATCCGGTCCACCAGGGTGGAGCAGAAGATGTTCTCCGCCTTCAGCCATTGAACGAAGTCCTCACCCAGTTCCCACTGTCTGGCATAGCTTGTCACGCACTTTTCCAGTTCCTTTCCGTTGTCGTCGATGAGCTCGCAGGAAAGGATGATAAAGCCCTTGCCGGCTTCCTTTCCGAATTTCTGGTAACGGCGGTACATAAACTGGGTCAGCTTGGCAGGATAGCTGCTGGGCGGGGTCTCGTTAAACTGACACTGAGGATCATAAACGATACCGGCCTCTGTGGTGTTGCAGGCGATGAAGCGCAGGTCCGGGTTATCGGCGCATTCCATCAGGGCGTCGTAGTCGTCATAAGAATTCAGGCAGCGGCTGACACAGGAAATGATCCGCTTGTTGTTCACCTTCTGGCCGTTCTCAAAGCCCCTCAGGTACAGGGTGTAAAGACCCTCCTGCTCATTGATGACGTCCGCCAGGTTGAATCCTCCTCTGTTGGGGATGGGCTGTACCAGGACCACCTTGCTGTGAAAGCCGGCCTTTTCATTCATCATATCAATAAAATAATCCACGAAGGCCCTCAGAAAATTCCCTTCCCCAAACTGCAGAACCCTTTCCGGGGCTTCTTTTAAGAGAAATCCCCCATAGTTTTGCTCTTCCAGGGCCTTATAACATAATTTGTTCATGATGTGAAACCTCCTCTTTTTTAAAGCGTAACGCCTTGTTTGAAAATAGCCATATCATGGAATCCTGCCTTTTCGGACTTCACTTCTTCTCCCGATGCGACAGCGATCACATAATCAAAAAGTTGATCCCGCAGGGTTGTAAGGCTGGTGCCTTCCACCAGAGCGCCGCAGTTGAAATCGATCCAGTTCCCCTTTTTCTGGTTCAGGGCGGAATTGCTGGAGATCTTCACCGTAGGCACAGGTGAGGCGAAGGGCGTGCCCCTTCCGGTGGTAAACAATACGATATGGGCGCCGGAAGCCGCCAGAGCCGTGGAAGCCACCAGGTCGTTGCCCGGGGCGCTTAACAGGTTCAGTCCCTTTTCCTTAACCTTTTCCCCATAGGCCAGCACTCCCCGCACCGGAGCGCTGCCGGACTTCTGGGTACATCCCAGGGACTTGTCCTCCAGGGTGGAGATGCCTCCCTTTTTATTGCCCGGGGAAGGATTCTCGTAAATAGTCTGGTTGTGGCTGGTGAAATAGTTTTTAAAATCGTTGATCAGCGCCACAGTTTTTTCAAAAAGGGCTTCGTTCTCACAGCGGTTCATCAACAGGGTCTCCGCGCCGAACATCTCCGGAACCTCTGTAAGAATGGTAGTTCCTCCTTTGGAGATCAGCAGGTCGGAAAAAGCCCCTACGGTGGGATTGGCCGTAATGCCGGAAAGCCCGTCGGATCCTCCGCATTTCATGCCGATGATCAGTTCACTGCAGCTGATGGGCTCCCGTTTGCTTTCCCCGGCGTAATCCACCAGCTCCCGGATCAGGGAAAGGGCGTCTGAGACCTCGTCCTCCGACTCCTGGGACACCAGGAATTTTACCCGCCTGTCGTCATAAGGCCCGATAAACTTTTTCAATTCTTCAATATTGCTGTTTTCGCAGCCCAGACCCAGGACCAGCACGCCTCCCGCATTGGGGTGGTTGACCAGGTCCGCAAGGATCTGCCTGGTATTATTCTGATCGTCCCCCATCTGGGAACAACCGTAAGGATGGGGAAAAGCAGCGATGGCTTCAATGCTCCCCCGGATCAGGGACTGAGCCCTGCGCTCAATGGCGGTGGCCACATTGTTGACACAGCCTACGGTGGGGATGATCCAGATCTCGTTGCGGACGCCTGCCTGTCCGTCTGCGCGCCTGTAGCCCTGGAAAAACCGTTCCTTACTGGGAGCCAGGCTGGATCCCTGGGGCTGATAGGTATAGGTCAGAAGATCCCCCAGTCCGGTTTTCATATTGTGGACATGGATCCATCCCCCCGTCTGAACCGGCTCCTTCATGACGCCGATGGGATAACCGTACTTGATGACCGGTTC
>CANQBS010000061.1 GCA_947589075.1 uncultured Acetatifactor sp.
CTCAGCCGCCAGACATGATGGAAAATTCGTGCAAGCACGATTTTCCATCAAATCAGGCGGCTGGCTGAACTGTTACTTTAGAACAGAAACTGCGCCAGCACGTAATTGCTCAGATCGATGCCCCGGTCCGTCAGGTAAAGGTGTCCATTTTGATAGACAAGAAGTCCGTCCTTTTGATTGCGGTCTATCACCGGCGCATAGACATCCATAAGCCCGCAGTGGAATTTTTCCCGGAAATCTTTATCCCATATGCCCTGCATAAGCCGCAGTCCCAGAAAAAGGGTCTCCTCCATCTGCTCCTCTGCAGTCAGGATCTGGGGCTCGCTTCCTGCGGCCAACGGCGCCTCCATATAGGCCTCTCTGTCTGCAGTGTTGGAGAAGCGCGTTTCCCGGTAAAGGCTGGCGGCTCCGATCCCGAAGCCCAGATACTCTCTTCTGGTCCAGTAGCCCATGTTATGCCGGCATTCGTATCCCGGCCTGGCGTAGTTGGAGATCTCATAGCGCCCGTATCCCGCCTGTCCTAAAAGCTCCCTGGTCCTGTAATACATCAGGCGTTCTTCTTCCTCCCCGGGCAGGTCAAGCTTTCCCTCCTCCTGCAGCCTGTAAAAGGGAGTTCCCTCCTCCACCATCAGACTGTATGCGGAAATATGCTCCGGCGGCGGGGTCAGCTCCAGAAGAGCCTTTAGAGTCTTTTCATAGGAGGACAGGCTCTGTCCCGGCAGGGCGCTCATAATATCCACATTCACATTGGTAAATCCGGCTTCTCTCACCAGCCTGTAGGTCTCAAGAAATTGTCCGAAGGTATGGATTCTCCCCAGTCTCTCAAGCTCCCGGTCGGAAGCGGACTGCAGGCCGATGCTCAGTCTGTTGATCCCGGCGCTGCGGTATCTTTTCAGCTTTTCCGCGTCCACTGTGGCGGGATTGCATTCCATGGTGATCTCCGCATCCGGGCACAGGCAGTATTCCCTTCTTATGACAGTCAGGATATTTTCTATGTCTTCCGCATCCAGCACAGAAGGGGTGCCGCCTCCCAGAAAAACAGAACAGACCTTACGATCCCTGGCTTCTTCGCTTCTCCCCTTAAGTTCCGTAAGGAGCGCGCCGACATAGCGTTTTCGTATCTCGTGCCCCGCAGGGGCGGAAAGGAAATCACAATAATCACATTTTCGGATACAAAAGGGAATATGGACATACAGTTCCAAAAATCGATCCGTCATTTCTTATCATCCAGCTTCAATACGCTCATAAAGGCCTTCTGGGGCACCTCCACGCTGCCGATCTGGCGCATTCTCTTTTTGCCTTCCTTCTGCTTTTCCAGCAGCTTCTTCTTTCGCGTGATATCGCCTCCATAGCACTTTGCGAGAACATCCTTGCGCATCGCCTTCACTGTTTCCCTGGCGATGATCTTGCCGCCCACCGCGGCCTGGATCGGGATCTCGAACAGGTGCCTGGGAATCTCGTCCTTCAGCTTCTCGCACATTTTGCGCCCCCGCTCATAGGCCGAATCCCCGTGCACAATAAAGGACAGGGCGTCCACCTCTTCCCTGTTGATCAGGATATCCAGCTTCACCAGTTTGGACTGTTCATAGCCTTTCAGGTCATAATCAAAGGAAGCATATCCTCTGGAACGGGATTTCAGGGCGTCAAAGAAATCGTAGATGATCTCGTTTAAGGGCAGCTCGTATTTTAACAGGGCCCGGGTTCCTTCAATATATTCCATGCCGAGATACCGGCCTCTTCTTTCCTGGCAAAGCTCCATGATGGGACCGATATATTCAGAAGTTACCATGATCTCCGCGCTGACGATGGGCTCCTCCATGTACTCGATCTCGGAAGGATCCGGCATATTGGTGGGATTGGTGAGATCCATCACTTCTCCATTGGTTTTATGTACCTTATAAATAACGCTGGGAGCCGTAGTCACCAGATCCAGGTTATACTCTCTTTCCAGCCGTTCCTGAATGATCTCCAGATGAAGCAGGCCCAAAAAGCCGCAGCGGAAGCCAAATCCAAGAGCCACGCTGGTCTCCGGCTCATACTGCAGGGAGGCGTCGTTCAGCTTAAGCTTTTCCAGGGCGTCCCGCAGATCCGGATATTTTGCGCCGTCCGCCGGATACATGCCGCAGTATACCATGGACTGCACCCTTTTGTAGCCCGGCAGGGGGGCTGCGCAGGGACGGGCGTCCTCCGTCACGGTATCGCCCACGGAGGTCTCTCTCAGATTCTTGATGGAGGCTGTGATGTAGCCCACCATTCCGGCGCTCAGTTCCTCGCAGGGGATAAACTGGCCCGCTCCAAAATATCCTACCTCCACCACTTCCTGCTTTGCCCCGGTGGCCATCATGCGGATCACCGTCCCCTTCCGCACTGTTCCCTCCATAATGCGGCAGAAAATGATCACTCCCTTGTAGGAATCATACAGGGAATCGAAGATCAGAGCCTGGAGGGGATTCTCCGGGCTTCCCTTGGGCGCCGGGATCTTTTGGACGATCTGCTCCAGCACCTGATCTATGTTAATACCGTTTTTTGCCGAGATCAGGGGGGCGTCATGGGCCTCCAGTCCGATAACATCCTCGATCTCTTCTATCACATGCTCAGGCTGTGCGCTGGGCAGGTCGATCTTATTGATCACCGGAAAAACATCCAGATCATGGTCCAGCGCCAGATATACATTGGCCAGGGTCTGGGCTTCGATGCCCTGAGCCGCGTCCACCACCAGGATCGCCCCGTCACAGGCAGCCAGGGAACGGCTGACCTCATAATTAAAATCCACATGCCCCGGGGTGTCGATCAGATTGAAAATATATTCTTCCCCGTCCCGAGCCTTATAGATAGTCCGCACCGCCTGGGCCTTGATGGTGATGCCCCTCTCGCGCTCCAGATCCATATTGTCCAGAACCTGATCCTGCATCTCCCTGCTGGTCAACAGTCCGGTCCTCTCTATGATACGATCCGCAAGGGTAGACTTGCCGTGATCGATATGGGCGATAATACAAAAATTACGAATCCTGCTCTGATCCACTGCTGCCATCTGTCTTGTCCTTTCCGCACTTCTTCTAACTGATTGTAGCAGAAATAAGGGAATATCGCAAGACTATTCTTCCGTAACAGCTCAGCCCCGCCGGGCAGCTCACTGTCCCGACAATACCATGTCCAGAATGTGGGCGAGGGGATCGCAGGCATTCATCGCTTCCTCCACCGTGTTGTTCTGGGCTCCCAGCTCGATCAGCAGATTGCGGGGACGAAGATGCATGTTGTAGCGGTACGCTTTCAGATAGATCCGTCTGGTCAGCCCCGGATAGTATTCCATGGCCTTCTTCTGCAGCTGAAAGGAAAACGCCAGATTATCATCGAGATTCGCATTGTACAGATAGGAAATATTCCCTGTTTTCCTGGTCCTGCTGAGTCCGTTGAAAAACATGAACCTCGCTGTAGGGCGCCCGTCGATCTCCGTAACGAGATGGGTCTTTTCATCCACGGCGTCCCTGTGCAGATCGATCACCACCTGGATAGAAGGATTTTCCTCCAGGATCTTTGTAACGGCGGGCAAAGCGGCGGAATAAGCCTTATCCCGGGAGGGAACATCATATTCGCCGTCATGATGCAGCACCTGATATCCATAAATTTCTGTCAGGATCCGGGTCAGATAGTCTCCCACTCCCACGATGGTAGTGGACCGGTCCCCTTCCACGGAATCCGCAAAGGCTTCCTGGGAATGGGTGTGGTAGATCAATATCTGGGGACCCTCCTGGCTTTTGTCAATGGACAGATCCTTTCCGGCCAGTTTATCCACATCCAGCTGATCCTTTCCGATCATGGTGGAACTGTCGATGGTATAAAAGCTCTGTACCAGAGTCTGATAATCCCGGAATTCCTCCAGATCCACCTCCGCAGCCTGAGCATGGGGAACGAAATCCGTAAAGGAAGGAAATTCCTGCAGCATGTTGCCCTGGTTTTCTCCCGGGCCGGCGTTCTGTTTTCCTGTCCCTGCCCGGGGATCATCGAGCTGTCCGGTGGGATCTTCAGGCTTCCCAGCAGAACCTTCAAGCCGCCCTGCAGCCTCCTCGTTTTCCGCGATCAGCAGATCCATCCAGGAACGCTGCCCCTCTTCCTCATCCGTCTCTTCCCGCCCTTCTGTTCCTTCCTGTCCATCTGCTTCTCCCTGTCCGTCCGTCTCTCTCCGCCCTTCTGTCCCTTCCTGTCCACCCGCTTCTTCCTGTCCGTCCGTTTCTGCCGGGGAAGAATGCTCCTGGGCTTCTTCCCAGAGGATTTTTTCCAGGGTCAGGCTCTCTCCTTCTTTTTCCCCGTCTTCCTCTCCCCTGCAGAAATGATAGACCGGCATGATCACGCTGATCTGTTCCTCCATAGCTCCCTGCCAGATATCCATGTCCGCCTCCGCAAAGGGGAAAAGCAGCATAAAGGTCTGCATGACTTTCTGTTCTGACAATTCTCCCAGGTAGGAACAAACAATTTCCCCAAAATAAAGTCCTTCTTCCCTGCCGGCTCCGGAGTCCATTCTTCCCGCCAGCATCAAAAGAAGACCCAGTACGGCCGCGGCAATGGCGGGACCGACAAAACGATTTCTTTTTTTTACGTCAATGCACTCCTCTTCCTCAGGGTCGTTCTATATATATGCCTGTTTCCTCCCCTCTATTCTTCCAGTTCCAGCGCCATATTGATCCCCTCCGAAACGGTAAAGCTCACCCTCTTGATCACAGCGTCAATATCTTTCCCGGTCATATACATATTGTTCAGTTCCGAAAAAACGGCCCTGTGCTGCCCCATATATTTCATCCGGTCAAATTCATGGTCCCCGCTTAAAAGCTTTTCCAGGGCGTCCCCTACGATCGTAGCCGCGTCCACCACCGTAGGCACTCCAATGGCGATCACCGGCACTTCAAGACTTTCCAGGGTCAGGGCATCCCGGTGGTTCCCTACGCCGGATCCCGGCTGGATCCCTGTATTGGTGATCTGAATGGTCCTATTCAGCCGCTTCGTGCTGCGGGCAGCCAGCGCGTCTATCACCACCACCACATCCGGCTCCGTCTCCCGGACCACGCCCTTTACGATCTCCGATGTCTCCATCCCGGTCTTTGCCATAACTCCCGGCTCTATGCTGCTGATCAGATTAACATGCTCTTTGTCGTAAGCTGCCTTCCCATAGGTTCTCACCACATGTCTGGTGATCAGCAGATTGTCCACCACCTGAGGACCTAAGGCGTCCGCGGTTACGTCCCGGTTTCCCAGTCCCACCACCAGGATGGACTGCTCCTTCCGGGAATCCGGTATCATTTTCTTAAGCTCCTTTGCCAGGCACTCGGAAATTTCCCTGTGATAATCCTCATCCGGCTCCACCATGGCAGGCGCCTCCATGGTCACATAGACCCCCATGGGCTTCCCCATGACCCGGGCTGCATTTTTCGTATCGATGGTTACCCTGGTCACCTGAATATCCTCTTTTTCCTGATAATATTCATCCACACTTACTCCGCGCAGCCTGCCGTCCGCCTCGCTGATGCTTTCCCGCGCCTCCAGCGCAAGATCCGTTCTTACCTGAAGATTCCCCATTCTTCCCGTTTCCTCTCTGTAAGCTTCCAGGCCGCCGCCCTGACAACGGCCGCAAACCTTTTTGTTATGTTTTACAAAAAAAACGAAATTATGTATTGACAAACCTGCGGATTTTATTTAAAATACATCTGTATGTTTACGTTAGTCCTCCGTCTCTGGCTAAGGTAACATGGATTGTAAAAAGTAGAATGCATAGGAAAATGGAGGTGTAGATCTTGGCTAATATTAAGTCCGCTAAAAAGAGAATTTTGGTGAGCCGCACAAGAGCCGAAAGGAATAAATCCATCCGTTCCGGCGTAAAGACAGCTATGAAGAAAGTATATGCTGCCATAGAATCCGGGGACAAGGCTGCTGCCGCTGCCGAACTCGCCGTAGCGACCAAGAAGATCGAGATGGCCGGTACCAAGGGCGTTTACCACAAGAACAATGTTGCCAGAAAGGTTTCCCATCTTAGCAAAGCTGTAAATCAGATGGATTGATTTTGTAAGATAAAAGATTAAAATATGCGCCGCCGGGCGCATGTTCGCCACCAGGCGCACATAAAACAATCCAGGACCCGATATCTTTGAAGATCGGCAGTCCTGGATTTTTTCATGTTCTCAGTACTGGTTCTCGCTCATATACAGCTGAGCCCTTCTCTGGAGGATGTCAAGCACCTCGTCCAGGCTTTTCTCCCCGTCAAAATAAGTTCCCATCTCCTCATATATGATATAACTGACGGGATTGGTCTCGTCCACTGTGACCAGCCTTGCCCTGCTTAACAGCTCCCGGAACAGCTCCGCATCCTTTTCATCCATGGGTTCAATTGCAAGCCACTCCACACCGTCTTCGGAATAGTGTTCATCCGCTCCCTCGGACATTCTGATCATATCAGCCATCAAATTTTCCAACTCTGAGGTCTTTGTGGGACTTAAACTTTTCAAATACGCAGCCAGCCCATTTTCATCCGTCTTTGCAAGGCACATCTCTACAAATTCCCAGGCGCCTTCCTTCCGGCGTCCTGCGCTCAATATGCCATATACCGGAGTTCCTTCCGTCTCCAGGTAAATACCGCTGCTCCCGTCCACAGTAGGATACGCCGCCACACTGGCGGCTTCCTTCCCCCAGCCTGTTACCTGCAGCCCGTGATTTAAATCATCAGCATTCGTGCATGTAAGGGCATGCAGCAGGACATTTCCTCTGGAAATATCCCTATATTCTGAGAATCTTTCTGGAGTATCACTGTCCAAAAGTTCTGCAAGCCTTACAAGGCTGCGGAATTCCTCGGAATCAAAGTAACAGGTTCCGTTTTCATAATCTAAGAAGCTGTCCGCATTGTAGCGGAACAGGATTTCCACAGCCGACTGTCCGTTGATCCTGCCAAGCAAGGCCTGTTGGTTCGGATGCCCTTCCAGAAAATCAATCGCTTCCTCCACGCTCCATTCCAGCCGCTCCCCCACCACGGAGGTAAGCCCCATCATAAATCTCAGCCTGAACCCCAGGGGCAGCCCCACAAGCCGTCCCGACAGGGTATAGGCTTCCACCACCTGGGGAAGGAATTCCTCCACACTCACCCGGCTGCTCCCCTCCAGGTAAGGCCTCAGGTCCTCCAGCATGCCTTTTTGCGCATAATTGCTGATAAAAATACCGTCGCCGGACAGATCCAGGATGTCCGGCCCATCCCCGGAAATTAAGTCTGCGTTCAGCCTCGCAATGGCGTCCTCTATCTCCTGGCCTTCTCCCCCGTACTGCCGGATCTCGATCTCATAACCGGCGCTTTCCTTATTAAAGGAAGCTGCATCCGACCTCACCGTCTGGGGGATTTCCCCAACCACCGCCAGCACAAGCTTTTCCTTTCCGGCTTCCTGCGGCGCGGCGCCTTCCCTGTAAGACAGGCGGAGGAAACCATCCCCGGGCGCCAGGATGAGGAAGCTGTCCTCCCCGCAGTCCAGCACCCCTTCCGCCCTCTCCAGGATCCCGCAGTCCTCGAAGGAAAGGATCCTCACGGAGTTTTCCCCTTCAGGGTCATACTCAAACAATTCCTTCCCGTCGCTGACAAGCAGCCCCCCGTTTTCCGCAGGCTCCAGGATCCTCACATCCTCCAGCGGCAGGCTCATCCGCTTCCCGGCGCTGCCTTTCCCGAAGTCCAGCCCGGTCAGGCGCCCCTCAGCCTGGCTGTAGGCATACACCTTCCCGGACACATCCGCCACAAGCAGGGAAGCCTCCCGTTGTAGGATGACGCTTCCCTTCTGTTCCCCGTCCTCCCCTAACAGGCAGCATTCCCTCCCGCTGGCAAGGCAGATCTCCCCGTTTCCGCAGGGTCTTGCCAGGATGCTTTCCTCCATGGAAAAGCCCGGAAGGGCAGACAGGTCCTTCCGGAATACCTCTTCCCCCTGCTGTGTGTACTTTGCCAGGAAGCAGGCGGAATATCTCGCCTTGCCGACAGGGCGGTACAATACCCAGACCATTCCCCCGCCGTCTACGGACAGGCTCTCTACATGCCAGGTACTGCCCTCCTCAGAGGGCAGTATGATGGGCAATTCCTTCTGTATTCCGTTTTCCTGGCAATAAAAGCCCGGTCCACCCTCCGCGCTGATCAGGGTATAATAGATCCTGTCCCCCGTAAGGAACACCGTGCGGAAGGAAGAGACGTTCCCGGACACAGGCAGCCCTTCCTTTACAAAGCCGTAACCTTCCCGCTCCCAGTTCCCCAAGGCAACTCCTTCCCCGGTCTCCCCTTCCTTTCCGGGTTCCTGATTTCCGCTTCCCTGCTTTCCACCTGGGGAGCAAGAGACGCAGGCTAGGACAAGAAGCGCTGTTAAAATAAACCAGAAAACATTGATTCGTTTTTTCATTTCCCTACTCCTTCCTGCAGTCCTTCCTAACAGCAATCCAGCTCGTCCACATGCAGAGGAAGGGGAAACCACCCCGCAGGCAGCGCTTCCAGCGCCTCATTTCTGAAAAGAGAGGGCCGGAACAACATTCTTGTGGCCTCCAGGTCCGTCATCTGAACCGTCTGTATTTCATCCTCCTGCTTTATCCTTCCTGCCTCTGTCGGGTTCCCTGTTTCTGTCATGCTCTTTTCCTCTGTCAGGTTCTCCGCCCTCGCATCTCCGTCCTTTACCGAAAGCTTCACGGTTTCCTCGGAACCATCCCTTTTCAGGATCTTAAGCACTGCGCTGCTCTCCTGCAGGGGCTGATAGCTGTTCTTCAGCCGAAGCATCGCCTCCAGGACCCTGCCAAAGTTCAGGATCAGCATATGGTTGGGGGAAGAATACTGAAGCGTCTCGCAGACCTCCTCCAGCTCTCCCATAATCTTCTGGCGGTAAGGGGCGACTGCGATGCTGCCCCTGCTCCGCTCCAGGCAATTCTGTATCGCCCCCAGTACCTGGGGCGCTGTCACCGTCTTTGAACAGACCATCTCCAAAATACGGACCCCTGTTCCGCCCTCCGGCACATCCATCACCAGGTAAGCGGCCAGCTTCCCGTCCTTCACACAGGCATAAGGACGTCCCCTCCAGGTCAGCAGGATATCATAAAAGCGCTCCTTTTCCCGTTGGATCCGCACCGGCTGTTCCTCCCAGAGCTGCCACGCCGCAGGGAGCCATTCGCTGTTTTCATCCATCGGAAGGATTTCCAGCCCCTGCGCAGACGCAGCGAGACCGCAGTGTCTTAAATTTGCGTCCTCCCAGGAGAAATTTGCGTCCATTCCGCAGCATTCAAAGCCCCAGTAGGCATAGCGCTGACGCTGCCCGGTCAGGACGGCAAGGTCATAACCCTGCTCCTTCATTTCCTTCAGGGCTTCCTCCATCAAAAGCTTCATAATCCCTTTTTTTCGGGCGTCCGGAAGCACGGAGACCGTTCCGATGGCTGCCACCTTAAGCTCCCTGTCCAGCACCTTAAGCTTCATCGGCTCCACAAGAAGCAGCCCTTCCAGCTTTCCCTCCTCAAAGGCGAGCAGATGGTTGCCCGGCGCCTTCGCCCTGCTCCCGTATAATTTCGGCAAAACCAGAGAGAACCCTTCCGCCGGGATGCTGTTTCCAAAAGCGCTGTTTGCGCACCGGATGATATCCTGCAGCTCTTCCGGTCTGTTCCTGCGGATCTCAATCATCTGCTTCTACCTCCTCCGCCGTGGCTGACTCCGCCGCTGCTCGTATGACCGCCTCCGCCGCCGCTGCCGCCGCTTCCTCCGCTGCTTTCCACCCTCGGTATCCTCCGTTTTGTCACCATCTTGCGCATCAGCTGGTCCGCCTGTACGCGGATAGCAGGTCTTCCGCCCACCACATAGGTCCCGGGAGATACCGTCTCTTTTCCGATGGGATTCTTAAGCTTACCCGCCACAAAAACCAACATCGCCGCAATGGGCACCACCAGGATCAGAATCGGGAAAAACCGGAAGCTGCCTTTTCCCGACATCTTATCGGCAACGGTATCCACATAGGCGCAGTATGCCCTGTAGGGATCTGTTTCAATATAAGCGTACACAGCGTCCAGGACATCGTCAATATCCCTGCTGCTGAACTTTTTATAGACCGCGCCGCAGGTGGACAGCCAGGTGGACATCTGCCCCTCATACCAGTTATCCATCAAAAGGGCGCCGCTTCCATGAACCGCATCGAACCCAAAGAGGTTATCGTCATAAAAATCATCCGCCATGTCCCGCAGCACCTTTTCCCGGGCGCTGGGACGCTCCCCGATCTCCTCTTTGGTGGTCACCAGCACCAGGTCGCAGCCGATCTTCGCTTCCTTCCCGGCAATGAGCTGTCTGAGCTTCTCTTCCTCTTCCGCGGTGAGCACTTCGGCATAATCATAGACCCGTTCCTCTGGGGCGCTTGTATTCTGCCGCTCCTTATCCCCCGCCGTCAGGCGCACGACGAGGAAGCCCACAAAGATCACCAATAGAATCCCCAGCGCAAGGAACCAGAAGCGAAAATATTTAAAATATTGTCTCAAAGATTCCGATTTCCACTCTTTCTCTGTCATAACAAGACCTCCTCACCAAAGCACCAGAATTGCATAGAGCATTGTCAGCATCGCGGTAAGCACCGCCCAGAGCGTCGCGCCGTACACCCATACCTTTGCGGTGGAAACGGGGACTTTCCCTACGATCTTAGCGGTCTGACCGTTGATATAAAAGGGATAATCCTGCTTTTTATACTGATAGGAATAAACCCACACCGGCAAAAGCCCGTAGCTCACCTTCTGTTCCCCCACGCGGATGCTCTGGCTCTGATTGATCACGCTTCCATAACCGGTGATAGTGGACCGGAGCAGTTGATTTGCATCTTCCTCCATCTTGCCCTTGGCCCGTCCCTCTATCTGCTCCGCAGGCATATTATATTTTTCTCCCTGAAAGCCTGACAGGAACTCAGGGCGGAAAGGCTGCAGCTGGTCATATCGGTAAGGCTCCATCAGGTCCATGACCTCATCCGGCATTCTGACGGAAGCGTCCGCCGGGATCTTTTCAAATCCGATGTCCATGTCCCGGTAAATATCGTAAACGCTGGTCTCCGTATATTCCGTTTCCCCGTTTGTCCAGACCCGGACCTTGCGTCCCTCGCCCCTGTACTGGCAATTCACCTGATAATCATAGAGCCAGAAGGGAACGTAATTCCCCTCCATGGTGTTCAGGCGCGCCTCGGAAAGGAAATCCGTGGGAGCAAAAATAGATTTTGCGAATTTTTCCCGCATCAGTTTTTTCACCATATCCCGGCTGTACTGAAAGGGGATCACAAGATCCGGCGTATTCTCCCCCTCCACCCGCTCGTTGAGGATAATATAATTGTCGCAGTAGGGACACCTGACGGCGCTTGTATACTCCTCCACAGGCACTTCGCCGCCGCAGTTGGGACAGATATGGATATCCCCCTGGGTATCCTTACGCTGTTCACTTCCCATACTGTCGCAATAGGGACAATACATCCCCTTTTTCTCCGGGCTGTAAATCACATTACCCCCGCAGTTTTTACACTGAAAAATCATGGTTCTGCCTCCTTCTCATATCAAATCTGAGTCTCCCGGAACTCTCGTCCCTACAGATCGATCTCCGCGGTCAGGTTGACGGATCTGTCCCCGGAAATCGTCTCCGAAGGATTCTCCTCCCATTCCCTGTCAAAGATCACGTCCAGAACAGAAGCGGCGAAGGTGTGATCCTCCAGCCTGCCCTGATTCCGGTGCCAGCCTTCCCGGTCATATGTATAATAAGGGACCTGTTCCGCCGAGAATCCATCCTTTACGGTCAGCCGCAGGCGGTTTGTCACGATATTTTCTGCAAACAGGATCCGCTTGGGATCGAAGGAGGAGGCAAGGCGCCCTTCCGCCGCCTTCTGCCACCTTCCTTTCTGCCAGGCATCTATACGGTAGGAGCGAATCTCACCCTCATGGGTCCTCATATTCTGCAGAGGCAGATAGTAAATTCCCTTTACAGGCTGCTCTCCCTGCCATTCCATGATCATATGATAGGGATGCTCCTTCATCAGTCTTACAAAGGTATTGCCGTCCCCGTCCATCAGCTCCGGGAGCCCGGCTTCCGGAAACTCCTCCTGATAGATCCTGCCTTTCAGCGTTTTCAGACCGTCGTGATAATAATGACACTTCTCCAACTCCAGCATGTCCGCCTGCTCTCTGGGCAGGAACTGCGGAGAAGCCATGTAATCCAAAATGGACCGCAGAAGCCATCTGCAGGGCAGGGACTTCTCCTTCCCCTTAAGAAGCGGCATGGTACATACCATCAAACTGCCCTCTCCCACCCGGCATTCAAAAAGCAGGCTCATATTGTAATTCCGGTTCCATTCATCAATTGCCCGGACCAATACATGGGGAGCGGAGACAAAATGCTCCATCCGAAATCCCCTTGCCCCTTTTAACAGCGGCTCCCACTGCCAGTCTCCATAATAATCTACGGGAAACTCCCGGAAAACGGGATGTTCCGCCTCGCAGAGGATCCCCATTCCCCGTCCCCAGGAGGGACCCATCTGGGCATTCCAGAATACCGGCGTAAACGGAACCGGAGGACAGGCATAATCCAAGGTGCGCTCATCCGGGAAAAATAAAACCTTCCTGCCTTTCCCAAGGGCTTCTTTCATCTCAGACCAGCTTTCCGTGACCACAAGGGAACCCTCCGGCATCCCATCAGGCAAAAGCAAACCCTTCTTCGTTCCCAAAAGAGAATCCTCTGGTATCCCGGTCTCGGGATAAGCCCATAAATCCCAGTGATTTCTGCAGTCCGTTCCCTCTATTTCCAGGGTCAGGGTATATTTCCGGGGTTTTGCAGACTTCCCCAGAACCAGGCGTATGACGCCCGCCTCCTGGTTCTTGCCGATCTTAATATCGTACAGCCAGCTTCCCTGAGCCTCCGGGACAGGCCTAGTCTCCGGAACAGGCTGAGCTTCTGGAACTGACCAAAGCTCCGGAACCGAGCTTCCTGCGCTTCCCTTCTTATTCTTCTTACTTTCTTCTTCCCCCGGAATCCTGGTAAGGCTCCAGCGGATCCTCTGCGGTCCCAGGGCCTTTTCCCCAAAGTGACAGACCTCGACGGGAATCTCCAGCTCTTCCCCGCAGGCCGCAACATAGCTTTTGATCCTGGCCAGCAATACGGTTTTGCTGCAGAATTCTCTCCATTCATCGGCGCTGACAGCTCCTTTGGGTTCCCAAAAGGCATCCAGCACCCCCACCAGGGCTGTCCCTTGTCCAAGATAATCGCGCAGATCCAGAAGCTCAAAACCGTATAGGGAAGGGGTCCTTAGATTCGCCTCGATCTCTTCCTTGTATATCTTTGCCTGCAGTTTTCCGGAGCTTAATGCAAAGCTTCTGTCCATTCCCTCCATGCCGTGCCTTTTTAAGCTTTCCCGGAAAATCTCATAATTTCCGGGCTGCAGGTAAGCTCCGCTGAATTTTTCTATGATACGATAATCCGGATAGGAGCACCACTGCCCCAGCTCGTGGGCGATCACGGGATACCGGATCCCTTCTACAGCCTTCCGGTAGTCCCTTCCATGCCAGCCCTTCCGGTTCCGGAGCATGGAATCCCCGCCTCTCCCCGTCCTGTGAAGATACACGTAATCCGTTCCGGCAATGTCCTGAAGCTCCCCGGGATAAGGCCAGCCGGACTGGGCGGTATATAATCTGCGGTCATCCTTCCCCCTGCATTTCTCCACCCATTCCGTCAAAGGGCCAAACCAGTCTCCCGCAGGCTCATTGGAGGGAGAAAGCATTGTAAAGGAAGGATGGTTTCCAAAAGCCTCCAGGATCCGGTATGCTTCCCGGAGAGCCTCAGCGGGCATCGCATTTTCCCGATGGAACAATTCCCACATGCCGCATTCCGCCTGCAGATAAATCCCCTCTTCATCCGCCGCGCAAAAGGCGGCTTCCGGGGGACAATAGGAATGAAACCTGATAAAATTTAAGCCCCATTCCTTCAGGATCCGCATTTTCGCCCGCCACCATTCCACATCGCATTCCGGATACCCTGTCATGGGATAATCCCCGCCAAAATGGGTACCGCGGAAATAGGTTTCCCGCCCGTTCATCCAGAATTTTCCGTCAGATACCTTCAGACTGCGGAGTCCGAAACGACAGCTGCGCTCCTCTGCGCCGAAGGCCGAGGACAGGCGGTAGGTTCTTTCCTGCAAAACTGGCCTGAATTCATCCCACAGATCCTCCTTTGAAAAGCTTTTCCCTCCGGGCAGTTCCGTATGAAAGCTTCCCCGGGGCAGGATCATCTGATGCTTTATCCCGCCTGCTTCCTCCAACACCACCGGCTGTTCCCGATGGGTATGATTTACCAGACAGATCCTCGCATAATATTTTAGCTCTCCGCAGGTCTCTCCCTGAGCCGCATAGGCTTTCTGCCTGTCCCTTTCTTCCGGCCAGACCGGAAAGATCTGAATCGACCGGATCTCCACCATAGGCACCAGACGAAGCTCCACTGCGCCCACCATCCCGTTCCAGGCGGCGCCAAGGGCATCGGATACCCCGTGCCCGTCCGGACGGTAAGGAAGCTGCATTCCATTATCCACGCAGACCGTCAGAACATGGTTTCCGGCAGAAAGCGCCCCCAGCTCAAATTCATGGGGCGTGCACAAGGACATATCCTCTCCCTTTTTTTCACCATCCAGCCACAGAACCGTGCGCCATTTAGTACATTCAATGTGAAAATATGCAAACTGCCCCGCCTGATCCTCCCGTATTTCAAAGGGACAACAGTACCAGGCCTTCCCGATATAATGCCGGGGAGGCTGACAAAGAAAAGGAACCTTCACAGGGGAATCCTCTGCGCCGCAGCGATATTCCTCCCGCAAATACCAGAGAGGATCGTGCAGAGAAGAAACCCAGTCGGTATCCGGGCCGATCTCATCCCCGTACCCCTGAGCCTGCAGGATGCCCGGAATTTGTATCTCATCCGCAAATTCCATGCTCTCCTGCTCCCAATGCTCATCCGTTCCGCAGTCCCGCGGATCCAGACGAAATTTCCACCGTCCGGACAAATCAATTCTTTCCATAATACTCCTCATCCCGGAGCGTCACAAATAGCCAAACGAAGGAACTTCGTTTTGTGAAACAATAAGCTATCGAGCTTATTTTTCACACTACTCCTTCTTACCGCCCCACAGAATCATTTTACCACACCCCTGAAAAAGTGACAATAGAAAAAGCTTCCGCCAGTCCGGCTGAACCGGCGGAAGCCTTTCTTTCACTTAAGGGTACCCGATATGGAATATCCTGAAAATACTTTATTTGTTGTAATTTACGATGGCGCCAAAGTCGGGCTTTAAGGAAGCGCCGCCCACCAGGCCGCCGTCGATATCGGGCTGTGCGAACAGCTCGGGGGCGCTGGCTGCCGATACGGAACCGCCGTACTGGATGCGGATGGCCGCTGCCGTCGCATCGTCGTAAATCTCGGCGATGCAGTCACGGATAGCCTTACATACTTCTTCCGCCTGCTCGGTGGTAGCCACCTTGCCGGTGCCGATAGCCCAGATGGGCTCGTATGCGATAACGGCGGACGCCGCCTGCTCGGCAGTAACGCCTAAGAAAGCGATCTTGATCTGCTGACGCACAAAATCAATGGTAATGCCCTGTTCCCTCTGGGTCAGGGTCTCGCCGCAGCAGATGATGGGAGTGATGCCGTGTTCAAAGGCCTTCAGGACCTTCTTGTTCACGGTGGCGTCAGTCTCGGCGAAATATTCCCTTCTCTCGGAATGGCCGATGATCACATACTTCACACCTACATCGGTGAGCATGGCCGGGGAAATCTCTCCAGTATAAGCTCCCTTTTCTTCGAAATACATATTCTCAGCGCCGATCTGGATATTGGTGCCCTTGGCAGCTTCCATTGCAGGAATGATGTCGATAGCGGGAACGCAGAAAACCACGTCCATATCCTCATTCACCACAAGGGGCTTTAAGGTATTCACTAATTCTACTGCCTGGCTGGGAGTCATGTTCATCTTCCAGTTGCCGGCAATGATCTTTTTTCTTGCCATGTTAAATGATCCTCTTTTCAATGTTATCAGATTAAAAACATAAGCGTCTTAAAATTACGCTCAAACGCCGGGAAAGCTTCGCATCACTTGTCGTCCGCTGCAGCCACGCCGGGAAGCTCCTTGCCCTCCAGGAATTCCAGGGAAGCGCCGCCGCCGGTGGAAATATGGCTCATCTTATCGCCGAAGCCCAGCTGGTTCACTGCCGCCGCGGAATCGCCGCCGCCGATGATAGTGGTTGCGTCGGTCTCAGCGAGAGCCTTGGCTACTGCGATGGTGCCGGCCGCCAGAGTAGGATTCTCAAACACGCCCATGGGTCCGTTCCAGACAACTGTCTTGGCGGACTTCACCGCATCTGCAAACAGGGCAGCGGTCTTGGGTCCGATATCAAGTCCCTGCATATCGGAAGGAATATTGTCGGAATCCACATAGGAAACCTCGATGGGTCCGTCGATGGGATTCGGGAACTCTGCGGCGATGGTGGTGTCGATGGGAAGAAGGAGGGTCTTGCCAAGCTTCTTGGCCTTATCCATCATTTCCTTACAATAATCGATCTTCTCGTCATCCACTAAGGACTCGCCCACTTCCTTGCCCTGAGCCTTTAAGAAGGTGTAAGCCATACCGCCGCCGATGATCAGGGTATCGCACTTCTCAAGCAGGTTGGAGATCACATTCAGCTTGTCCGCAACCTTAGCGCCCCCAAGGATTGCCACGAAAGGCCTAACCGGATTCTCCACGGCGTTGCCCAGGAAATTGATCTCCTTCTGCATTAAGTAACCAACCACATTCTCGCCGCCCTTTGCGGTGATGAACTTGGTAACGCCCTCTACGGAAGCATGGGCCCTGTGGGAGGAACCGAAAGCATCGCATACATACAGGTCGGCCAGATCAGCCAGCTCCTTGCTGAACTCTTCGCCGTTCTTGGTCTCTTCCTTGCCGCGGAAGCGGGTGTTCTGAAGCAGGATCACATCTCCGTCCTTCATCGCTTCTACTGCGGCGGTGGTCTCAGGACCGGTTACGTTGTAATCTGCAATGAACTTCACTTCCTTGCCAAGCTTCTCGGACAGCCTCTTGGCCACAGGCGCCAGGGACTCACCCTCGTTGGGGCCGTTCTTTACTTTGCCCAGGTGGGAGCAAAGGATCACCCTGC
>CANQBS010000062.1 GCA_947589075.1 uncultured Acetatifactor sp.
AACCTTCACCTGCTGGAAAATATCCCTGGGATAACCCAGCCTCTCAATGAGCTCCAGATCCCATTCCTTTGTATGGGGATCGATCAGTTGGGAGGTGGTTCCTTCCGTATACTCGTTGGACTTTATGCCGCTCAGCAGATAGTGGAAATAATCCGGCACCATGAGGTAGGTCTTCGCCTGCTCCAGGTATTCGGGATGCTTCTGTTTTACCGCCATCAGCTGATAAACGGTATTGAAAATGGCCTTCTGGATGCCGGTCCTGGCGTAAAGCTCATCCTCGGGAATGATCTTATACACCTCATCGTCCATGCCGTTGGTGCGCATATCGCGATAGCCCACCGTGTTGCCCAGCACCTGATCCTTTTCATCCAGCAGCACAAAATCGACGCCCCAGGTATCCACGCCCACGCTTACAGGGATCTTGCCTGCCTCCTTACACTTTTTAAGCCCTGTCTTGATCTCACGGAACAGCGCCTCAAAATCCCAGCACAGCTCCCCGTCCTTTTCCTGCATTCCATTGGGGAACCGGTGCATCTCCTCCACCACCAGCCTGCCCTCCTCCATATGGGCAAGGATGTGCCTGCCGCTGGACGCGCCGATATCAATGGCCAGATAATATGCCCCCATATCTCCTTCTCCTTTCTGTTTCCGAAACGCCCGTCCGCGCCCTCTCCCCCTGCCGGACATGGACGGCCTTTACGATTCCTTTCTGTTTATTATACATCATAACGGACTTCCATGCAAATAAAAAGGACACTTCTTGAGAAAAAAGTGTCCTTTTTCTTCAGATTGCCTTCCGTTTCAGGAAATTACTCCTCCACGATCTCTGCATCCGGCGCATTTTTCTTCACGCTGGCGATTCCGTTTTCGCAGTTTGCCAGGGTCTTATAGCCTTCGCCCACTGCAATGATCTGTCCGTTGGAAGCCGTCAGGCGGAACCTGTATTCACCGGCCTTATCCTTGTAAATCTGGAACTTCGGATTTTTCTCCGTCGCATAGCCCTCTACCGTCTGGTTCTCCACTGCCGCTGCAGGCGCATTCTTCATTACGCTTGCGACGCCGTTTTTGCAGGCAGCCAGGGAATTATAAACCTCTGAGGTCGCAATGACCTGTCCGTTGGTCGCCTTCAGATCAAACTTCACGCCCGTATTGGTGTTGCGGATTACAAATTTGCCCATAATAAATTACCTCCTGAAAATAGAATGTACATACTATAAAAATAGTACAACATAATCCGTCTGATTTCAAGAAAAATCTGCATTTTCCCTCATTTGGTCGGACTCTGCCGATATCCGCGGATATTTTATTATTTTTCTCTTTTCTTGCCCTTTTCTTTCTGTTATACTGAAATCAATTTCATCAGGTTTTCTGTCATTTCAGGGGACTGTGAATGTGGAAAGCTATAAAGGGGATGCGTCCATGAAAAAGAAGCCATGTGTTTTTATATGTATGACACTTTTATTTCTGACATTTATCTGTCTGACAGGCTGCAGCGCCCGGGAAAATACAGTTGTCTCAGGCTCCGGCTATGAATTTTCCATACCGGGAGATTTTACAGAAGTGGATGTGGAAGGGTTCGAATGCTTCTATTCAGCAGACGACGGCTCCAGCATCAATCTGAACATCCAGCCTGCAGATCCTTCCTTTGATACTGTTTCCGCTGAGCTTTTAAACAATACCCTGACCTCCGTGCTTTCCCAAACCTATCATACGGAGATCGCAGTCGCCGCCAACGACTTTTCCAGAGAGCCGATCTGCGGATATCCGGCTTATCAGTATTCTGTCTCTTATTCCCTGGAAGGAGATCAAATGAACCAGACTGTGATCGGAGTCCAGGCGGACAAGTGTTATACCCTCACTTATACCGATATGACAGGAGACTGGGCGGACGCATTCGAAGAAAGTATCCGGTCCATTCGATTCTTTTTCGATTAGAGCGAACCATGCCTGTCCGCCCTGCAGAACAGTCCATGTTTGCCCTGTTCCGCTGGATGCGCAGGCAGAGAGGGCATCCCCCCTGGCCATTTTTAAATGACTTTCGGAACGCCCTCTTCACTCTGCTTTATAATGTCTCCGAAGTAAAAAGACTCTTTACGTGAGCCACTTCCTCCGATGTCGCCTTGCTGGCAGGGACGTAATAAGACTTATCTCTTGCGATCTGATACAGCTCCTCCTGGGACTGCTCACAGGCGTTTCTCAGCTGTTTCAAACAGGCCTTCAGCTCCGTATTCTCCGTCTGCGGGATCATCTGCGCATAACGGATCAGCTCTCCATTGATACCGGCAAGGGTATCCGCTACCATGATTTTTTCCTGAATCTCCATATTCTCTCCCTCCGTTTACTGCAGAAACTTCATCAGCTGCTGCTTGTTTTCCATTGCGGACTTTGCTCCTTTTTCAAAAAACTGCTTTACCTTGCTGTCCGCTGCGCTCTTGGCGTACTCCTGCAGCTTGCAATGGGTGGTGTCAAAGCCGCCGATCAGATGCCGGAGATTTTGCAGGTCAAGTTCTGAAATATTGCTCATACTCATGATCATACCTCCTGAAAAATGGGTTGACGTTACGCTCCTATTATGCGCAGGATGTCTTGAAAATATGAGACGCTGCAAAAAAATTTTGAAATGCCGCAAAGAATTATTTTTACTTTATTTCTCCATTCAAATATGATAATATGATCCTGATGGGCGACAAAAGGGTAAATCTTATCTTACGAGCCCAGGAAAGCCCGCCGGACGGGAATCGTAATTTTTTACGGGATATCAAACATAACAGAAACATAACAGGAGAAAGAAAATGGCGAAGGAATTATTAAAACGAAGTGAAGTAAAAGAAGAATTTACCTGGAAGCTGGAGGATATGTATGCCAGCTCCCAGGATTGGGAAGCCGACATTCTCAGGATAAAAGAAATGGCTGAGGCCCTGGCGCAAAAGGAAGGGAAACTGGGCTCTTCTGCGGAGGAACTTTACAATTCCCTGGAGCTGATGATGCAGATGGATCAAAGACTGAGCTTGGCTTTTAATTATGCTTCCCGCTTAAGCGACCAGGATACCAAAAACACCGCCAACCAGGCGAAGCTTCAGCGTCTTGCCGGGGCTGCTGCCGAGATCAGCAGCCGACTGGCCTTCTGGGAACCGGAGATTCTTCAGATCGACGACGCCAGGCTGGAAGAATTCTATACCCAAAAACCCGAATTAGAACTGTATCGGAAACATATTGATGAGATTAAACGCTTAAAACCCCATATGCTGTCCGCCGAGATGGAAAAGCTGATGGCCATGACCACTGAGATCCGCCGCAACCCTTCCCAGACTTACTCCATTTTTTCCAATTCCGACCTGCAGTTCCCGGAAGTAACGGATGAGAACGGAGAAGCGGTGCGAATCACCCACGGGAGATTTATCAGTTTTCTGGAATCCTCCGACAGAAGGCTGCGCAGGGAAGCCTTTGAGAAGCTTTATCATACCTACGGCCAGTACAAAAATACCATTGCCAGCATTTACAGCGGTCAGGTGAAAGCTCAGATCTTTAACGCAAACGTCCGCCATTACGCTTCCACCCTGGAGGCTGCGGTGTCCTCCAATAACGTATCTCCAAAGGTATATGAGAATCTTGTGAATACGGTAAACGCCAATCTGGACAAAATGCACCATTATGTGCGGCTCCGCAAGAAATACCTGGGGCTTGAGGAGCTTCATATGTACGATATTTATACCCCTATGCTTCCGGACTTTGCCAAAAAGATCAGCTTTGAGGAAGCAAAGGCAACTGTTCTGAAAGCGCTGGCGCCCCTGGGGGAGGATTATGTCCGCACTGTACAGGAGGGCTTTGCAAACCGTTGGATCGATGTATATGAGAATGAAGGCAAACGCAGCGGCGCGTACTCTGCCGGCGCTTACGGGGTTCATCCTTATGTGCTGTTAAACTACAACGATTCCCTGGATAACATGTTCACTCTGGCCCATGAAATGGGCCACGCCATGCATTCCTACTATTCCAATTCCGCCCAGCCTTATGTCTATGCAGACTATAAGATCTTTGTGGCAGAAGTGGCTTCCACCTGTAATGAAGTTCTGCTCATGGAATATCTGCTTCAGAATACAACGGATCAAAAGGAAAGGGCCTATCTGCTGAACCATTACCTGGACAGCTTCAAGGGTACGGTATACCGTCAGACCATGTTCGCTGAGTATGAGCTTAAGACGAACCAGCTGGCAGAAGCCGGGGAAAGCCTGACCGCAGATGTGCTGGATAAGATTTATTATGACCTGAACTGCAAGTATTACGGACCGGATATGGTCTCAGATCCGGAAATTGCGGTGGAATGGGCGAGAATTCCTCATTTCTTCTACAATTTCTATGTATATCAGTATGCCACCGGCTTCTCTTCCGCCGTGGCAATTGCCCGGAATATCCTGAAAAACGGCGCTCCCGCAGTGGAAGCTTATAAACGTTTCCTCTCCGGCGGCTGCTCAGAACCCCCGGTGGAACTTCTTAAGATCGCAGGAGTGAATCTGGAGACTGCTGAGCCCATTCAGGACGCATTAGATGTCTTTGGGGAAATTGTTGAGGAAATGGAAAGTCTTGCCTGATCCCTGCTCCATCCATGATCTAACGGAACGGCTTCCGTCATTTGTGACGGAAGCCGTCTTTTAGACCGGTTCCCCGCAGTTCCAGATCATGTATATTCCTTTCTGTGGCAGCGGCCGGAAAAGGGTCATAGCCGCTTCGATCCCCATATAAGGGACAGTAGATTGTCACTCCATCGAGATCATATGCCCCTACCTCATAGCTTCCGTAATCTTCCTGCATGATATATGCTTCAACTAACCTTGCCCCATAAATGTAAGCATCTGTTATAACGATCATCTTATAAATTCCATATAATACGATACATAGAATAAGCATTCTGTCCCGCAGCCAGAAAACCCCTTTCTCATACCATATTTTGGAATTTCTGCCTGCCTTTATGGACGTCAGAATCCATCCGATACCCAATGCCGCCAAAGACAGAATATAAGCATAACCATATCTTGTTAACGGTGCGCTGAACTGCCAGAAAAGATATGAACAGACCAGCACAAAAAACACCGCCAAAACATCCAGATCTTTCCATTTTTTCTTTATAAGTGTCCAAAGCAGACCGACCGCAAAAATCCCCATGCTTACTACATCGGCCAGAATGATTATTTTTTCTGAAAACACCAGCATTGTTCCAAACCAGCCCGGAACCCATTCCAAATGCTTCGCATCGCTGGTTCCCTTTCCCCAGCTTCTGATCTGCCTCGCATCTGTAACAACAGATTCTTTCCTCACCTTCCAGTCCACCGAAAACAGATCCAGATAAGGGAAGGGATAGAACAGCCAGCCGGAAATGATCACCGTCCTCACCATCCATGGAACCGCTGTCACCAATCCCATAAACAGATACAGAAGAATTTCCTTCCATTTTTTTTCCTTCACAAGCTGATATGCCGGCTTCAGGACCAAAAGAATGATCAGCCCCGCTGTCAGCTTCAGGGTAAGGGCATATACTCCAACAACGCATAAAAGGGCATAAGGCGCCACATTTTTCCTGTCTTCTGATTCCAAAGTTTTCAGCCATTTGATGAAAATATAAAAGATCACACACATGACTGCGATATCCGGAGTCGGGGATATCACTTCATCCACGATGATCGTCAGATAGTAAACTGCTGCCAGCATTACATAGTCGGACAACAGCATTCTTCCCCGCTTCCTGATTTTGGAAAGATCCAGAACCGTAAGGCTTAATATAAAGGCAATAAAGCCATTTACCGCATGCATGGAATATCCCATCAGAAACTTCAGGCTGTAAAGCGCAGATAAGGGAAAAAGAGCACTGTTGTAGGCAAACCGCTCATGCAGATTCCCCAATCCCTTTACGACCCCGTACTCCTCAATCCAGCGAATGCTCTGGGCATGATACAGATCGCTGTCATAATATATATAACCCCTGGAAGAGAAAAAAGCCCACAATAAAAACAAGACAGCAATGACCGCCTTTTTATAAACAGAAGTTTCATTCCACATTTCCCGGAGCATTTTGAACATTTGCTTATGATAAACTAAAATGATGGCAATGCAAATAAGCGTCATGATCACATTTGCTTCCACTGCCACCCTGTAAAAAATGCTGAAGCTTTGAGCATAAACAGATACTATCACCAGACCGGACATAAGAACACTGTCCAGCCTTTTCATACGGTACTGAAGCTTCCTGTCAACAAAATCCATAAACAGGAATCCCGTACAAAAAGTTGTAAACAGCATGTAAATCCAGTTCAAAAGAATCGTCAACATATACATTCTCCTCAAAAAACATCCGCAGGGCCATTCTCTGTCATTTCGCCGCTTTCTCCATGCAGCTTCTGATAAATCTCTCTCTTTCCCACTCCACGATCCTTTGCCACAGCCTTCATTGCGCTCTTTCTGTCCAGTCCCTGAGCTTCGTAATACGACATATGCTCTTCAATACTCATTTCCTCCCAGACAGCAATTTCTTCCTGCCGTTTCTCCTGCAGACTCTTACCCTCCAGCACAAGAACGAATTCCCCCTTTGGTTCCTCTGTCTGATATCGGCGCACCGCCTCCTGCAGGGTGGTGGGGATCACGGTCTCAAAACGCTTCGTCAATTCCCTGCAAAGAGTAACTCTCCGATCCCCCAAAGCATCTAAAAGCTCCTCCAGCGTCCGCAGAAGATGATGGGGCGCTTCATATAAGATAATAGTCCTGCTTTCCTGAGAAAGCTCCTCCAGGATCCGCCTCTTCTCTTTCTTTTCCGAAGGCAAGAAGCCTTCAAAACAAAATCTTCTGGTGCTTAAACCGGACAAAGTAAGGGCAGTGATACAGGCCGAGGCCCCGGGGAGAGATGTGACCGGAATGTTATGCTCATAGCACATTTTTACCAGCACTTCACCCGGATCCGAGATCGCCGGCGTTCCCGCATCCGTGATCAGGGCGATATCCTGACCCGCCAGAAGCTGTTCTGTCAGCTGCTTCGCCTTCTCCACCTTATTGTACTCATGATAACTGGTCATAGGAGTATGGATATCGAAATAATTCAAAAGCTTCAGACTGTTGCGGGTATCCTCCGCCGCAATGAGGTCCACCTGCCGCAGAGTCTCGGCCGCTCTTGGGGTCATATCTCCCAGATTGCCTATGGGCGTCGCGCATAAAAATAAGGTTCCTGTCATATAAGTCCTTTCTGCCCGGATTCCTGCCTTAGAAACCATAAATATCTTTGATCTCCGGCATATATACTCCCGGTTCTCTCCAGATAATCAGAGGTTTCTCCACCTTCATCCAGGAGCCGCCGTCCTTTACGGCCTCTATCAGCACCATATTAGGTTCCTTTTCCACATAAGGATACACCAGCTGCATCCGCTTTGGCTCCAGTTTATAACGCACCAGGGTCACAAATATCTCAGCAAGGCGAAAAGGGCGATGAACCATGTAGAAATGTCCGCCGGGCTTCAGAAGTATTGCTGTCTGATGAACAACATCTTCCAAAGTACAGAAAATCTCATGCCGGGCAATGGCTTTCGGCTCTTCCGGATTCGCCAGGCCATGTTCCTTTCTCATGTAGGGCGGATTACTGGTGATCACATCAAAAGAAGCAGGCCGGAATAAGCTGTCTGCTTCTTTTATATCACCGGTCACGATCTCTATCTTTTCCGAAAGACCATTGAATTCCACACTTCTGCGGGCCATATCCGCGCTTTCCGGCTGAAGCTCCAATCCCATAAGATGCGCCGCCTCTGTCTTTGCTTCCATGAGGATCGGAATGATTCCTGTCCCAGTTCCCAGATCCAGCAGAGTATCCCCCTTTTTCGCCCTGGCGAAGCCTGACAAAAGAACCGCATCCATTCCAAAACAAAATTTCTCCGGATTCTGAATAATCCTGTAGCCATTTCTCTGCAAATCGTCCAGCCGCTCATTTTCCCTCAATGCAATATCCTTCACGACTCGGAGGTTCCTCCTGTCTCTTTGGGCTGCTCTCTGTTCCCGCGTCGCTGTCTGGATGGTCTTCTTCTGTGCTCTTTTCGGCTATGGTTTTCAGTTTTGGGTTCCTCTGTCTCTTTAGCGGCGTCTTGTCTTTTCTTCTGTTCTCCGGAACTTCCGTTTTCCGAAAGGTTTTTCTTTTTATTCCTGTTCCTTCCGTTCCGGTCGTTCCTTTTCCCTGCTCCATGACCACCCTGATCTTTCCCGTGGGCATCAGCGGCATCATGCTCATAAGCGCCGGCTTTTTCTCCCATCAGACCGACATTATTCTCCGACGGGACGCCTGCCTTCTGTGCACCTCCCATATCCGGCTGGGGCTTTTCCGAATTCCTGGATCTTCGCTCACGCCGATCTTCCACTTTTCTGCTTTCAGATTTACGGTCTTCTGCCCCGCGCCCTTCAGCAATACGCTCCTCAGATCCCCGGCCGGAATTACCCGGTGCTGCTTCTTTTTCCGGACGTTCTCCTTTTTTGCCCTGAGAACCCTGTGCCCCTCTGGAGCGGCCGCGACGTTCTCTTTTTTCTCCCTTTTCCCGGGCCGCCTGACGTTCATCCTGATCTGTCTTTTCTTCCCGTTCCGCGATCTCCTGGTCTTCTTCTTTTTCCAGCAGTTCCAGCTCCTTTAATTCCTCCCGGGAAAGAACATCCGCCGACAGCTCGTCCCTTCCCGTCTCGGCCTTATCCTTCTTTCCATGCTTTTTACGGAACTTCAGTTTATTTACATCGTATTCCTTTATTTCCTTTTCATCGTTGGTCTCTACTACAACTTTTACCGTCTGGCGCAGTACATTTACGCTGTGCACCTCACCCTTCAGACCGTCTTCTGTGGTCACAAAGTCTCCCACATTAGGCAGTCTGCGGTTCAACTCCTCATAAGTATCCTCTTCGTGTTTCAGGCAGCACATCAAACGACCGCAGACGCCTGAGATTTTAGCAGGATTCAGGGACAGGTTCTGCTCCTTCGCCATTTTGATGGACACCGGTATAAAATCCGACAGATAGCTGTGACAGCATAACACACGCCCGCAAATACCGATGCCTCCCACTGTTTTTGTCTCATCCCTGACTCCGATCTGCCGAAGTTCGATCCTGGTTTTGAAGACACTTGCCAGATCCTTTACCAGCTCACGAAAGTCAATCCTCCCGTCTGCCGTAAAGTAAAACAAAACCTTATTATTATCAAAAGTATACTCCACATCAATAAGCTTCATTTCCAGGCCATGCTTGCGGATCTTCTCCAGACAGATCTGAAATGCCTCTTTTTCCTTCTGCCGGTTTTCCTCCTCCTGTTCCCTATCCCGCTCCGTTGCGATCCGAAGTACCTGCTTCAGGGGCTGAACAACCTTTTCCTCCTCTATTTCCCTGGGATCTCCCACAACAGCTCCATATTCAATGCCCCGGGCTGTTTCCACGATCACATGATCCCCTTTTTTAATCTGCAGCCTGCCGGGGTCAAAAAAATAAATCTTCCCTGCTGTTCGAAACCTCACACCCACTACCTTTACCATCGATCTATCTACCTCCAAAATGAATTTGCGCCTTCCATCATCCGTTTTCCCTGATCTCCATCATCAGAAGCTCCATGGTCAGATCGAAGTTCACATTGGCGCTTAAACGGCTCTTCGCCTTATCCAAAGCTTTGATCACTTTTTCAATGCCTTCATAACTGTTCCGGTCCGCCACTTTACGGATCGTGGTGATCTCCTCATGAAAGATCAGGCTGTTCACATCCCTGGTGGCTTTAAATAACAGCACATCCCGGTACCAGATCGCCATGATATCCAGATAATCATTTACCTCCAGCTTATATTCGGTAATTCTCTTAATGGCCTCAACGATCTCATAAAGCTCCATATCCTGGATATATTTAAGAAGGGACAAGGCTTCTGTTTTCACATTCTCAAAATCTTCGCTGGAGGCAAGAGCCTTCGCCTTCCCTACATTTCCCCTGGCAAATGCCACACAGACCTCCGCCTTATAATCCGGAACCTGCAGCTCCTCCATCAGATACTTTTTGATCAGGCGGTCAGATACCGGCCTCATGTTCAGCACCACGCATCGGCTCAGGATCGTTGGAAGCAAAGCGTTCAAATTCCCAGTCATCAACAGGATCACCGCATATTCGGGGGGCTCCTCCAGGGTCTTTAAAAGGGCGTTCTGAGCCTGTACCGTCATTTTCTCCGCCTCTTCCACCAAATATACCTTATAAGGGCCGCTGTAGGGTTTGATCGCCACATCGTTGGTGATCTGACTGCGAATATCATCCACACTGATGGTGTTCGGCTTCTCATGAACCAGCTTGATGATATCCGGATGGTTTCCGGACAGAGCCTGCTTACAGGAATGACATTCCTGGCAGGGTTCCGTCCCTCCTTTTTCACATTGAAGGGCCATGGCAAATACCCTTGCCACAAATTCCTTGCCGGAAGACTTCTCCCCATTGATTATATAGGCATGAGATATTTTCCTGTTGGAAAGCGCGTTCTGAAGATGCTCCTTAATCTGTTCCTGTCCAATAATATCGCAAAATCCAGCCATATCCTCAACCTTCCCTTCTACAGTTCTGAGGCAATATATTCTTCTATCTCCTCCAGACATTTCCCCAGATCATCATTGACGAAACGCCTGCGGATCCCGGCCGCCAAGATCTTTTCTTCCTGAAAATCCTCACAGTCCGCCAGGAAACGTCTGCACATTTCCCGATAAGCCGGATGTTCCGAGCTGCGCTCCCTGTTCAGGGCTCTCTGCAGGCGTTCTCCCTCCTCCAGATCTATGAATACCGGCAGAATGGATTCCAGTCCAAAATATTCCTGCATCTTTTGCAGCGACTCCAGGGTTCCGATGGCAAGGAAGCTTTTCTGTTTCAGATCGATCTGCCCGTCGTCTACTGTGAAATAACGCCACAAACCCATCACCGTATGATATCCCCGGTGTTCAATGATCTTTCCCGACTGCAAAAGTTTTTGAAAACCTTCTTCGTTTGTAAAGAAATACTCCCTGCCAGCCTTCTCGCCGTCCCGTATAGGGCGGGTAGTATATGGAATGATCTTATGGAGACTGACTTTCCCTCTTTTCAACAATTCCCTGAAAATCGTGTCCTTTCCGCTGGAACTGGGTCCGCAAAGATAGACTATCTTTCCCATATTTTTATTCAACCTCGATCACTCTGACCATATTGGTATTGCCGGCAACCCCCAAAGGCACACCCGCAGTGATGACCACCAGATCTCCTGCGCGGATCAATCCCGCTTTTTTGCTCTCAAGCACAGCATCGGCAAACAGTTCCTCCGTATCCTGCTCTTCTTTCATCAGCAAAGGCTTTACTCCCCAAAGGAGATTCAGCTGTCTGCTCACTCTTTCATCCATGGTGCAGCTGATGATCTGGCAGGCAGGCTTATAGCGGGAAATAGCCTCCGCTGTAAAGCCGGACATGGTGACCGTAATGATGGCTGCCGCATTCAGCGCCATGGCAGTAGAACAGGTAGCGTAAGCTATGGCCGTGGTCACGTCTCCTTCCGCCTCGAATCCGCTGCGGTTCATTCTCTCCTTATAATTGATGTCCTTTTCCGCGCTCAAAGCAATCCTCGCCATGGTATACACTGCTTCCACAGGATAACGGCCGGCGGCGCTTTCCCCGGAAAGCATGATTGCCGTAGTTCCGTCATAAATAGCATTGGCAATATCCGTGGCTTCCGCCCTGGTGGGCCGGGGATTCTTGATCATGGACTCCAGCATCTGGGTGGCAGTGATCACGAGCTTCCCCTGGGAAACCGCCAGCTGGATCATTTTTTTCTGCATAATGGGCACCTCTTCCAGAGGGATCTCCACGCCCATATCACCTCTGGCAACCATGATCCCGTCCGCCGCGCTTAAGATTTCTCTGAGATTTTCGATTCCCTGCATATTTTCGATCTTGGCAATGACCTTCATATCGCTGCCCTGTTCTTTCAGGATCCTGCGGACCTCCAGAATATCCTCCTTCGTCCTTGTGAAGGATGCAGCCAGGAATTCAAAACCAAGTTTTGCGCCAAAAATAATATCCTCCCTATCGGCCTCGCTGACATAGGGCATGGACAGCACGGCGCCCGGCACATTGACTCCCTTATGATTGGAAACGGTTCCGCCGTTGATCACACGGCAAATGATCTCTTCCCCTTCTATGGCCTGTGCCTTCATCTCGATCAGTCCGTCGTCTATCAGGATCGTTGTTCCCGGAGCGATATCATTTTTCAGGTTTTTATAAGAAATAGAGGCCTTTTGGCTGTTCCCCAGGATCTCCTCTGTAGTCAGCACAAAAGTCTGTCCGGCCTCAAGCTGTGCCTGTCCCCCTTCAAAATCCCTCAGGCGGATCTCCGGTCCCTTCGTATCCAGCAGAGTAGCTATCGGAAGCTTTAATTCTTTTCTGACACGATCCACCCGCTGAAATTTTACCCGCATCTCTTCATGCGTCCCATGTGAAAAATTGAATCTCGCCACATTCATTCCCGCAAGCATCAGTTCACGAAGCTTTTCTTCACTTTCACTTGCCGGGCCAATGGTACAGATGATCTTTGTCTTTCTCATACTCTGCCCTTCCTTTCCAACATCCCAGCTTCATAGGATTTCTATCCCTGGATATCCAAATTTTCCTAAACGTATCCCTGACCCGTTCCCTCATATGATCTGAAGATATAATTCATTTCCTTTGGACACAGCCCCCTGCAGGTTCAGGCCGGAATCATGGCACTCCTGAATATATTTTAAAATTTCTTCCGTAAAAACTTCCCCCGGCACAACCAAAGGCACCCCGGGCGGATACAGGTGAATAAATTCTCCCGCAGTTTTGCCTGCGCAGGATCCGATGGGCCTGTATTTTTGCAGGCCGTCCCACGCCTCTGCTATTCCGCAGGCTGCAGGCAAATAAAAATTTTTCGGAGAAGGCGCTGCTTTGCCCTGCAGGTGTTTCGCTTGTCCTATCCTCTGATCCAGTTCCAAAAGGGCGTCAGTCATCCGCTGAAAGCCTTCCTCTGTATCTCCTATCGTAAACATGGCCAGAACATGGTCCGTTCCCGCCATTTCCAGCTGTAAATGATATTCCTTTAACAACATATCATATAATTGCCGTCCTGACAAACCCGCTTTTCGTGTAAGGATCACCAGTTTACCAGTATCCTGCCGTCTGCAGTCATATGACAGGAACTGCAGATACCTGCAGGAAGACAATTTCTTCATCATTCCATTCCACTTACGAACAAATTCCCCAAACAAGACATCGCCGTTTTGGACAAGCTGATCCAGGGCGTTTTCAATGCTTGCCATCAGGACATAAGAAGGGCTGCTGCTCTGATAAATCCTCAGGTATCTGCGAAGCCGTTCCCTGCTGATCAGGTTTCCGTTCACATGAAGCAGCGCAGTTTGGGTCATGGCAGGCAATGTCTTATGTACGCTATGAATTACCAGATCTGCGCCCGCCTGGCAGCTGTTTGGCGCAAATCCCGGATAAAAGCCCAGATGTGCTCCATGGGCTTCGTCCACGATCAGGGGAATCCCTCTTTTGTGCACCGCCTCTGCAATGCTTTTGACATCTGCGATGCGCCCCTCATATGTAGGGGAAGTGATCAATACCGCATCAGGCATTGGGTTCTGTGCACCCGCCGCATTCCTTCCGCTTTCCAGGGAATGTAAAGCTGCTTCCACTGTATTTGCATCTACTGCCTCAAAAATATCACAATTCTCCAACCTGTCGGAATATAAATAAGATATCCGTAAATTTCTGAGATATGCCGCATGATATACAGAGCGATGACTTCTCCGGTCCATCAACAGATATCCCCCTGAAGGGACTGCGGCGCTGACTGTGCTCAGGATACCGCTGGTACTTCCTCCAATAAGGTAAAAGGTCTCCTCCGCTCCGTACAATTCAGCTGCTTTTTCCTGAGCCCGCTGTATGACCCCTTCCGGATGATGGAGATCATCAAAACCGTCTATTTCTGTGATATCCATTTTAAACAATTCATCCGGCATCTGGCCTGACATTTTCCTTTTATGTCCCGGCATATGAAAAGGATAATAATCCGACCGGCCATATTCCTTCAATTTCTGACATAAGCTAAGCTCCTGTATTTCAGTCATCTTTATTTCCTTACCCTCTGCCTACAGGCGGCTCCTGATGATCTTTCTGCTATTTGGTTTTGCCCTTCCCGCTCCCCTTATGAAGATGAACCGTCTCCAAAAGGGAACACCATTTATCCGCAGCCGTCACGATCCAGGCTTCTCTGCATGTGGGAGGGATCACGGTTAACGGCCACATGTGCTTTCTGATGATATCCTGTTCTATCGGGGTCAGTTGATACTCCTTTTGCGCATTTCTAAGGGCAATGCCCGGATGATAAAAACCATGCAGATTCCGGATCCCGGCATGATCCGGATCATGCCAGTCATATAAAAAATAATCATGAAGCAGCGCACCCCTGATCAGATCCCGCCGATTGCACTGGATATGCAGCCTGTCAGTGATGGCAAGACTGTATTTTGCCACATCCATGCAATGTGCATTAACGGTCATATTGCCGTGCTGGATATATCTTTTAGTGCCGCGAAAATTTTGAGACGCAAGGATATCTCCCGCAGCTTCTTTAATTTGCGTGTGGAGCTCCCTTTGTCTCTCAAAATGACGTTTCCACTGTTCCGCCTTTCTTCGGCTTCGCTTCCCCGCTCTCCTCTCCGGCATAAAAAACGCTCCTCACCCTCAAATTCATTTTCCCTTATATCCGTTTGCCTTCAGACAATCTTCTATCTCTCAACATCTTATCCCTTAGTAATAATAACAAACAACCGGGAAACCCTTTGACATATACCCGTAAATCTCCTTCGCCTTACTCAACGGCAGATTGATGCATCCGTGAGAGCCGTCCGTCAAATAAATATCTCCGCCAAAGCTGGATCTCCAGGTGGCGTCATGCATCCCTATATTTCCGTTAAAAGGCATCCAATAGTTTACCGGAGTTTCATAAGTCGCTCCCCTGAGCACTGCATTCTGTGTCTTATAAGTCAGACCAAATACACCGGGCGGCGTAGTGTTCCCGCGGCTTACATCACCTGATACAAAATCCGTTTCAAGAACTATTTTCCCATCAATATAAAGGTAAAGATGCTGATTTGTCAAATCAATCTCCACATAAGAAGAGCCGATATCATTCCTGCCCTTATTTGCAGCAGTATTGCGATAAACCGGTTCCCGTTCTGTCACGGCCCCTTCCTGTATCAACTGTATCAGTTCTGCAGTCTCCTGATCCTGATCTGTTCTCCATCCATATGCGCCGCTGGGCAAAGATAACTTCTCTCCCAAAGTAGTCACAAAACTTCTTTTCTTACCATAAGTATCGTTTTCCTTGGCGTGAAGAGCAACAAAGTCCGCAACCGCCTCCTCATCTATGATATATTTCCCCTCTTCCTCCACGATCCATTCGTGAATTGTGTCCCCATCCAGAACAAATTTTTCCCCATTCCAGTCATAACTGATCCTGGTTCCTACAAGCTTGTTCAAGACTTTTTCTTTTTCTTTTAACACAGCATTTTCAGAGGTAATTCCTGCACGAATATAACATCCGGCATCTTCCAGGTTCACAGATGTCTGATCCGTTTGAACTGCAGCCCCCAGAACGATACAAGCCTGTTCAACGTTAATAAGACTTCCTCTTGTCTCTTCTACAATACGGTATCCCTTTTCTTCCGTCAGATAGTCTGTGAGATGCGCATTTTTCGGAGATTCCATTTTATCCCTCTGAAATGCATCCCATTGCAGGATCTGCTTTTTCAGCATCTGTTTATCATAGGTCACTTTATACGTGATTTCATACACAGCATCAGTCCAATATGCCATTATCCACTCCCAGGGATCCTGCAAAGATAAAAGATTCTCCACATCTTCCCGGATGTCAATCGCAAGTCCTATTTCTTCTGCTGTTAATATGCCGATCTGTGTATCATCCTGGCCATATACCGACAAAGAATATTCCCTGCTCTTCGCCTCGATCATAGCTATAACTGTTTCGCAGTCAAGGCCATTGCAGTCCATATTGTTTATCGTAATATTCGGTAAAAAATGAGTTCTGTAATAATCGGCTTTCCAACAATAAAAGATACCGGCGCCAATAAAAAGCAACAAAATCAAGATCAACGCTGTTATCAGCAGGATGCGTTTCCATGAGAATCTGCGGGAAGAGGCAGCTTGAGCAGGATTTTTTGTCTGCTTGATCTCAAGATCTAATGGCTCAAGCCCCGATGAAAAATGATCCTCCTGCCCTGCTTCCCCGCAAAATTCTGTCGCAGCTTGTACAGACTCAGACTGCGGCTTCTCCTGTGCGGCACTCTGCTGTGCATCTTGTAGCTCGTTTTGCTGCGCACCCTGCAGCTTGCCCTGCTGCGCGCTTTGTGGTTCACTCCGCCGTGCATCCTGTGACCCGCTTTGCAGCATGCCCTGGCTTTCTTCACCTGATTTTAATGTTTCTGTCTGAGGAGGTTCCATCTGAATTTGCTTACTCATCCCTGCAGGTTCTCCAAAAATATTTCCTATATTGTAACATGATTCTTTATAAAAATATAGCATTACCAATAATTATTTTTATTTTTTAACAAAAATATCAATTAAAAAAGACAAAAAAAAATGCCCAGAACCGGAATCGAACCAGTGACACGAGGATTTTCAGTCCTCTGCTCTACCAACTGAGCTATCTGG
>CANQBS010000063.1 GCA_947589075.1 uncultured Acetatifactor sp.
CCGTCTCTGAAAATCTCCAGAGGCTTCCGTCCTGGGAATTTTCAGGGTCGCATTACTGTTTATTTGTCAAGGTGCTGCTGCATACCAGATTGTAATTTTCTGTGACAGCTTTTATAAGTTATCACATCTTTTTCATCTTGTCAACATCTTTTTTTGAATTTTTTACTATTTTTTTACAACCACTTTTGCAGCAAAGATTTTCTGCCATTTTTCAATTTATTCATGGAAAACGTTTTTCTATGATCAGCCGTCGATCCCTCTCTTCAACCGCTCCAGTCCGTCCAGAAGGACAGCCCTGGGGCAGGCGATATTCAGCCGCAGAAAATGTTCTCCATTGCCGCCGAACTGGGCTCCGGCGGAAAGATACAGTCCCGTTTTCCCGCGAATCCGGGAAGCCAGATCCGCAATCTTTGCGCCGTCCTTTGTTCCATTTAAAGAAGGATTCTCTCCGGCCGCTCCGGGATCTGCCCCGGGGCAGGTCTTATCTTCCAGCGCGCCACAGTCCAGCCACAGAAGGTAAGTAGCGCTGGAAGGCACCCGATGCAGCTGTGGAAGCTCCTTCTTTACAAACTCTGCTGTGATCTTTTTATTTTCCGCAAGATACTCCCTCAGCTCCTCCAGCCATTCCTCACCCCGGGTAAAGGCAGCCACAGCCGCGGTCACAGCAAAAGCGTTAGGCTCCGCCACCTCGTCCGTATTGAGCCCTCTCCATATCTTATGGCGCAGCAGCTCATTGGGAACCGACACTGCCGCCGTCTGCAGTCCCGCCATATTAAACGCTTTGGTAGGAGCAATACAGGTGACGGAATTCTCCCTGCATATTTCGGAGACAGAGGCAAAGGGAACATACTCGAAACCCGGATCTGTCAGGTCGCAGTGGATCTCATCAGACACCACCACCACATGATGCTTATGACACAACTCTCCGATGCGTCCCAGGGTTTCCCGGTCCCAGATTTTTCCCACCGGATTATGGGGATTGCACAGGATCATCAGACTGGTCTGGGGATCCGCAAGATCCCGCTCCAGCCTGACAAAATCAATGTGATATTCCCCTTCTTCATAAACCAGAGGGCTTTCCAGCACCTGTCTGCCGTTATTCAGAATAGAGTTAAAGAAAATATTATAGACCGGCGTCTGGATCAGCACCTTCTCCGCAGGAGTGGTCAGCTTTCTGACAATGCTGGAGATTGCGGGCACCACCCCGGTGCAGAAGATCAGCCAGTCCTTCTGCATGGTAAAATGATGTCTCCTCTCCCACCAGGAAATATAAGCATCATACCATCCGTCAGGGATGATGGAATATCCGAAAACGCCGTGGGAAACACGCTCCTGTATCGCTTCGATGATCTGTGGGGCGGTCCGAAAATCCATATCCGCCACCCACATGGGCAGCTCCTGCTCTCCCACATCCCACTTTAGGGAACCGGTTCCCCGCCTGTTGATCTGTGTATCAAAATTATACTTCATATTTCCTCTCATTCCGCCGCCGCTTTTCTGCTGTTGATCCGCTGGATCACTTCCATATCAAATTTAGGTTTCCTGCCATAGGTGTACAGCCCGTTCAATTCCTGCTCCACATCGTACAGCTGGGTATAGCAGAAACCGAACATCCTGGGATTGTCCAGCAAAGCGTCCGTCAGCCTCCGGTAACGCTCAAGATACTCCTCTTCGGTCTTGGGTCCCTGCCCATAGCCCCAGCCGTCCGCCTTTGTGCCTTCCACATCCCATTTGATTCCGCCGTATTCGCTGATAAAGACAGGAACTCCTTCGATGGGAGTCTGCCTTGCGGGCATCATCTCCCGGAGCTTTCCGCCTTCTGCGAACTCCTGATAATGGCTTTTGAAAACATCGGGATCCTGTTCGTAATCATGCAGATCGTAAATATCGCTGATCACATGGAAATTGCCGCTGGTATCGATACAGGGACGGGTGGTATCGTACTGTTTTGTCATCAGGTAAACGATTCTCAGCAGATCGTCGTCCTGCTTCCTTCCGTCGCAGTCCCAGGTCTCGTTAAAGGGACACCAGCCCACGATGGCAGGATGGTTAAAGTCCCGTTCAAGCACTTCCATCCATTCCGGCAGAAAGCTTTTCAGGCTCTCGGGACTGCTATAATCCAGCCCCCAGTTGCCCTGTTCTCCCCAAACCAGATATCCCAGCCTGTCACAGTGATACAGAAACCGCTCCTCAAAAACCTTCTGGTGGAGCCTTGCCCCGTTAAAGCCGGCCGCCTGGGAAAGCAGAATATCCCGCTCCAGGGCTTCCTCTGTAGGCGCGGTATAAATCCCGTCGGGATAAAAGCCCTGATCCAGCACCAGGCGCTGGAATACACTGCGCCCGTTTAACAGAACCTTTTCCCCGCGGATATTGACCTCCCGCATGCCAAAATAGCTGTGCACCCGGTCTTCCCCAAAGTAAAGCTCCAGGTCATACAGCCTACCCTGTCCCGGCTCCCAGAGATGAAGATCGGACAAGGGGATCGTCACAGCTGCCGTATCCGCCAGTACTTTTGCCCGGGCAGAACCGCAGCTTCTGCCTTCATAAAAAGCTTCCGCATACAGGATATCTTCCCCTTGCAAAGCTTCTTCCCCATGTATGGTATCTTCTCCTTGCAGAGCACCATCTACATGCAGAGGACTTTTCCCATGCAGAACGGGAACGGAAATGACATCGGATGCCTGGCCGGGAACGGAAGTGGCATCAGGTACCGAACTGGGAACAGAAGCGACATCGGGTACCGAACTGGCAACGGAAGCGGCATCAGGTACCGGACCGGGAACGGAAGTGACATCGGATGCCGGACAGGGAACGGAAGCGGCATCGGATGCGGAACCGGGGACGGATCCTGCGCACCCGCTCTCAGGGGTTCTGCGAATAACCGCTTTGACTGTAACGCATCCTTCCGCAATATTCGGGTAGATCTGGAACTTCTCAATATAATCCCGGGGCACAAATTCCAGCCACACAGTCTGCCAGATTCCTGTCGTCCGGGTGTACTCACAGCCCTGGGACTGATAAACAGGGCTTTGCTTTCCTCTGCACTGCCTGCAGCTTCTCCCGTTATCCAGGGCGCAGACCGCGATCCTGTTTTCCCCGACGACAGCCTGATCCGTGATATCAAAAACGAAAGAGGAATAGCCTCCCTTGTGAGAACCTGCTTTTTTCCCGTTTATCCACACTTGGCACTCATAATCAACCGCCCCGAAATGAAGCCGGACCCGCCCCTTCAAGTGCTCCTCCGAAAGCCTGACCCTGCGCAGATACCAGACTGCAGGCATAAAATCCTTATAGCCGATTCCACTGAGTTCGCTTTCCGGGCAGAAGGGCACCAAGATCTTTCGGGAAAAGGCTTCTGCATTCTGAAGACCTCTTGCCATACCGCTCTGTCCAAAATCGAACTCAAACTCCCACTCCCCATTCAGGTTCATCCAGCTGTCCCGCCTCATCTGGGGCTTCGGATGCTCCGGTCTCGGAATACTGTTCATCCTGCTCTTCTCTCCTGTTTTCCCATCTGCTCCTGGATCACACATTCTTCCAAACTTCCTGCGTTATTTATTTTCCAATCTTCCTGCGCCGGATGATTTTTTCAAAAAAATATCAGGTCTTATCTGCCACAATCAAATATCCTGACCGGCAAAGATATGTGCTCCGCCCCGCTAAGCGAAAAACGAAAGCAGGATCATCACAAGTGAGCTCACAACAAAAATCCCCATTCCAAGGTTGCAGTACACTGTTTTCAGCTTCATCCCCTTCGTCAGCTCAAACTCCGTCCTCTGAAAGCTGACATTGCGGACATTGATGCAGAACAGCACCAGTCCCGCCAGGCTGAGAGCGATCAGCGCCAGGACATATATGACGAAAGGAAGGAGTCCCAGGATCATCTCTTCCATTGGGTCCGCGCCGCCGAGATCCGCTTCTCCCAGGGTTTCAGACTGCACGCTGTTCAACAGAGCAGGAGCCAGGACGCTGCCCATAAAGTTGATCATCATATGCAGCGCCATGGAATATCTGAGCTTTCCGGTTTTCAAGTAAATGTATCCGAATATGATCCCCAAGGCAAAGGCATAGAAGAACTGAGACAGATTCCCGTGGAAAAGGCCAAAGACGAATGCCGACGTAACCACAGCCAGCTTCTCGCCGTATATGCAGGTCCGGTCAATGAGCTGTTTCCTGAAAATATATTCCTCAATAGCAGGAGCCAGCAGAACCATAAACAGGATCCGCATCCACAGGGAGTCGTCCATGGCATAGGTGAGGACAGGGTTTGCGGAAGAAGACCCCGATACTGCCTGTATCAGCGCCAGAATCAGATTCCCCGCGAGATTTCCCGCATACATTGCAAAAATACTTATGATCGCAGCAACTGCAAATTTCCCGGGCTTTAAAACGTGCTTTTCCCGCGGGACGGAAGGAACCCTTTTTAAGATCAGGATCCCTATGGGAACCCCCACAAGATACATGGGCGCAAAAGTGCACAGCCAAAGCACCCAGGAAGGACTGTCTCCCTGAGGATAGAAGGATCCCACAATACTTCCCGCCGCGATCTGAAGGGCCGAGGTAACCGCCAGGATTGCAGTCAGTCCCAATCCAACAATGGAAAAGTGCCGTTTTGCCAGCTTCAGGTCTCCCTGAAATGGCTGAGGGTTTTCTTTCATTTTTCCGCCCCTCGGATCGATGAAAACAGGAGAAAGCCCGAAAAACAGGAAGCCCAGTCCAAAATTAAGTACAGCCGCGCAGGTCATGCCGATCATGGTATGACCGGATACAATGCCCAGGGAGGCAACGGCTATGTCCGGCAGAAGTCCAAAATAAACGAACATGATCTGAACCACCTGCTTCACCGTCTTTCCGGCGGACACAGGCACCGACAGCCCTATGAAGGTCCCCACATTGGTGGCGTAGAAATCAACGGAAACGATGACCGGAACCCAGATAAGCGCGGCTAAGGGATTCGTCCCGGTAAGCAGGGCGCCGACGATAACGGCCGGAAGCACATCCAGAAGGCAGTTCACCGTTCCTCCCATCAGGGACCAGAACAACTTCGCCCAGGTGCTTTCCGGAATCAGCAGAAAGGAATCCATTTTCGTGTCCTGTTCCAGAGGATTCCCCAGGGAACGGAAAAAGGACATTACGGCAAGAGTCAAAGCCACCGGCAAAACCCCCTCGGTCTGAGTAACAAACCTGCAGAGCAGCGATACGAAAACAGCAGCCGCCAGGTAGGTTTCCATGGTCTTTGTAAAAAAGCCCAAGTGAGCGAACCGGAACCGATTATAAATGGATTTGAAGAAAAAAACATTTGCGCCTGCGCCGTGACGCATACCGTCCCGCTGCAGTTTTTCACTCCGGTCTTTCGTGCGCTTCACCACGATGCCTGAGGATTTTTCAGACTGCGCCTTCTCTAAAAGCTCCGCTGTTTCTTCGGACTTCGCCATGGCATCCTCATAGAAATCCGCATGAAGATTCCAAATGACCCAGATCAGGAGCGCCCCTCCCAGCACAAGAGCCAAAAGGCAGAGCGCCGCCCCCGAGAGACTGCCCTCCATGGCAAATCCGCAAAATCCCTTGATCCAGCCCCATATGGGGATGAACCGCGTGCCCGGGGCATTGAAAAACAGGAAGGCCGCTTTCAGGTAATCATCGCCGGACCGGGCTGAAAAAATAAGAAAGCTGCCGGCGACAAGCAGCAAAACGCCATAAATGGCCGGCCGCAGAAACCGCTTGATCGCCGGATACGTTGCGGAAAGGGTATAAAGCAGCACCTGAATGAGGGTTCCGAACACAATGGTAACGCCCCAGGCAACGATCAGAGCCAGGGCGGCCCAGGTGCTTAATCCTGCGTTAAAGATCAGGTTGGGCAGCTGGAACAGCATATACACGCTTCCCAGCACCGCTATCCCAAGCTGGGTGGCAACACGGAACATCAGGACGGACTGGGGCTTCATGGGCGAAGCAAACAAAAGATTCACATCCGCCGGGAGGAAGATCCTGCTGCCGTTTTTGTCCGCGCCTATGGCATAAAACACAAACATGAAAAGGACGATCCCGCCAACAACCAGTTCTATTATATCCTTGGCTTCCATATCGGCGCTTTCAGGCAAAAAAGGCTCTTCCCCATCCGCCTCAAAGTCCTCTAAAGAAGGGGATTCTTCTGTTTCCGCGGACATCTCCTGATGGAAGCCTTCAGGCTCCTTCTGCCCGGCAGAATCGTCTAAAAAGCTTATGAACAATCCGATCGCAGCTCCTATGGCGATGCAGACGACGAAAAAGATCAGAATCCACGTCTTAAAAAGCTTCTTCAGCTGATTTTTGAATGTATGCAGCGCATAATAGGAAAAGAGTCTCATTTTTTATGCTCCTCCTGCAGCGCCTTATCTTCCCCGGAGTCTTCCCCGGAGTCTTCTACGGAGTCCTTCCCTGAATTTTCCTCCGGCTGACTGGAAACGGAACCTTCCGTTACGTCAAAGAATAATTGCTCTAAGGTTCTTCCGTCCCTTTCCAGCTCTTCTCTGGTCACATTGGCACGGATGGAACCATGATCCATGATGATGGTCCGGTCCCACAGCATATCCACGCTGTCGATGATATGGGTGCTGACCAGCATCGTCCGCCCCTGAGTGCGCATTTCTTCCATCAGCAGCTTCAGCTCTTTAATGGCATGGGGATCGAGACCGATCATGGGCTCATCCAGCAAAAGGACCTGCGGCTCCGGCAGCAGACCGAGACAAATGTTCAGCTTCTGCTGCATCCCCTTGGAAAGCTCATCCCCGAATTTTTTCTGCTTGTCCGTAAGCTCGAACCGACGGAACAGCTCCTCCTTTCGGGCTCTGTAATCCTTTAACCTGTACGCCCGGGCGATAAAATCCATGTGTTCGGACACCGTCAGATTCGGATACAGGGAAGGCATCTCCGGAATATATCCCAACAGCCTTCTGGCGTCGGTGGTCTTGTTGGGATAACCTCCGACAGTGATCTCCCCTTCATAACGCAGGAAACCGATAACAGATTTCATAATCGTGCTTTTTCCTGCCCCGTTTGGTCCCAGCAGCACCGTAACGCTGCCCGGATCCAGACAAAAACTCAAGTCGTCGCAGGCCGTAACCTTTCCGTATTTTTTGGTAACATGCGATACCTTTAACATTCCTTTGTAACCCCCTCTCATTCTTGCAGGCGAGATATCCTGTAACAGCTTCATTCTACTGCAGATTCCAGGGAAAGTAAAGAAGACTTATGAAAGGCTGGCTGAACTGTTGCAAACCTATAATATAGTCTCCATCCCTACCTTATAAGGCTTCATTCCCAGGCTTTCATAAAAGGCCATGGCCGGCGGATTACAGTTCCAGGCGTTGAGGGTGACATTATAGCACCCGCGGCTCCTGGCGTAGGCAAGCACGTATTCGTAGATCCGTCTGCCGATGTGCTGCCTGCGAAGCTGTTCGTCCACGCACAGATCGTCAATATACAAAGTTTTAATATCCGTCAGGACGTTATCATTGGGATGTTCCTCCAGAATACAAAAAGCATAGCCCAGAACATGCTCCTCTTCATCCACCCCGACAAAGATCGGCCTGTCCTCATTCTGAAACATCTCCAGCAGCTGTTCGTCCGTATATTTTTTCACATCAGGCTTAAACAGATCCGGCCGCCCATAATGGTGCACCATCAGCACCTGGTACAGCAGATGATTGATGCCGTCCAGATCTTTTTTCTCCGCCCTTCTAATCCTCATTTTGACACCTCTGTATATCCATATTTTACATACTGAACTGCTCTCCAAGACTCTCACTGGCCTTGTTCATGGCCTCATGCAGCCCGGGATAAACCTTTTTCAGGCTCAATATTTTTCCATCAGCGGAAAGAAAACAATGAGAAGAGGTTCCTGTCGCGCGAAGCTCCCCTGATTCCTTCTCATACATCCGATAGCCCACCACCAGCTTGATCCCGTTATAATGCCGAATCTCAAGATGGATACAGATGCGTTCGTTCAGGCGGCAGCTCTTCCGATACTCACAGGAAACATTGATGACCGGACAAACGATCCCGGCCTTCTCTATTTCTTCCATAGGAAAACCGATATTCGTCAGAAAATCCATCCTCGCCTCTTCCATCCAACGGATATAGTTGGAATGATGGATGATCCCCATCTGATCCGTTTCATAATATTGTGCCTTGTGCTCATAATCCTGCATCTTTGTCTCCACCGCTTCCTTTTATTTCTTTACGTACTTGCTTTTGTTTCTTTCCTTACTTACAAAGCTGAGTCACGATCTCATTGATCATCTTGCCGTCCGCCTTGCCTTTCAGGGCTCCCATGGCGGCCTTCATGATCTGACCCTTATTCCCACCCGCCAATACCTCGGCCAGCTCCGTTTCAATATATGCCCTGACTTCCTCTGCAGACATCATATGAGGCGCGAACTCGGCGATGACGTTATAATTCGCCTGATACTCCGCTTTCAGCTCCGCCCTCTCGTCTGGGCAGGTATCCACCTGTTCCTTTGCGGTTTTCAGCTCCTTCAGGATCACCCTGTCCACCAGCTCTGCAGAGATATCGTCCCTGTGCCCTTCATCAATGGCAGCTTTCTTCACAGCGGCCACCAGGCTGGAGATGGAATTTTTCCTCGCCTTATCCCCCGCCTTCATGGCTGCGATCATTTCTTTTCTCAATTGTTCAAATTCCATATTCACCTGACCTCCATTCCGGAGCGTTTCCAAAACAAGGCATGGCCTTCGACTGTCCGTGACGCTCCGGCACCAACAGCCATAACTATCTTACCACCTTTTCCCACAAAAAGAAACCACCAATTTTGCGTCGGTAACAGTTCAGCCAGCAGACGAATATGATGGTTTCTTCTTATTATTCAAATATTTTTCTAAACGAAATCCCTACAGCAGCCGATTCCGGTTCACGCCGGTCTGATGGACTTTACCTGAAAACCGGCTTTCTCCACCGCCCGGATCAAAAGCTCATCCGGAATCTCCTTTTCCATGACGACCTGGGCCGTGTTTTTCTTTAGATCCACCCTGGCGGCTGCGCCTTCCAGCTCATTGATGGCTTTTTCCACACTGTTCCTGCAGTTCTCACAGTGCATGCCCTCGATCTGGATTACCCTGCAGAAACGTGCGTCCTGAATTTTCTTTTTCTGCTTCGGAACGCTTCCTGCATCGCAGCACCCTCCTTCGCCCTTAAAGTGCTTCAGGGCGGAGCGCAGGGCAAAAAAGCCGACGATGATCAAAATTCCGATGATAACTGCATTTCCCATGGTCTGATTCGCTTCCTCTCCGGTTCCTCCAGCCCCACTCAGCGCCCGCAATGTCCGCCGCAATGGCTGCAGTCTCCCCCGCACTGCAGGGATTTTCCGTTCTTTTTATCCCGGATCATACTGCATACTACCAAAGCCACCACAGCCACAAGAACTGCACCTACTATGATCGTGCCCATCCAGACTACTTCCTTTCTTTTCTCTTACCACAGTTTATTCTTTTACTTCCCTGTTTACCCTTTTACACCGCAGTTTATTCTCTTATCTCACTGTTCACTCTTTTGCTCCACTGTTTACCTTTTTACACCATAAGTTTACTCTTATGCCCCCAGACTGTCAACCTTCCGTTTCCGTCCTCGGTCTTCCGTTTTCTGCCAGATCTCAGCTTGCTTCTCAGCCCGCCTTTTTCAGGTTCACCTTCAACGTGGTGCTTTCCTTATAAGGCCGTACCAGCAGGAAAATGAAGCCCGCCACCAAAGCAAGGGCGATCACTGTGAAGATTCCGAAGGAGCCCTGGAACAGAGAACCGATCTGATACACGCAAAGGGAAACCACATAAGCTAACAGACACTGATAGCCGATGGCGAACCAGAACCATTTTGCATTGTTCATCTCCCGCTTGATGGCGCCCATGGCGGCGAAACAGGGAGCGCACAGCAGATTGAATACCAGGTAGGAATATCCTGCCAGAGCGCTTACGCTGGCTCCCACAGAAGCCCAGATGGCTTCTCCGTTGTCCCCCAGCTCTTCCACCCCTGCTGCCCAGTCGGGGAAGAGAATTCCGAAGGTACTCACCACATTCTCCTTTGCCACCAGTCCGGTCACAGCGCCCACCGCGAATTTCCAGTTGCCCCAGCCAAGAGGCGCGAAGATCCAGGCAAAGGCGTTGCCGATGGCAGCCAGGATGCTGTGATCCAGCTCAGATTCCTCCAGCATACGGAAAGCACCGTCCACCCATCCGAAGAAAGAAGTAAACCACACCAGGATGGTGGAAAGTAGAATAACGGTCCCGGCCTTTTTGATAAAGGACCAGCCTCTCTCCCACATACTGCGGAGGACATTTCCCACAGTGGGCCAATGGTAAGCGGGAAGCTCCATCACGAAAGGAGCGGGATCCCCTTCAAACATCTTTGTCTTCTTTAAGATAATGCCGGAGCAGACGATGGCAGCCACGCCGATAAAATAGCAGCTTGTAGCCACCCAGCCCGCATTGCCAAAGAAGGAACCGGCGATCAGTCCGATAATGGGGATCTTGGCGCCGCAGGGGATAAAGGTGGTGGTCATGACGGTCATCTTGCGGTCCCTGTCATTTTCAATGGTACGGGAAGCCATAACCCCCGGCACGCCGCAGCCGCTGCCGATGAGCATGGGGATAAAGGATTTTCCGGAAAGACCGAACTTTCTGAAAATACGATCCATGATGAAGGCAACCCTTGCCATGTAACCGCAGGACTCCAGGAACGCCAGGAAAATAAAGAGCACCAGCATCTGGGGAACAAAGCCCAGCACAGCGCCCACCCCTGCCACGATACCGTCCAGGATCAGACCTTTCAGCCAGTCCGCGCAATTCAAAGCGTCCAATGCGGATTCAATAAGTACCGGGATTCCGGGAATCTCCAGTCCGAATAGGCTCCAACCGTCCCCGAATACCCCGTCGTTTGCCCAGTCGGTGGCCCAGGTTCCCACCGTCGTCACGGAAATATAATATACAATGAACATGACTACCGCGAAGATCGGAAGGGCAAGCCATCTGTTGGTCACGATCTGGTCTATCTTGTCGGAGGTGGTCAGCGCCTTCTTTCCGGTCTTTGTATAGCATTCGCCAATGATCTTGGAAATATAAACATATCTTTCATTGGTGATAATGCTTTCGGTATCGTCATCCAGCTTCTTTTCCAGCTCGGCGATCTCGGCGCTCACATCAGGAACCGACTTCATCAGGGACTGTATCTTATCATCCCGCTCCAAAAGCTTGATAGCGAAGAACCTTCTCTGTCCCTCCGGGACACCGCTTAAGCTTTGTTCCACCCGTACGATGACGTTTTCCACAAGAGGGGCGAATTCATGCACCGGTTCCGGAGCTTTTTTGCTGACTGCGGCGGCGATCACCTTCTGCATGGCTTTCTCAACGCCTGTTCCCTTCAGGGCGGAAATCTCCACGGCGTCGCAGCCAAGCCTTCTGCTCAGCTTATCGGTATGGATCTTATCCCCGCTTTTCGCAACCACATCCATCATGTTGACGGCCATCACCACGGGAATCCCCAGCTCCATCAGCTGTGTGGTCAGGTACAGGTTCCGCTCGATGTTGGTGCCGTCCACAATATTTAAAATAGCATCCGGTCTTTCATGAATCAGATAATTTCTTGCCACAACCTCCTCTAAGGTATAGGGGGACAGGGAGTAAATTCCCGGCAGATCCATGATATCGACTTCATCCTTTACGCCCGAAACGTACTGCTTCTTTAATTTGCCCTCCTTCTTCTCCACCGTAACGCCCGGCCAGTTTCCCACGAACTGGTTGGAGCCGGTCAGCATATTGAACAGGGTGGTTTTGCCGCTGTTGGGGTTCCCGGCTAACGCAATCTTAATCGCCATTTCCTTTTCCTCTTTCCGCCCGCCTTTATGGGGACTTGATTTTATGATTCGCTACTACTGTTTCCAGCCTGTGATTTGACTGTACAGCCAAAAATATGATCCGTTAGAAATGCTTCCTATTTGCAATTCGCTGGAACTATTTCAAGTTGTGGTTCATTCGAGTTGTAGTTCATCCGAATTGTTTCATGCTTATTATTAGTTCTTACTATTTAAAATTAGAAGCTCCTAACTATCATTCAAAAAAAATATTCAGTTTTTTTCAAAAATACTGTGCCAGTGACGATCACTGTGCCTGGGAAAATCACTCCACCCAGGAACGTCACTCTACCTGGGAATTTCACTCTGCCCGAAAAAAGCACTCCACCCAGGGATATCGCTCCACCCAGGAAAGACACTGCGATCTGGTATGTCACTCCACCTGGATCATCTCGGCGTCCGCCTTCCGCAGGGAAAGCTCATACCCTCTCACAGTCACCTCCACAGGATCCCCCAGGGGAGCTACCTTTCTTACAAAAATTTCCACTCCTTTTGTAATGCCCATGTCCATAATACGCCTTTTCACCGGACCGTCCCCTGTCAGTCTGGAGACCTTTACGGTGCTGCCGCATGGAACCTCTCTCAATGTCTTCATCTCTTATCACCTTTCTGATACACTTTGTTAAAACGCCTGAGGGCACACTTTCACCCCTGGCGATCATAACCTCTCATAAAAGCCCTTATCCCACCTGGATTTTATTGGCCATATCCTTTCCGATGGCAACCCTGGATTCCTTCACGTTTACGATCAGATTGCCGCCGGCGTCAGTCACCACTGTAACAAGCCCGCCAACCACAAAACCAAGATTCTCCAGAAACTTTCTCGTTTCCTCCTTGCCGCCTACCCTGCGGATCACATTGGGCTCTCCTTCTTTCGCCATTGTCAAAGGCATACTCATCCATCCTTTCTTCCTTTGTCCTGCTGCAGGCGTTTTACCCTGCAAAAAATACTTTCATCCTGCAGCAGGCATTCTTATTCTATATCCTGTTACTATCCTGCATCTAATCTTCATCCTGCATTCCGTTAGTTAGTATAATCTAACATTTATTCGTTGTCAAGTACTTTAGTGATGTTTTTCTAACAAAACTGTAAAAAAATATTTTGGCGGAGTTAATTTACACACTATGCAAAATGCCCTCGAGCCAACGCCAAATATTCATAAAGATGTAAGTTTCATTATGCCGCAAAAGCAGCCCGCCAATCCGTTTACATTGCCTTGACGCGGAAGCATTTTTGTGCTAAAATAAGTTACACTTTATTTTAGACGAGGTTTTGCTATGCAATATATTGAGCGTGAGTTAGAGCGAAAATTCTTAAGCATGGCCGGGGTGTTCAAAGCGGTAATGGTGGTGGGCGCACGGCAGGTCGGCAAGTCCACCATGCTGCGCCGGTTAGCGGACCGGCAAGGACGTCAGTGCGTCACGATGGACGACCAGCAGACGAGGGAGCTTGCAAGGAACGACCCGAAGCTGTTCTTTCAAACCTTTAAGCCCCCGCTCTTAATTGACGAGGCGCAGAAAGCCCCGGAGCTGTTTGAAATGATCAAAATCATCTGTGACAATACCGAGGAACGGGGGCTGTTCTGGCTCACCGGATCACAGAGCAGGAAGCTTGTCAGACGGGCAGGCGATTCCCTCGCCGGGAGAATCTGCATCCTGAAAATGTACAGCTTATCGCAGCGGGAGCTGCTCGGTATCTGCCCGGAGGACAGTCTGGACTTTTCCCTTGACGCACTGCAAAAAAGAAGCAGACTGTTCCCGGATAACAATATTTGCGACACCTTTGAGCATATCTGGCGCGGCGGCCTTCCTGACGTCCAGGCGCTGGACGAGGAGCAGCTGCGGGAATACTTCAACTCCTACATTGAAACCTATCTGATGCGGGATGCGGTGGACGATAACGGAATCACAGACACAGAAGGGTTCCGCAAATTCTTACGCGCCTGTGCTGCTTTCAGCGGCCAGCTCTTAAATTATAACGACCTCGCAGTTTCGGCGGGCGTCTCCGGCGTCACGGCAAAGGAATGGCTCAAAGTGCTGCAGTCCATGGGGATCGTTCACCTGCTGGAACCGTATTCTTCCAACGAATTAAAGCGGCTTATCAAAACGCCGAAGCTCTACTTCTGCGATACCGGGCTATGCGCCTATCTGTCCTCATGGACGGGAAGGGACGTCCTGATGAACGGTGCGGCGGCAGGACACTTTTATGAAAACCATGTGGTCGGCGAACTGCTCCGCAATTACGCTTACGGGAAAGAGAGCGTCAACCTTAACTTCTACCGGGATAAAGGGCAGAAAGAAATCGACCTTGTGATCGAAAAGGATAACACCCTCCATCCGCTGGAGATCAAAAAAGGAACTGCCCCGGACAGGCGGGTTGTCAGGACGTTTTCCGTCCTTGCCGCCACTGGAAAAAAACTGGGGAACGGCGGCGTGGTCTGCATGGCCGACGCCCCGTTCCCCATAGACGAAAACAACTGCTATATCCCTTCCAACATCCTTTGAACGCAAAACGGCATGGGAAGGTTTTGATGTGAATCAAGTTATTCCAACCCCATTTTCTGCTTACGGTACATTTCGGCAAAAAGTCCGCCGCATGCCATAAGCTCCTGGAAACTCCCATTCTCCACGATTTCACCGTGATCAATGACGATGATCCTGTCGGCAAGCTTTACGGAAGCAAGGCGATGGGTGATAAAAAATACCGTCTTGCCTTTGCTTAAATCCAAAATATCCTGATACAGCCTGTCTTCTGCCAGAGGATCCAATGCGGAGGACGGCTCGTCAAAAAAGAGGAGGCTGCTCCTGCGGTAAAATGTCCTGGCAAGCGAGATCTTCTGCTTTTCGCCCCCTGACAGGTCAACCCCGCCGAAGGCGCGGCCTATTTTCGTTTCCATCCCGTCAGGATACGCTGAAATCCATTCCTCCCCCATGACATCCTTCAGTATTTTTTCTGCTTTTTCCTTATCAGGCAGATTCCTGGTTTCACTGATGCACACATTTTCCGCAAGGGACAGGCAGTAAGTATTTACTTCCTGGAACATGGTCGCCACATTCTCATATCCTTCTTCCGACAGTTCAAGCCGATTCCCATAGTACCGCCCGCCTTTTGTCGGTTCATACAATCCGCACAACAGCTTGACAAGCGTGGACTTCCCCGAGCCGTTCTTTCCGACTACCGCGACTTTTTCCCCATAAGGGATCGTAAGGCTGATACCTTTCAGCGTGTCTGTAACCGCGGCTGGATAACGGAAGGAGACATTTTCCAGCTTTATGGCAGAATCCCGGCAGAATTCTTTTAATCCCGGTTTGTCGTCCGCGCTGAACAGGAAATCAAATAAATCCTTTGACATGGATATATTTTCCGCCAGGTTCCCAAACTGCAAAATGATGTTATTCACATTGGAAAAAACAGACTCCATTGCCACAAACAAAACAATGATTTCACTGATGCCGCCCGCCATATCGGCATTCTGCAGACTTTGGGAAACGGACATCACGATCACAAGGGCGTAGCCGATATAGGACAACAGGTCGGAAACAGACATATATGCTATATTTTTCCGTTTTTCAGCCGACTTTTTCTGAATGATCGTATGATTCAGTTCTTTCCACTGGGTATACAGATAGCCCGAAGCCCCATATACCCTTGCATCCTTTTCCCAGAAGCAGGACGTTAACAGTTCACATTTCTTGGTCTTCTCAGCCTGTTCTTCCCTCAGCCTGTGCAGCCTCCCTGTCTCAGCCCTATAGTGAATCCCTTTCAGGGCCACCAGGACAAGCAGCACGATTACGATCTGACGGTTAATATGCCATAAATACCCTGCCATGAAAAAGACGGACAGCAGGGAGCCTGTCACAGCCGAAATCAGCATCATCGTGGTTCCCACCGCATTTTTATAGCCTTCCTTTGCCTTCTGTATGCTTTGGTAAGAATTCGGCGTATCATAGAAAAGCATGGTTTTGTTTGCCGCCTTTTGAATCAGGGCTTTCTGGAGCGCCAGCTCCGCCGTAATCCAGAGATAGGAACCTAAAAGGTTGATGAAGCTTTTCGACTGGTTCAACAGGAGTGTGAAGCAAAACAGGGCCGCCGCAGGCAGCACTTCTCCCCAGACATATGGCTCCTGGGTAATCTTACCGATCAGGTGGTTCGTCGCCATCAGGTTCAAAACGGAAAAAAGGGATGTAAAAACCAGCAGGCCGATACAAAGCAGGAACCTGAGCGGCGCATTTTGACAGATTATTTTTATGGTAAGGAACAAGTAGTTCCTTTTGGCTGTCTTTTCAGCTTTCATCGATACATCTCCCTCTGCGTCATATACATTTTTGCGTATAATCCCCGGTTTGCCATCAGCCTCTCATGGGAACCCTCTTCTTCCACTTCGCCATGTGACAGGACATAAATATAATCGGCATC
>CANQBS010000064.1 GCA_947589075.1 uncultured Acetatifactor sp.
CCATTGACAAGAGCCGGAACTCCTTTATTTATGCGGGGTTCCGGCTCTTTCTCCGTGATTAAGTGTCGAAAACGGGACAATATGAAGTTGAATATCTTTGTTCAGAGTAACCGAAAACGACACGATTGTCAATATATTTTTCAAAACTTCTTTTCAAAACTTCTGAAATCAATTTTCTTCTCTGAATGCCCACAGCTTATTCAGCAGGAAATTCACCGGCGCGCTGAATACTAGGTTGAGGGCCGGCGCAATATATCTGGATAATCCCAATCTCTGAATCCAGATATAGGACAGGATATTGTCCAGAATATATCCCGTAAAACCGTACGCCAGAAAGCACTTGCCCAAAGCCTTCCACATCCTGCGGGTTCCTTTTTTCTCCTCCAGGAATACATACTTATTATTCCAATAAAACGCCCAGAAAATGCTGATCGTAAAAGAAACCACATTCGCGAAAATATAATCCTGATCCCAGGAAAGCCCACGCAGGAGAAAGATGATCGCTGCATACAGGATATAAGAAACCGCCGTATTGCTCACTCCCACCAGCCCAAATTTGATAAACTGCAGCAGGACCTTCACTTTTTCTTTTTTCAATATTTTAAGAAAACCTTCTAACATATCTGCCTCAAAACCGATTCATCCATTCAATAACGTAGCTTTGTTCTTCTTTCTTCATTCCATAATACAGCGGAAGTGACAATACGGACTCCGCATACTTCTCCGTAATTGGAAAGGAACCTTTCCTGAACCCAAGATACCTATATGCTTCCGACAGATGAGGCGGAATCGGATAATGAATAATGCTGCCAATTCCTTTTTTCTTCAAATATTCCACAAGTTCGTCACGTCTGTCGGACCTGATCACAAACTGATGCCATATATGGGTTGCGCCCTTCCGGATCCTGGGAAGCACAAATTTCTCTTTATCCAGCTCTTTTAAATATCTCTCGCATATTTCACGTTTTTGCTGCTCCAGCTCATCCATATGCCTTAAACGGACTCTGAGCAGACCGGCCTGCAGCTCGTCCAATCTGGAATTGGTTCCTACCACCTTATTGTAATATCTTTTTTCACTTCCATAGTTTCGAAAAATCTTCACTTCTTCTGCAATCCTGTCATCATTGGTGACGATGGCTCCCGCATCTCCAAATGCTCCCAGATTCTTGGAGGGATAAAATGAAAAGCAGCCGATGTCGCCGAAGGACCCTGCTTTCTGCCCATGAAATTTGGCGCCGTGGGACTGAGCGCAGTCTTCTACCACCCGCAGATTGTGCCTTCTGGCAACCTTCATGATCTCCTCCATGTTGGAAGCCTGTCCATAAAGATGAACCACTAAAATGGCTTTGGTCCGATCCGTTATTTTTTCTTCCAGCCTGGATGCGTCCAGATTATAAAATTCATCCGGCTCCACGAAAACAGGAACCGCTCCATTTATAGTAATTCCCATTACTGATGCGATATAGGTATTGCCCTGTACCAGGACTTCATCGCCTGAACCTATGCCAAGAATACGGAATGCAATCCACAAAGCATCCAGTCCGCTTGCAAGTCCCACACAATGCCTGCACCCTGTATAATCCGCAAATTCCGTTTCAAAAGAACTCACCTCTCTGCCCAGCACATACCAGCCTGACCGCAACACTTCCAGTGCTTTTTCCTCAAACTCCTTTTGATACATGAAATACCCTCTATCCAGAGTATTTGCCATAATGTTCATACTTGCACCTCTTTTAAAACGCTTCTGCAGAAATTTTTAAGAAACTGCTTTCCCTGCCCGTATCCTACACTTCCGGATTTTCCTCCTGAACTGCCTTCAGGAAATCCTCATAGTTTCTAATATACTCGTCAGGCTTATAATGCTCTGAAGCCAGGCACAACATCACAGAATCCTCACTGAAATCGTACATATCCTTCCAGATCATTCTGGGAATATATACTCCGGTCCTAGGCCGATTTAACGTAAATACTGCTTCGTTTCCCTTTCCATCCCGAACCCTGATCTTACTGGTTCCAGCGACATTGATGATAACAAATTCTGTCTCCCGGTTGGCATGCTGCCCCCGTATTACTCCAGAAGCAGTTCCATAAATGTAAAAAATTCTTTTAATGTCAAAAGGAATATCCTGACCCTCCCCCTCACAAACAATAAGGTGCCCTCTCTCGTCTCCCTTTTCCTGAAATTCCAACATCTGCGGTCCATGAAACTGCATATCATACCCTCCTGCCTCATGTCTGATAAAAATAAGATCCGTCATTTCCTGGCGCGATAATAACGCCAATATCGGCCATCCCCTACAGCCTCATAGTTCTCGTTCACCCATTCCATGATCCAGGAAGTATCCGGAACCATCATTGTACCGTAAAAACAGCTGACCGCCACAACTGTTGGTTTCTTTTCCGGATATTGCTCCAGGTAATCCAATAATCTTTCGTTATAAATAGGAGTGTTGATTGTAGAATAGTTGCTGATGTCGGCATTGGGCAGCATAAATTCCAATGAATCAATCATCCAGTCCGCTACCAGGAAAAAAGAGTCCTCTTCATTGATAAACTTTTTATGATCCTCCGCATCATATGTAATCTTATAACAGGTCATGTAATCACACATAATACCTGCAGACGGACCTGAAAGGATAATCTTTCTCAAATCAGGAACAAGCATCTCTCCACCACTGTTTGCATATCCAAATACTACCAGTCCGCGGTGAATAATGACTAACATACAAATAATTAAAAAAAATACTTCCACCTCTTTTTTTCTATGCCGCAAAGCTATGAAAGAAACGACTCCTCCCAGAACCATGTAAGATATCATCGTAATTAACCCTAAATCCGTCAGCAGCCAGGTTGAGACAAAAGATGTAATAGCAAATAAAATTCCTACCTGCCAAATAAATTTCTCCTTCTCATCCATGTTTTTATATGAGAAAAAACTAAGTGCCATAAGCAGTAATGGCAAAATATAAAATATACATGTCCAGTCCAAGCCGATTTTTTTCTGCAAAAACAACAACAAGATCTCGGAAAACAGTAAAATTAGTCCAAATGTTTCAAAAAAAGAAATCTTCTTTTTCAGGAATGTATCTATCCCCCAACATAAGAGCCATGCCAAGACAGAGCTAATGATAATCCATGTAAGGGCCGTCAGGATTCCTGAAAAATATCCCCATAACCCGACAATGGAAGCTTCACTGTGAGAATCTGAGTAAAAGATATTGGAGAGATTTTGTATAAACTCCCGAAATCCTATTTTAATAATAAAATATCCTGCATAGATCCCGCCAAACGCAATACAAAGGCCGGTGAAAATGCTCCAATTCTTCCAGCGTTCCTTCGTTTTCCAGAAAAGAATTGCCGCTGCCGGAAAATAAGCCAGCAAGCAGGATGGATACGACAAAACCTCCAGGCATAGGAAAACGGCGGCAAAAAAAAGATATCTTTTTTTCTTCTGATCCCAAACAAAAGCAATAAGACAAAGAAACAGGAGAACGGAAAATCCGATCTGAAGATTTGCAAAATCTGGAAAAGGCGTCTGCTTCGCGCGAAACATTATAAAAAACATTATCGCGAGCTGAGCAATTTCACTCCCAGTTATACCTTTAAATAGTCTATAAAGCAGAACTGCTATGCCAACAAAGAACAAGGTCCCCACGATCTGCAGATAAAATACAACACCAGTATAAGATGGAACGATCAAATGATAAAGCCACATGAAAAAATCCGTAAAGAAAATGGAAGTCTGGTGTGCCTCCCACATCTGTTCAAACATACGGTCTCCATTCAAATGTCGGAAGGACATAGCGACCGTATAAGCGTTGTCAAAGCCTGTGTCCGTAAACAGGCTTTTAACGCTTGCAAGAACTACTGCTATCCAAAGCAGCAATATGCATTTTTTCTTATGCCTTTCCCAAAAGACCGTCATTTTTCTGAATCTCCATCCTTTATCTCATCAATAATGTATGTCGGACGATTTCTTGCCGCATCCAGAACCCTCCAAATATATTCCCCGATAATGCCCAACATCAACATTAACATACCAAACCCAAATAACAGCACGCACATCACAGATGCCCATCCTTGAATCGGTGTGCCCACCGTAAATTTTTCTATCAAAACGGAAACCAGAAGAATCAGTGCGACAATATCGAGAAGCACACCAAGACCAATCATAAAATGCAGAGGCATATAAGTAAAACTAAAAATGGAATCCGCTGCCAGTTTTATTTTTTTTGAAAGTGTCCACCGGGACTTTCCAATCTCCCTGTCCTTTCGCACAAAATAAATCATATCTGTCCGGAACCCCACCCACATAACCTGGAGAGTCAGGGACGAATTCTTTTCATCCAGCCGTTCCAATACTTCAATCACCTTTCTGTCCACAAGGTAACAATCGCAGCCGCCCGCCGGCATATTTTTATTGACTATTTTACGAATCAGCATATAGTAAAGATTTGCGAAAAACACCTTCAGCCGGCTCTCCTTCCGCTCCCTGCGAACTGCCAGAACCACCTTGTTTCCTCTTTTCCAGCTCTCATACATCTCCAGGATAATCTCTGAGTCCTCCTGAAGATCAGCCTGCTTGGTGACCGCACAGTCCCCGGTACATACAGAAAAGCCTGCCAGCAGAGCCGCATGCTCTCCATAGTTTCTGGAAAGCTTTACACAGCGTATTCTTTCATCCTTGGCCCTGAGAGAATTCATAACCTCCCAGGAGTTATCACCGGAACCATCATCCACAAAAACAATTTCGTAATCTCCGAGCCTGTCCAGTATTTTCTTCTTCATATCTTCATATAACAGTTCCAACGTGTCAGCGTTATAATATACAGGCACTATGATAGAAATCTTGCTCATAATCAACCTCTCATTTTCATCTTTTCAAAAATTTGCAAAATATCTGCTGCGCAGAACACTGCAGCTCAGTATAAACAAAAACGAACTCTAAAGGCGGCTGCCTCCTAAAAATGACATAACAAAAAGAATCCCAACCGTTTTAAACGGAGGACTCTTTCTCTTTTTTCATCCCACCTTCAGCTTAAAATGCTGCAGTTCACGTTCCGAATTGACCAGCTCTATCTGCGCTCCCAAAGCCTGCAGCTTTTGGTGAAAATCTTCATATCCCCTGGCAATATAGTGAATATCATCCATCACAGTAAAACCTTCTGCCGCCAGTCCGGCCATCACAAGGGCTGCGCCTGCACGAAGGTCCGGGGCTGCGATGCTGGCGCCGGTATAGCGCTCCACTCCCTGGATGATAGCGGTATCCCCGCCCTCCACTTTAATATTTGCCCCCATCTTGATGAGTTCATCCACATATTTGAAACGATTTTCAAAAATACTCTCGATCACAATACTGGTTCCCTTAGACAATCCCAGCGCCACTGTGATCTGAGGCTGCATATCCGTAGGAAAACCCGGATATGGAAGAGTCTTTACATGAGTATGCCTGAGAGGCTTGCTGGCAACCACCCGGACGCAGTCGTCCTGTTCCTTCACTTCGCAGCCGATCTCCAAAAGCTTGGCGCTGATGGATTCCAGGTGTTTGGGTATCACGTTTTTCACCACCACGTCTCCTTTGGTCAAGGCCGCTGCAAACATAAAGGTTCCCGCCTCGATCTGGTCAGGAATGATGGTATAGTCCGTCCCATGAAGCCTTGCAACGCCCCGGATACGGATCACATCCGTTCCCGCTCCCTTGATATTGGCTCCCATGCTGTTCAGGAAGTTGGCCAGATCTACCACATGAGGCTCCTTGGCAGCATTTTCAATAATTGTGAGCCCTTCCGCAAGGGTGGCCGCCATCATCACATTGATCGTCGCGCCTACGCTGACCACATCCATGTAAATATGACTTCCCACAAGATGTTCCGCCCTGGTCTTGATCAGGCCGTGCTCTATGACCACCTCTGCCCCCAGGGCGCGAAAGCCCTTAATATGCTGGTCGATAGCGCGGCAGCCTATATCGCAGCCTCCCGGAAGGGCAACCTCTGCGCTTTTATATTTCCCCAGAAGCGCTCCGATCAGGTAATAGGAGGCGCGGATCTTTCGGATATATTCATCCTCAACCACCAGGTTATGCACCTGGGCGCCGTTCACAATGACTTTATGGCGTCCCTCATGCTTTACAAAAACGCCGATATTTTCCATGGCCTTTAACAGGACCTGAGTATCACGGACATCCGGAATATTATCTATATATACGGTTTCATCCGTCATAACGGAAGCAGCAAGAATAGGAAGCGCCGCATTCTTGGCCCCTCCTATTTCCACTTCACCCACTAACGGATTTCCGCCTTTGATCGCATACTGTTCCATTGTGTTGTTTCCTCTAATTAATAATGACAGCGGAATTATTATACCACACTGAAAAAATTTGTAAACAGAACATACATTCTTTTTGGCATATAACGGGCATTTAATTGATATAAGGCCAGGGATCTACCTGCTTGCCGTTGACCAGTATCTCAAAATGCAGGTGCGGCCCCGTGGTAACGCCGGTATTGCCGCTTAAGGCAATCTTTTCCCCCTGCTTCACCTTTTGCCCTACCTTCACCAGGATCTTGCTCAGGTGGGCATAACGGGTCTGCATGCCATTTTCATGGCTGATATATACCACATATCCGGAAGCGCCGCCCCAGCCCGCTTTCGTGACTGTGCCGCCGCAGGAAGCCTTAACGCTGGTTCCTGTAGGAGTAGCCAGGTCAACGCCCTTGTGGTAGGTGCTCGCTCCCTTGGTAGGACTCTTTCTGGGTCCGAACTTGGACGTCAGCCGGCCTCCTGAAATCGGTCTGATATAGGTGGGCGGAACCTTCGTGCCGCGCTCGACGATCTTGGCGACGGCTTCCTGCACCACCTCCTCCTTTACGATCTCCCGCCCGACAACCTGATCATTTACATAAGAAGTGATGGCTATGGTTTTGCGGAAGCCCGCCGAAGGCTGCTGACGCACCTGGGACTGGTTGGTGTACCAGCTGTCGTTATCAATATATATGACATCTGCATCATAGGTTTCTTCGTAATAATTTTCCTCCTGCCAGACAACGGACAGTTCCGGCTCGGGCACTGTAATGGTTAATTCATCCCCGACGTGCAGGATCGAATTTTCATCCTCCAAGATATCATTCATCGCGATCAGCTGTTCCATGGGAATATTGACCTTCAGGGAGATTTCCGTAAGAGTATCTCCTGATTCCACCTTATAAACCGATTTCAGCTCCTGCTCCTTCGTAACCTCTTCGATCGCCTGATCCAGCGGTTTCAGCTGGCTCTGAGGCAGATATGCCTCTACGACCTCCACTTTTTCAGAAAAATCCAGCGACAGAAGGCCTCTTTCATAATCGTCAAAATCCTTCTCTCCTTCATACTGTGCATTTACGATAGACTGGGTAACAGCAGCCTGGATCCCTCCCTCCAGAAACAGCTCCTCTTCTTTGGACTCCTCTTCTTCCTTTTTTTGTTCCTGATTAGCCACTTGGGCAGTCAGCACGCCGAATTCCCTGTTGCTGTCATGTACCAGCTCCACTGCAAATTTTTGTTCCTTATCATACCTGCCGATGGCCGCCTGCAGGAGAGAACATACTTCCTCAGTGCTCGCAAGGTTCACCATATACTCATCAACCTTTACGGTATAGGAGTGACGCATCGGTTCCTGAACCGCTGCCCGCAGTACTTTTTCCATATTTGCAAGGACAGTGCTCTTTTCATCGATTTCGCCCCAAAGAACCTCCTCGCCTGTATAAGAGGCCTCTGCTTCCAGGAAAACAAGATTCTCCTCTGTCTCTGCGATATTCCGCCTCGCCTCCACCAGCATATCTTCCACTTCGGACACGTCCCCCAGGATTCCAACCTCCTGTCCATTCACCATAATGTGAAAATAGTTATTTCCCGTCTCATGAAAGGTAACGTACCCCCTGCCCATCAAAGCGAAGCAAAACATTACCAACAGCGTAACTTTAATATATGTAAATTTCAGCTTCTTAACGGTTCCTCTCATCCTTTATCACCTATTCTTCACAGATCCATTGTATCCGTTTCCTGACGTTTCCTGTAATATCCTGTAATATTTTTGTAATACATTCTATTTTATCAATATTTTCAACGGTTGTAAAGCCTTTTCCCGCAAAACGAGAATCATCTTGTAACAGTTCAGCCGCTCTTTCAGGAGTATCTCCCTTTCTTTTGATTTTATCCCGCAGGTTTTCCGATATTTTTTCGGAATTCCTATCCTCATATTTTTTGATGCAAATAGAAGCGGTCCTTCGGACCGCCTCAGATTTTCCATAAACAGAATCACTCTTTTCTTTCATGCTTTCATTCATGCTTTCTTTCGCACGCTGTAACCAAACCTACCCAAAGCATCCCCACAGGCATAATACGTGCCATGGGAATAAACAATGGGGTCAGCACTTTCCAGGCGAAACGCATGCTTCTCATCCATATACTTTTCATCCGCATGAACAGCGGCGACTTCCGCCAGGAACATATCATGACTGCCAAGGGGTATTATCTCCCGCACCCGGCATTCGATGTTAACAGGACTTTCCCCGATCAGCGGAGCATGTACCTTTTCAGCAGGCAGGCTGGTCAGATGAAGCTTTTCAAACTTATCCACGTCTCTTCCGCTTTTCACGCCGCAATAATCGGCCGCATACACAAGCTCCCTGGTGACCAGATTGATGGTAAACTCACCGGTTTCCTTCAAGATCGGGTAAGAATACCGCTCCGGCCTGACTGATATGGATACCATGGGAGGATCGCTGCAAACCGTGCCTGTCCATGCTATCGTAATAATATTTGCCTTCCCTCTCCTGTCAGCTGCCGTAACCATGACCACCGGAAGGGGATAAAGCATATTCCCCGGTTTCCAAAGCTGTTTTCCCATAACGACCCCCTATCCTGCCAGGACCCATTCCTGCACGGTGTCCAAACCAGCTTCCCTGCAGGATCCGAATCCTTTCCCTTACGATGTCCGGACCCAGTCCCTATAAAATATGAAAATAAGTCAAAAGCAAAAAGGCAAGGGACGCCCCGGACAAAAGGAGCGCAGCAATGGACACGCCCAAAACCGCCGACAGCTTCCCTGCCAATCCTCCCACAGCATCCTTAAGCTCCCCGGTCTGTTTTGTGGTTTCTTCCATGACCACTGCCTGAACATTGCGGTATACCTTGACATTTTCCTTATGTACGACATCATCTATATGGGTCGTCAGCTCGGCAATGGATTCCTGAAGCCATTCCTGACTGGGCTGTTTTTCTTCCAGCTCCTGAAGCCTGACAATACTCTCCGAGATCCCTGCTTCCGTTTCAGCCAAATGACCGATGGCTTCCTCAGACAGATACTCTATCCTCTCCTTTAACAGCCGCTCTGTGACAGAAACATTTTCCCGCAGCTGCTGTTCCATCTGGGCGGATACTTTCTTCGCCTGTTGTTCCATCGATGAAGATGCCTTCTGCATTTCCTCACATAAGGAACGCATCTGAGATAAACATTCCTCATATTCCTTGACCCGGCTGCGCAGCTGCTCCAATTCCCGGGTTTCCGCCGCCATGTTCGCTTTCATGATCTCCTGCGCATTCCACCGCTGCGCCAGCTTGTCCATTAAGTTCTCCATCCGCTTTCCTCCAACCATATCCTTTTCCCTGTACATTTTCCATAAAAAAGATCTCATCCATGCCGCTTCACTATCTTTTTTATTCTACCATTTTTTTGTCTGCATTACAATCATCTCAGATTTTTTGTTGATTCTGCTGGTGCCGACAGTTTTTTCTATTTGAATTTCGTGATATTCACCAATGTTTCACACAGTGTTCATAATTTATTCATATCTCATTGTTATACTATAAGTACATTGAAGAGAGCAAATGCCATGACAGTTACATTATTTTTTCATAATAGCCCAGGTGCTGCAAGGTGCCTGGGCACTCCTCATTTACAGGGCGTTTTTCATAGGATTCTTTCAGTCTGACCGATCGCCAGGATCTCCTCATTCAGGGTGAGCATCCTGGCATCCAGATCCGCCACGAGCTTGGCACACTCTATCAGCTCGCTCTGAATATGCTCCGGTGCGTCCCCTTCAAATTTATAATGGATCTTGTGCTCCAGGCTGGCCCAGAAATCCATTGCGACCGTCCGGATCTGGATCTCTACCTTGGTATCCACGATCCTGTCCGACAGGTATACCGGTACCGTGATGATCATGTGGTAGCTTTTATATCCGCTGGCCTTGGGATAAGTAATATAATCCTTCACCGCAAGGACATGAATATCCCTCTGTTTCCTGATCATCTCCGCGATACGGTAAATATCAGAGGTAAAAGAACAAATAATACGGATCCCCGCAATATCATTGACATACTCTATCATATTTTCAATGGTGGATTCATATCCATGGCGCCTGAGTTTTTTCACAATACTCTCCGGCGTCTTGATCCGGGACTTAATATGCTCGATCGGATTATATTGGTGGACATGCTGAAATTCTTCGTTCAGGATTTCCATTTTCGTTTCAATCTGTCTGAGGGCCGCGTTATAGATCAGATTGACTTCTTTCCAGCTGTCTACGCCGTTGCCGGTTTCCCTAAGTTCCATTTGTGGCGCTCCTTTAAAACTTTTATACTTGATTGTGTCATCATCAGTATAACATAAATAACTATAAAATTGTATAGACTTCACAAATAATTAATCCTTTTTTTACATTGTCTGTCCGTCTCCATCTGCAGCCGCAGATAAGCCGCAACTCATTTTATGCCTGCAAATATAAAATATGAAAAAAACTTTACTTTCCCGCAGCAATCCGCTATACTGACGTAAAGCTGCTGCACAAGCTTCAGGCAATGAATGGGTCAGGGAGGTTTTAACATGTTTCGTTTATGGGGCAAAATATTCAAAGACAACCACCTTTTGAAGGATACGGTGATCCAGGATCCCAGCGATGAAACCAGAACTCATAAGATATTCCGGGCGATAGATGAGATCTGCCGGCAGTTTGACCTGGGCAAGCCCATCTGGCTGGAAACAAATATAAAGGATTTTAAGCGGCACAGTAAGGTGAGATTCCGACAGGATAATTTTATGGAGGAAATACCTTTCGACTATCTGGAGATTCAGGTAATAGAAGAGGATCCCTGAGAAAAAACACAGGAGAAGATCCTAAAAAAAATTCCACGAGAAAGTCCCATCAGAAAACTTAAAAAGCATATTGACTTTTTCCCTTTTCAGGTGTAACATCAAGATAATCTTACGTAGTTTTAAATACTATGTGATGATATTTATAAAATTATTTTGTGGTTATCGTAACTTTGTGATGTATTTTCCGTCTTTTCCCGGATAAAATAACATCAGGGAAAATTGAAGTTTATGGGAGGTCAATATGCAGATTACAATCAGGGAACCCGGAAGCGCTCTGACACATTTTGTGGGCATGATGATGGCTGTGTTTGCAGCAGTTCCCCTGCTGGTGAAGGCCGGCGTTACAAGCGGGGACCGGAACCTTCTGGCAATGGCCATTTTTATGGGAAGCATGATCCTGCTGTACGGAGCCAGCGCAACTTATCATTCCGTCAACCTTACAGGCAGACGCCTTCGTTTTTTCAAAAAGATCGATCATATGATGATCTTTGTGCTGATCGCAGGCTCTTATACCCCCGTCTGTCTGATCATCCTGGGCGGTCAGCTGGGATACCGACTTCTGGCTCTGGTATGGGGCATCGCCCTGGTGGGCATGACCGTGAAGGCATGCTGGGTAACATGCCCGAAATGGTTTTCTTCCATCATATACATTGCCATGGGCTGGGTCTGCCTTCTGGTATTCGGCCCGCTGTGGGAGACCCTTCCCCGGTCTGGCTTTTTATGGCTGCTGGCAGGAGGACTGATCTATACTGCAGGCGGTGTGATCTATGCCCTGAAGCTGCCTCTTTTTAATTCCAGGCACAAGGGCTTCGGCTCCCACGAGGTATTCCACCTCTTCTGCATGGGCGGAAGCATCTGCCACTTTATCTTTATGTATCTTTATGTGGCATAAATTCAGCTGCGCATATCCTATGTATCTTTATGCAGCATAGATTCAGCTGCGCATATCCTATGTATCTTTATGCAGCATAAATTCAGCTGCGCATACCCTGCAGGCGGGGCATACGCAGCTGTTTTTAATTCAGTGTAATATCGAGATCAGCGGAGGATCAATCCTCGTATCCGTTGGGATTGTTCTTCTGCCATCTCCAGGAATCCTCGCACATTTCCTTAATTCCGTACTGGGCGGTCCAGCCCAGCTCTTCCTTCGCCTTTGCAGCGTCTGAATAGCAGGTGGCGATATCCCCGGGTCTGCGGTCTTTGATCACATAGGGAATCTTTACGCCGGTGGCTTCTTCAAAATTCTTCACGATATCCAGCACACTGTAGCCCACTCCCGTACCCAGGTTGTAGATCTTAAGGCCCGCCTTCTCCTCGATCTTTTTCAGGGCGCACACATGTCCTCTGGCAAGATCCACCACATGAATGTAATCCCTTACCCCCGTGCCGTCCGGTGTATCATAATCATTGCCGAAGACTCCCAGCTCCTTGCGCTTTCCTACCGCCACCTGGGTAATATAAGGCATCAGATTGTTCGGCACACCGCTGGGATTCTCGCCTATAGTGCCGCTCTTATGGGCGCCTATGGGGTTGAAATATCGTAACAGGATCACATTCCACTCAGGATCCGCCTTCTGGATGTCGCTCAGGATCTGCTCCAGCATGGATTTGGTCCAGCCGTAGGGATTCGTGCACTGACCCTTGGGGCATTCCTCCGTAATGGGAATGAACGCCGGATTGCCGTATACGGTGGCGCTGGAGGAAAAGATAATATTCTTCACTCCGTGCCTGCGCATCACATCCACCAGGGTCAGAGTGCCGGCAATATTGTTTTCATAATACTCCCAGGGCTTCTGTACGGACTCTCCCACCGCCTTAAGCCCTGCGAAATGGATCACTGCGTCGATGTTCTCGCTGTTAAATATATGCTCCAGGGCCTCCCTGTCCAAAATGTCCGCTTTATAAAAGGTCACCCTCTTCCCGGTGATCTTCGCCACCCTTTCCAGGGACTTCTCAGAGGAATTGCTCAGATTGTCGAGAACCACCACATCATATCCCGCTTCCTGCAGTTCAACTACCGTATGGCTTCCAATAAAACCAGCGCCGCCTGTTACCAAAATTTTCATAAGTCCTTCCTCCTGCTCTTATCTATTATCTGTTCATCTGTGTCAATCCGTGCCGAACCCTTCCGCTACAGTTCCACTCCGTTCAGCGCAAGAAGCGCCCGGGCGCTCTCTACGGAATCTATTCCCGTGGGATTTTTCACCGGGGCGAATTCCTTCTCCCTCACCACCTCAAAAGGCAGGCAGCTGGGCAGCTGATGGATCATGTCCAACACCAGGTTTTCAAATTTATATCCGTTCGGAGCCTCCGGCTTTACCAGATGCCCTTCCTCGTCCAGATACGGGATCTTTTTCTCCACCAGGTGCAAAGGCAGGGACGAAAGCATGGCTTCCAGATCCTCCCTGCGGAAGAGATAATTTAAAATAACGCCGAAATAATATGCCGGATCCCCGTTCTCATCCTTCGCATCCATCAGCTCCTGTGTCAGATCGTAATATTCCACGATGGAAGGTCTGCCGTCTTCCAGACACACCACCCCCACCTTTTCATCCGGAGCGTTCTTGCGCACCACCTTGGCGCCTACGGAACAATTCCGCAGTATGGCAGCCCCTACAAAGCAGGGATCCGCTATCCGCTGCAGCACGTTATCCACGGCAAAAACATTCAGCCATTCGATCCCCGCTTCATGCACCAGATCCAGAAGACCAGCCCGCTTCAGGGAAATAAACCAGCCTCCGTTTCCGTTGGGGGAAGTGGACATTTTCCCCTTTTCCTCCATATAAATCTTCCCGTTATAGTCGCATGCCACCGCCATTTCCTGTTTGAAAAAGTGAACAAAGCTTCCGTCGTAGCCAAAGAAATCATGCTTCTCAAAAAAATTCACCGTAGCGTCGTGGTTCTTGTCGCTGGTCATCACGAACAGATGAATATAATTGCCTGCTTCCCGCACCACATCCATCAGATTATTGATCAGACACTGGAAGATGTACAGCTTCCTGGTCACCCCGATATTGTACATTCCCTTGGGATCATCGCTTCCCAGCCTGGTTCCCATGCCGCCGGCAAGCAGCACGGCTCCCACCCTGCCGGCACGGATAGCCTTAAGTCCGGCGGCGGTAAAGCTTTCCCGGTTCTCATCGATCTCCCCGAGCTGCATGGACGCCAGGGGGGCGATCACTCCTCTCTGCAGCAGATCCTCCGGATGCTTACAAGCCTCCACCCGCGACAGATCCGCATGTTCTATCTGCTCCAGCAGCGCCTGCTTCTGCTCCTCTGACAACTCGTCATAATATTTCAGCACATGCTCCTGACCATATTTCTGAAGCTTTTCCCTTGCTTGTTCCAGCGTCAACATAATAAACCCTTTCCCCGCAGGCATTTTCCGTCCGCATTTTCCCAAAATCGTTCATGCGGAGCCGTTCATTTTCCTCCGGCAAATCTATTGTAGCATTATTTTCAAAATATGTATACTAATTTTTTATCCTTTCCTAAGGCTTCCCTGCAGTTTCCCTATAGTTCCAGGGACAGCCCTTCAAAAAAGTCGGCGTATCCTATTCTCTCCTGTTTGATCCTGAGGAAATATGCCTTCATTTCGGGGCAGTCCTCTCCGATCTGTGTGAGAATACCGTCAAAGTTAACATCCGTCAGGCAGCCAAGCTGCGTGAACAGTTCAAAATATCTGCGTTCCTCCCCATGCTCCTGTAAAACCACCTCCCAGGTTTCTTCGCTGAGACAGCCCTTGGTATGGCTGACAAGATACTTCTCCAGTTCTTCCCTGACAGACTCCTTAAGCCCTCCGGGATTCAACAGCCGCAGAAACGCCAGCCGCACTTTGCTTTTCCGGCGCTCCTTCAGATAGGCCTCCAGATCCGTGCTGCCGTAATCCTCTTCCCCACAAAGCACCTGTTTCGCGAAGCCCTCCTGATCCTGCGTATGCAGATAGGAAAGGAGGCAGCTGTCCCATTTTGCCAGCCACTCCCGGTTCCCTGCATGAACAGGGTCAAGGAGATAATAGGCGCCGAAGGAAACCACTGCGGCAGCGGTCAGTTCAGGCACGGCCCACCTTTCCGGATTTCCGGACAGACCGTCTGACATTTCCTTTACGGCAATCTCCCTTAACGCTCCGCACTCCAGAAACACTGACCGGCCGAATGTGATTTCCCGGGCCGGCAGTACGACGCGCTCCAGCCTGCTGCAATAGGCAAACGCCCAGTCCTCTGCCCTTTCCAGGGTGGCGGGCAGGACAACTTCACGTAGGGTTTTTCTGCTCAAAAATGCTTTCCTGGAAATTTCCGTCACGGGGCAGTCTCCCAGCCTGGGCGGCACTGTCAGGCTGCTTACCGGACCGCTCAGGCCTGTAACGGAAGCTGCCCTTCTCCCCTTTTCTTCCTTTATCCTATAAGAAAGGCTTCCCCCCGGCAGGGACCATGTTTCTTCTTTCATTTTCTGTGCTTTCCTTTTGGTTCGACTTTCTCTCTACAGACTCATTTGGTTCAATTCTTTCCTACAGCCCCAGCTGGGCGATTCTCGATTTGATCTCGTCCTGGCGCTCGCTGAGCATCAGTTCCTGGTTGTGCCGCTGATAATCCGGGCTTCCAAAATTTGCAATAAACCGGGCGCTGTCCCTGTTCACGGTTAACTGGGTCACCAGGATCAGCATCTCATTTCCTCCGTCAAAAGCCTTCTCCGCGAAAGAAAACAGCGCGTGAAGTTCGTCTCCCACTTTTCCCGTTTCCTGGCGAAGAGCCGCTGTACGGCCGTCGAAGCGCTGTTTTATGAGTAAGAAAGCCGCCCCGGCAGAGGAGGACGCAGCTTCTTTGACCTCAGAAGCTCCTTCCGCAGAATATATTTCCCCTGTATAAAGCGCCTTTCTGCATTCCTCCAGAAAAGCAATGACCCGAAGATGCCTGCAGCGGTCGGTCTCCGAAAGGGAATTGGCTTTCCTCAGGGACTCCACCGTTTTTTTGCGGGCTTCTATCTGCTTTTCAAGAAGCTCGATCATCCGCCCGGGATCTTCGGCGGACTTCACTGCAAGCAGGGGAGCCTTCAGGTCGGAAAGGTATGCGGCGGTTTCGCAGACCTCCTTCATATCGGACTGCACCTTGAGGATGGCCTCGGCCTCCGCCTCGGCCTCCA
>CANQBS010000065.1 GCA_947589075.1 uncultured Acetatifactor sp.
GCTTAATGGTATCCTTTACTTCAAAGATCCCTTCCCTGGTTTCGATCCGTCCGGTATCCCCTACCTGGCCGCCCATGGTGGCGTAGAAAGGAGTTTCTTCCACAACGATCGTACCTGTCTGTCCATCGGTCAGGGCATCCACTACTTCCGTTTCCGTGGTGAGCGCCGTGACCCTGGAGGTATGCTTTAACCTGTCATACCCTACAAACTGCGTGGTAATGGAAGGATCGATGGATTCATACACCGTCACATCGGCTCCCATATAATTAGTGGTCTTACGGGCCTTGCGGGCGGTATCCTTCTGTACCTGCATGCGCACAGCGAAGCCGGCCTGGTCTATGGTAAAGCCCTTTTCCGCCAGGATCTCCTCCGTCAGGTCCACAGGGAAGCCGTAAGTATCATATAATTTGAAGACATTGTCTCCGGACAGCTCCGTGATTCCCGCCTTCTTCATTTCCTCTTCCATCTCTCCCAGGATGCTTAAGCCCTGGTCGATGGTCTTATCGAATTTATCTTCCTCCTGGGTCAGGACATTTAAAATGAAGGACTTCTTCTCCTCCAGCTCCGGATAACCGTCCTTACATTCACGGATCACCGTCTGGCTCAGATCCGCCAGGAACTTTCCTTCGATGCCGAGAAGCCGGCCGTGTCTGGCAGCCCGGCGGATCAGACGGCGCAGCACATAGCCCCTTCCTTCGTTGGAGGGCATGATGCCGTCGCTGATCATAAAGGTAGAGGAACGGATATGGTCCGTGATCAGCCGGATGGAAACATCCTTCGCCTCATCCGTCTCATATTCCACTCCCGCCATCTGACAGATACGGTCCCGGATAGCCTTCATGGTGTCAATGTCAAAAACAGAGTCCACGTCCTGCACCACCACGGCCAGACGCTCCAGCCCCATGCCGGTATCGATATTCTTCTGCTCCAGCTCCGTATAATTGCCGTGCCCGTCCCCGTCAAACTGGGTGAACACATTGTTCCAGACCTCCATAAAACGGTCGCAGTCGCAGCCCACCTTACAGTCCGGCTTTCCGCAGCCGTATTTGATGCCTCTGTCGTAATAAACCTCGGAACAGGGCCCGCAGGGACCAGCTCCGTGCTCCCAGAAATTATCGCATTTTCCGTTCTCATCCCGGTAAAAACGGGTGATCTTCTCCGCAGGAACCCCGATCTCCTTAGTCCAGATATCGAAGGCCTCGTCGTCCTCGCTGTAAATAGAAGGGTACAGCCTGTCCGGATCCATCCCCACCACCTGGGTCAGGAATTCCCAAGTCCAGGCAATGGCCTCATGCTTAAAATAATCCCCGAAGGAAAAATTTCCCAGCATTTCAAAAAAGGTCAGGTGCCTGGCAGTCTTTCCCACATTTTCAATATCGCCGGTACGCACGCACTTCTGACAGGTGGTCACCCGCCTCCTGGGAGGGATCTCCTGTCCGGTAAAATAAGGCTTTAAGGGAGCCATGCCGGAATTGATGATCAGCAGGCTGTTATCGTTATGGGGCACCAGAGAAAAGCTTTTCATTTTCAGATGTCCCTTGCTTTCAAAGAACTCCAGGAACATTCTCCGCAGTTCATTTACTCCGTAAGGTTTCATGAATATCATCCTCTCAAATGTCTGTTATATTAAAAGTCGAACTTATCCGCAAAGTAAGCTTCCAGATTGTCAATGGCCACTCTCTCCTGCTCCATGGAATCCCGGAAGCGGACTGTGACGCAGCCGTCTGTCTCGGAATCGAAATCATAGGTAATGCAGAAGGGCGTGCCGATCTCATCCTGGCGGCGGTATCTCTTGCCGATATTGCCTCTGTCGTCATATTCACAGTTATATTTCCTGGAAAGCCTGGCATAAATCTTCTCCGCGCCCTCCCCCAGCTTCTTGGACAGGGGCAGGATGCCGATCTTCACAGGGGCCAGGGCAGGATGGAAATGCAACACGGTACGCACATCCCCGCCCTCCAGTTCTTCTTCGTCATAAGCGGCGCACAGGAAGGCCAGCACCACTCTGTCCGCCCCCAGAGAGGGCTCGATCACATAAGGGATATACTTGGTCTTTTTCTCGTCGTCAAAGTAAGCCAGATCCTCCCCGGACACATTGGCATGCTGGGTCAGGTCATAATCGGTTCTGTCCGCAATGCCCCACAGCTCACCCCAGTCAAAGGGGAACTTAAACTCGATATCCGTGGTAGCCTTGCTGTAGAAGCTCAGCTCTTCCTTCTCGTGATCCCTGAGGCGCAGCTCTTCTTCCTTTAACCCCAGGCTCTTCAGCCAGTTGAAACAGAAGCTTCTCCAGTATTCGAACCATTCCAGATCCGTATCCGGCTCGCAGAAGAACTCCAGCTCCATCTGCTCAAATTCCCTGGTACGGAAGGTGAAGTTGCCGGGAGTGATCTCATTGCGGAAGGATTTTCCGATCTGACCGATGCCGAAAGGAATCTTTTTCCTTGAGGTTCTCTGGACATTCTTGAAATTCACGAAAATTCCCTGGGCAGTCTCGGGTCTTAAATACACAGTGTTCTTGGCGTCTTCCGTCACCCCCTGGAAGGTCTTGAACATCAGGTTGAACTGCCGGATGTCCGTGAAATTATGCTTGCCGCAGGAAGGGCAGGGCACCTTGTGCTCCTCAATGAAATTCTTCATCTGCTCCTGGCTCCAGCCGTCCACGCTGGACTCCAGGGCGATGCCCTCTTTCGCGCAGTACTCCTCGATCAGATTGTCCGCCCGGAATCTCTCATGGCACTCCTTACAGTCCATAAGAGGATCGGAAAAACTTCCCAGATGACCGCTGGCAACCCAGGTCTGGGGATTCATCAGGATCGCGCAGTCCACTCCTACGTTATAAGGATTCTCCGTGATGAACTTCTGCCACCAGGCTTTTTTTACATTATTTTTCAGTTCTACCCCCAGATTGCCGTAATCCCAGGTGTTCGCCAGGCCGCCGTAAATTTCGGAACCGGGATAGATAAATCCTCTGGCCTTGGATAATGCCACAATTTTGTCCAACGTTTTTTCCATAATAGCTGCTCCTCGCTTATTTCATGATGATATAGGTATATTCTTCTGTCCCGGCAACTTCCACCCCGTAATCCGCATTCAGGGATGCGTCCCCGCAGACATACTGCGGACGATAAGGTCCGTAAATACAAAGCTTTTCTTTGGTAAAAAGGATATGTTTTCCTGTCAGATCCGGGATTTCTTCTGCAGGAACCAGTTCCCCGTCCTTTACGGCCCGGAAGGGACCGGAGGGGGCATAACCCAGGATTCCGGCTTCTTCTGCCGTTCCATAAAACAAAACGTTCCCGGTATAGGCGCGGTAGGCCTCCAGTCCGTTAAAGGAAAGCTTCAGACACACCGTCCCTTCATCCCCGGACATGGTAACAGATTCCACCAAAGCTGTCAAGCCCTGGGAACTGTGGTCTTCATTAAAGGCCCTGATCTCCTCCTCCGCCATATCCTGAAGTTCCTGCACCTCATAATAGCTCTGGGAAAAATCCTCTACCAGCCAGAGGGTCACCCTGCCGTCCCGGCGGATCGCCAGCGAGGATACCGTCACATCCTCGGGAGGTTTTAATTCGTTACAGCCTGCCAGAAACAGCATACACAGAACAAACAGCCCAGCCATACAGACGGCCGGCCTTCCCTTCCCTTTCATCATCGACTCTCCTCAAATCTTCCTTTCATGTCATCCTATCATACCAAATTCAGACATCTTTTTCAACACAGAGTTTGCAAAACCTTTAAGCTTTTCATCTCCCGGTCCACAAAGGTACTCATATAACCTTCCGCGATCTCTTCCAGTTCTTCAAGCACCTTATCCGTCACTGTAAAAGTATATAATTTTTCGATGGGGCTTTCCGCTATGTAATTCAAGGCATATACCGCAGCATCCTCAAATTTCCTGTCCACCGGGATACCGGGATACTCTCCGTTTACCACAACCGTCCTGATCTCATAGATACACTTCACCAGACGATTGGGCAGGGCAGGCGAGCACAGGGCTCTCATGGACTGATACAAAAGGCCGAGAAGCTTTCTCTCATCGTTATTTTCCCTGGCATAAAAATCAGCCAGCTCCGCAAAATACATTCCATAACAGGCGCCGGCATAATCCGTTCTGAGCTGCTCAAAATAATTTCGGATCTCCGCTTCCGTAATGGTGTATGAGCTTTTTCCCTCATAAAGGCGAAAGCTTCCGTAGGAAAAAGGACTGGTGGAGGCTGTAAGACGGCTGCCCTGCCTGCGGGCGCCCTTGGCAAAAGCAGATATTTTCCCCAGTTCCAGCGTTAAAAGGCAGACGCGCCTGTCATATTCCCCGACAGGCGCCTGATTCAGAACAATTCCCGTTACCCATATGAATTCCCGCATACTGCTCTTTACTCTCCTGAAGCTGATATTCTGCCTTTTCTTCCTGTCTTTCCTGACAGATATATCGTAAATAATCCTCTACTTTTCCGGACGCAGCAAACTGCTGCCAGTAACTCAATGCTTTCATCTGCTTGTTCCCCTCTGCACACATTTCGTATGCTTATAGGGTTTGCTTTTTTCAGTTTTCTATTCGTCCGGATCCATATCTTTTGGATTGTACCCAAAGTTCTTAAGCAGATAATCGCTGTCTCTCCAGTCCTTCTTCACCTTGACCCAAAGCTGAAGATTGACCTGACATTCCAGCATATCCTCTATTTCCGGCCTGGCCTGAGAGCCGATCTTTTTCAGCATTTCGCCGCCTTTTCCGATGATGATCCCCTTATGGGAATCCTTTTCACAGATAATGGTAGCTTCTATATCGCAGATCTTCTTACGGTATTTCATGCTCTCTATGGTCACGGCGATGCCGTGGGGAATCTCCTCCGAAAGCAGTCGCAGGGCCTTTTCCCGGATCAGTTCCGCCGCGATCTGGCGCATGGGCTGATCCGTAACGGTATCCTCGTCATAAAAAGGGACGCCCTCCGGCAGATATTTCAGGATACACCGCACCAGTTCGTCCGTATTGTACCCTTTCAGGGCAGAAACAGGGACGATCTCCCGGAAATCCAGCATTTTCCGGTAAGTGTCGATATAAAGCAGCACCTCATCCTTTTTAATGGTATCCGTCTTGTTGATCACCAGGATCACCGGCGTGTTCACCTGCTTCAGCTGTTCTATGATATGCCGCTCCCCTGCTCCGATATAACTGGTGGGCTCCACCAGCCACAGGATCACATCCACTTCCTTTAAGGTATGCTCTGCGGCGTTTACCATATAATCTCCAAGCTTATTCTTCGCCTTATGGATACCCGGGGTATCCAGGAACACGATCTGCCCCTCAGGCAGGGTCAGGACCGTCTGGATCCTGTTCCTGGTGGTCTGGGGCTTATTGGAGGTGATGGCGATCTTCTGTCCGATCAGATGGTTCATCAAAGTGGATTTCCCCACATTCGGCCTGCCGATGATGGTCACAAAACCAGATTTATAGCTTGTTTTTTTGCTCATATCCGCTCCTGTAGGCCCAAGCCTTATTTGCCTGGGACCGATAATATTCCTGTCCTGCCCGTCTTACGCCTTGTCCTGTCCGGCCTTAGACTGGCTCTGTCCGGGATCCTCTCTGGGATCAGGCGCCGCGCTTGCCGGATTCCCCACAGGTTCATTCCCTGCAGGAACATTCCCCGTGGAAGGATTCCCTACGGGGGGCCGCACCGGGTTCATGGGGCTTTGCCCGGGATATCCCTGCCGCCCGGACATGTTCCCATACCCATATACGCCGCCGGGATTCGCCAGCCTTTTCTTCTTCGCTTTTTTGCTCTGCCGGATGCAAATCCAGACGATCAACAGAGCCAGAAGCCCCAGCACGACCAGATAGGGGAGATTGGAAAGGAGCCACACCACCAGTTCCGTCACACCGTTTCCAATATTCTTCAGGCTGTCCATGAAGCCTCCGGAAATACGTTCCCAGACAGTCTCCTTTGCAATGGGAGTCAGCTCCTGCACCTCTTCGATATCCATGTAGACCGTGCTGTAGTTCACCTTGTTGTCATAGGTGCGCAGCTGGGACTCCATGCTCTCGATCTGGTAACGGATATCGGACAGGCGGCTTTCTATGGTGATAATATCCTCCACCGTCTCCGCCCTCTCAAGAAGCTCCAGAAGCCTTGCCTGCTCCGTCTCCAGGGCAAGCTTATGGCTCTCTAAGTCCACATAGGCCAAAGTCACATCATCTTCGCTGTCATTCCTTCTGATCACATTTCCCAAATCCGTCACCGTGATCAGAAAATCCTCCAGCTTCTCCCGGGGGATCCGGATCTTCAGGCTTGCGCTTCTGCTGCTCCTGTAGGAATCGTAGATGCTGCCATTGTAGACCTCCATATTTTCAATATAACCGCCCAAAGCGTCAACCTGCTGTCTCAGCCTGCCGTACATCTCGTCGAAGGTTCTGGTCTCAACGGTCATATTCACTGTTTTGATCAGCTTGCGGTCTGTCTCCCTCATACTGGAATTGCCGCTCTCATCCACAGTGACATCCGTTTCCTCTGCTTCTTCCTCCGCCCCGGCATCCCAATCGGAACCCCAGGATTCTCCAAAATAGGAATAGCCGCCCTCCGCCCCGGCAGCTTCGTCCGGAGCAGAGCCAGCATTTTCCGCCTTCTGATACAAAGAATCCGCGCTGCCGCAGGAAATCAGACAGGCAGCCATCAGCATTAAAATAATCGTATTCAGGATCTTTTTCACTTTTCTCTTCATTGTCATACCCCCAACAAATTCTCCACATGAAGGAAGCTTTCTTCCGCTTCCTTTATCTTCTCCGCACTTCCTACTACACAATAGAAATCATCCGACATAAAGGCCCTGATATATTCCGCCAGCTTCCGGATATCCGCCGGGGTCGTGGCCAGCAGTTCATCCCGCTCCCTCTGGAAGTCTTCATCCGTCTGTCCCGTCATATAACAGTTCAGGGAGAAGGAACCCTTGGCGGAAGGATTCATGGGAGTATCCAGGCTGCCGATGGCGCCGATGATATACTGGGTCATGACCCGCTCGTCCGCATCGAACTTTGCGATTGTCTCCGCCGCCTTTTCATAAACTTCCACGGTTCCCAAAAGATTGGGATCCCGGTAGGATGCGAAATAGCTTTCCCCTGTCTTTCCGAAATTACAGAAGCAGCCGTAAGCGCCTCCCTTCACCCGGACATTGATCCACAGATAATCGTAGCCCATCATCACCCGCAGCACATACAAAGAACCATGGAAAGGAAGCCCTTTCTTCCGGAAATTGCCTGCGCGGCACACATACTGGACCTGTCCGGAGGTCATATAACCCTCGTTTCTCTTTTCCAGCGTCGGTTCGAAATGCCCCTTTTCCACCTGACAGGTATAGAGCTTCTCCTTCAGGGCAAGGACCGGTTCCTTCGCCGCTTCCAAACCTTCCCTGGTTCCCGTAAAGTCCACAAACAGATTCTCGGGGCGGAAGATCATCTGCGCCAGCTCCTTTAACGCCGCTGTCAGAGTCTCTTTCTTTTCCTCAAAATTCGTCTCCAGATCTGAAACCAGGCGATAATAAGACATGCCTGACAGGATCTCGTTCACCGCCGCAGACGAACTTCCATAAGACAGGGCGCGGCCTATTGCCACACTTTCCCCGCCGGAGATCATCTGGGAAGCCATTCTCATCTTTCCCTCTGCCAGGATCTCCAGCAGCCGCTTTTGATCCCCATAGTCGCTGGTAAGCAGGATCTCTCCCATCAGCTCCACCGCTTTTTTCAGGTTCTGGTACAAAGCCTTGGTATACAGATCGAAAGTCACCTGATAGCTGCCAAGTTCCTTCACGCTGGGATAAACGTTGGTAGTGGCATAAATGGTGCCAGTCTGCAGGTTGATCTCGTTATAAAGATCCCCGTAGGTAAAATGCTCCGTGCTCAGGCGTCCCATCACATCCCTCAGAAAGCCCACATAGGGATAGAGCCGCTCCGGTATCTGGTCCAGCCGGAAGGAAAGCCGCAGATACCCGATCTCATTGGTGAAAATATCATGGTACAGCACCCTGGTATTCCCGAAGGAAAGCTCCTCATTAACGGCACGGACGGCTTCCTTCTTCATGTCCTCCCTGGTCAGGAAGGGCAGCTTATTCAGATCCTCTTCTCTGTCCTCCGATTCCTGATATTCCTTCAGGGCCCTGGCCTCTTCCATAATAGCCTGCAGCATATCGGCGCTCATGCCGGACTTTACTTTAGCAAGCTCTTCCCTTAATCTGGCGTCCTTTTCTGCCGCAAGCCCCTTCTTCGGACGAAGCACCACCAGGGAACTGTGGGGATTTTCCAGCAGCCATACCTTTACCAGGTTCTCAAAATAATCCGTCTCCACATACTCCCGCATTCTGGCGAAGGTATCGTTAGCCTCAATATGGATGAAAGGCTTGCTGTCGTCATACAGCCAGCTGTCCAGGATCTGGAGACCGTACATCAGTCCCTTGGGGATATGCTTAAAATCCGCCTCCCGATACCGGAATTCATAGAAGTTGACCCCGGCCAGAAGGGCTTTTTTATCAATTCCTTCCGTCACCAGCTTCTTAAGCTCTTCCCGGATGGTATCCAGGAATTCCTGGGCCCTGTCCCCATCGGTTCCCTTGGCGATAATGCTGAAATAAGGCTGTCTGATCCCGTTGTCATATTCGCTGAACACATCCTTGCCCAGCCCCTTATCCACCAGAGCCTGCTTTAGGGGCGCTCCCTGGGCGGTGCAAAGGGCGTAATCCAGAATCTGAAAAGCCACGTACAGATCCCGGTCCAGGCTGGTGCCCACACAGGCATTCCATGCCAGATTGGCGTTGCCCGCTTCCTCTTCCCCGTCGCTGATGGGATAATCCACCTCTAAGCGGCGCAGCTCTTTAAAAGGCTCCTGAAGCTTTATGCAGGAATCGATCTCAAGGGCGTCAAAAGCGGACAGATAGTGTTCGTCGATATATTCCAGCTTCTCCGCCATATCCATGTTGCCGTACAGATAAATATAGCTGTTGGAAGGATGGTAATACCTTCTGTGGAACTCCAAAAACTGCTCATAAGTAAGTTTAGGGATCACATCCGGATCCCCGCCGGACTCCACTCCGTAAATCGTATCCGGAAACAGAGAATTGGAGATCTGGCGGTACAGCACATCATCCGGGGAAGAAAAAGCCCCCTTCATCTCGTTGTATACCACGCCGTTTATGGTCAGCTCCCCGTCAAGGCTGTCCAGCTCATAATGCCAGCCTTCCTGCTCAAAGATCTTCCGGTTCCGATAAATATTCGGATAAAATACAGCGTCCAGATAAATATGCATCAGGTTCTGGAAATCCTTATCGTTGCAGCTCGCCACCGGATAGCAGGTCTTGTCCGGATAAGTCATGGCGTTCAAAAAAGTATTTAACGACCCCTTTACCATCTCCACAAAGGGATCCTTCACAGGGAATTCCTTAGAGCCGCACAGCACGGAATGCTCGATGATATGGGGCACGCCGGTAGAATCCTCAGGCGGCGTGCGGAAAGCGATATTGAACACCTTATTCTCGTCCTCATTGGCCAAAAGCACCACCTTCGCCCCGGTCTTAATATGCCTCAGCACATACCCCGTCGACTTCAGGTCGGAGATCTCCTTTGTATACAACAATTCATAAGCCCTTAAATTTTCCAGTTCCATTCTTCTTCTCCTCTTCATTCATTTGCTTAAAAAGCCATCAGCGCCAGCTTGCTGCACATGATCTCCTGGATCACCACACCTCTTTTTTCCTTCTCCTGCGGCGTCATCTCCACAAACTGATCGATGGGCAGGACCTTCGTGACATACTGGCTTGTCACCCTTCCCCCCAGACTCTTTTTTTCCTCAATGATATTGAACTTTACCTTCAGCTTGATCTGCCTGTAGATCTTAAGGATCAGTCCTTTTCCGTCCAGGTAATAGAAGTGGCTTTCCAGGGTGGTCTCGGGATCGATATCCTGATAAACATACCGCTCCAGGATCAGCCGGAGTTTAAAAGGAACCTCCTCATTGTCCGCCACCTCTTCAAAGGTATATTTTGCGCCGAGATAAACCTGATAAACATCCTGCATCACATATTTATAATCCTCATACTGCTGCTTATACATCCCGCGCCACCTCGATATATTCAATATGGTAGCCGCTGATGCGCACAGCATCCATGATCTCCGAAACGGACAGACCGCTTTCTTCTGCAAGCTCCTGGGGCGTCACCTTCCGCCGCATTTCCTCCGACAGCTCCTTCGCCTTTTCCATCACCTTATTGACCTTATTCACGGCTCTCTGACCGATCTTTGAATTGGAGACGGTTTCGGCGATATGCTCCTCCATGGCGTCCATCATCATCTTGCCCAGCATCCCCTGGGCCTCGGCCGCATGCTCCAGACACCCCAGCATGGTCACTCCCAGGGCCAGCGCCACGTTTCCCTCTCCGATCAGATCTTCCAGGAATACCCCCTGCCCGGCATAGAGCTTGGCCACCTCCACCACGTCGGGAAGGTACAGCTCGATGAGCCTGCTCTGGGCTGCCGGATCCCCTGCCATAGCCGACAGGGTAATGGCCTCCTTTTCGCCTTCGCTGACCTGTTCGAGATCCCTTAACTGCTCCAGATAGATATCCAGATAGTCCTTCTCTTCCCTGGTCAGATACTCCTCCGCCTCCAGAGGCTCTCCGATGCCAATATGGTTCTTCTCCAGGTAATCGTAAACCATTTTAAGCTGCTCTTCCGTAAACCCAAGGGGGGCAAAGGCCTCCTCTACCTGCTCCGTGCTGATACAGTTCCCCTGCTTCCTCGCCAGCTGCCTGACGGACTCCAAAGTCTTCGCAAACAATATTTCCTTCTCTACCATATTAATCCTTTCTGATCGCTTCATATGCCTTTTCCATCATATCCCGGATCCCTTTCAGACGTTTCACATACCTCTCTGTCACTTCACATGCTCATGGGTGAACAAATGATACTGGCAATATTCATAATTGCCGTTGCATTTGGAGCAGAAACGGAATTCCAGACTGGGATCGTCCTCATCGGTCCTGCCGCAGATGGCGCACTTATGCTTTGTGATCTTATTGGTCTGATGCACCTGGGACTTAAACTGCTGCCTGCGGATCACCTGCTTCGGAGCCATATGCCGCATCCTGGTCCGAAGCCAGAAGACGATGAAATTCAAAAGGGACGCTACAATAGCGGTCCGATAAAAGATATTCACCATGGGATTGCCCGTCGCCGAGATCACATCGAATAAAAGCAAAGCGGAATATGCAATTCCCATCCACTTCATCTTAACAGGAATAATGAACATCAGAAGCACAACCGCGTTCGGAAAGGTAGCGGCATATGCCATAAAGATGGACATGTTGATATAATAGGTGCTGAATACCATGGACATCACCTGCATGTTGTACTCATCCGCGACTCCGCCGTAGCCCATGAGATAATAGACCCCCAAGGCCGCGAAGCTTCCTGCGATGGTAAACAGCATGCCGGAAATCATATAGACATTATATTGGTACGTTCCCCAGACCCGTTCCAGGGATACGCCGATGCTGTAATAGAAAAAAAGCATGATCACAGTAAAAAGACTAAAGGAGCTGGGAGGGATCAGGATCCAGGTCACCAGCCTCCAGACCTGACCGTGAAGAATGGCGTAGGGGTTCAAAGTCATGTAATACTGCAGCTGAGGATTGATCAATTCGATCAGATAACCCACTACATAACAGATGATTAAGATCAACGGTAAATTTCTGATGGCATACTTTCCAAAACGCTTTTCAAAATTACTCATTCGGGAATTCCCTCCAACCTGATTCCTTTTCTTTCCAATGTCATGGACGGACAAACATACGAATATATTTTATCACCCGTCGAAAATAAAGTAAACCGGAATTCTTCTTCTTTCATAAATTTAATAAAAATTTAGGATTCTTTAGAACTTCTTAACCCCAGGATTCGACAATCTTTTTGTTTGTTCGTTGCATTTTAAAAAGATTTAGAGTATAATCGTCATGGATAAATGGAATATATGCAGAGCGTTTTCCGAAAGGATCTGATCATTCAATGAGCAATACCAATATCACAACAGGCAGGGAGTCTGTTCCCGCCGCCTGTCGTCTTGGAATCGACATCGGTTCCACCACTGTAAAAATCGCAATTTTAGATGAATCGAATAACCTGCTTTTTTCCGATTACGAGCGTCATTATGCGAATATCCGTGAGACCTTAAGGACTCTTTTGACCAAGGCATATGAACAAATCGGGAATGTCATGCTGCATCCCATGATCACCGGCTCCGGCGGGCTTACCCTTGCCAATCATCTGGGAGTGCCCTTCACCCAGGAGGTCATCGCCGTTGCCACCTCCTTAGAGACCTTTGCGCCCAAAACCGACGTTGCCATCGAGTTAGGGGGCGAAGACGCCAAGATCATCTACTTCGAGGGAGGCAATGTGGAGCAGCGGATGAACGGCATCTGCGCCGGCGGCACAGGTTCCTTCATCGACCAGATGGCGTCCTTATTGCAGACCGACGCCGCAGGTTTAAACGAATATGCCAAAAATTACAAGTCCCTTTACGCCATCGCCGCCCGGTGCGGCGTGTTTGCCAAGACGGACATTCAGCCCCTGATCAACGAGGGAGCTACCAAGGAGGACTTATCCGCTTCCATTTTCCAGGCGGTGGTAAATCAGACCATCAGCGGCCTTGCCTGCGGAAAGCCCATCCGGGGACATGTTGCCTTCCTGGGGGGACCCCTGCATTTCCTGTCAGAATTAAAGCAGGCTTTTATCCGCACCCTGAACCTGGATACGGAACATATCATCGATACGGAGAATTCCCATCTCTTCGCCGCCATGGGCTCCGCCTTGAACGCTAAGGAAGAGGTCTCCTATTCCATGGAGGAAATGGTGGGCAAGCTTTCCTCGGAGATCAAAATGGAATTTGAAGTGGAACGGATGGAGCCTCTCTTCGCTTCCAGAGAAGAATATGATAAATTCATGGCACGTCACAGTGTGCATAAGGTGACCAAAGGGGATCTTGCCTCCTATCGGGGCAGAGTCTATCTTGGCATCGACGCTGGTTCCACCACCACCAAGGTTGCCCTGGTGGGCGAAGACGGTTCTCTGCTGTACTCTTTTTACAGCAACAACGACGGCAGCCCTTTAAAGACCGCCATCCGCTCTTTAAAGGAAATCTACGGGATCCTGCCGGAAGGCGTCACCATTGCCCGCTCCTGCTCCACCGGCTATGGGGAAGCCCTGATGAAGGCGGCATTTCTTCTGGACGACGGAGAGGTGGAGACTGTGGCACATTATTACGCAGCCGCCTTTTTTGATCCGGAAGTGGACTGCATCCTGGATATTGGCGGGCAGGATATGAAGTGTATCAAGATCAAGAACCAGACCGTGGACAGCGTGCTTTTAAATGAAGCCTGCTCTTCCGGCTGCGGTTCCTTTATAGAAACCTTCGCCAAATCTTTGAATTACAGCGTGGAAGACTTTGCCAAAGAGGCCCTTTTTGCCCCCCATCCCATCGACTTGGGCACAAGGTGTACGGTTTTCATGAATTCCAAAGTAAAACAGGCCCAGAAGGAAGGGGCTTCCGTGGCGGATATTTCCGCAGGGCTTGCCTACTCCGTCATCAAAAACGCCCTGTTCAAGGTGATCAAAGTATCCTCTGCCGCAGAGCTTGGCAAGAATATTGTGGTACAGGGCGGCACCTTCTATAACAACGCGGTGTTAAGAAGCTTTGAGAAGATCGCGGAATGCGAAGCCATCCGTCCCGACATCGCAGGCATCATGGGTGCCTTCGGCGCCGCCCTCATCGCCAGGGAGCGCTATGAAGAGGGCTACGAGACCACTATGCTCTCCTTTGAGCGGCTTAACAATCTGCAGTTTACCACCAGTATGGCAAAGTGCAGGGGCTGCAACAACAGCTGTCGTCTGACCATCAATCGCTTTTCCGGCGGACGTCAGTACATATCCGGCAACCGATGCGAACGGGGCATCGGGGGAGAACGCAACCCCAACCATGTGCCCAATCTTTTTGAGTATAAACTGAACCGAATCTTCAGCTATACACCGCTTGATGCAGATAAAGCTCCCAGAGGCGTGGTAGGCATTCCCAGGGTGTTAAATATGTATGAAAACTATCCCTTCTGGTTCACCTTTTTCACCAGACTGGGGTACCGGGTCATCCTCTCCCCTGCCTCCAACCGCAATATCTACGAGCTTGGTATCGAATCCATTCCCAGTGAATCGGAATGCTATCCTGCCAAGCTGGCCCATGGGCATGTGACCTGGCTGATCAAAAAGGGCGTTCCCTTTATCTTCTATCCTGCCCTGTTCTATGAGCGGAATGAATTTGAAGACGCCAACAACCATTATAACTGCCCAATCGTCACCTCCTACTCCGAAAACATTAAAAACAATGTGGAGGAGATCGGACGGGGCGAGGTGGTCTTCCGCAATCCCTTTATGTCCTTCGGAAGCCTGGAGACGGTGACGGAAGCCCTGACAAAAGAATTCCTGGGAGAAGCCTACGCTCCCCAGACGAAGGATTCTTCCCATTCCATCAACAGAGGCGCCGCATTTACCCCGGAAGAGATCCGGGAAGCTGTCCTGGCTGGCTGGGAAGAAATGGCAAAAGCCCATAAGGATATTCAGAAAAAAGGAGAAGAGGTCCTGCAATATCTGAAGGAGACCGGCAGGCGCGGCATCGTGCTGGCGGGCAGACCCTATCATATCGATCCTGAGATCAACCACGGCATTCCCGAGCTGATCACCTCCTACGACATCGCCGTGCTGACGGAGGACTCCGTTTCCCACCTGGCATGTCCGGAAAGACCCCTGATCGTTTCCGACCAGTGGATGTACCATTCCAGGCTTTATGCCGCGGCAAGCTTTGTGAAGACCACGGAAAACCTGGACCTGATCCAGCTCAATTCCTTCGGCTGCGGTCTGGACGCCGTGACCACCGACCAGGTAAACGATATTCTTTCCGGCTCCGACAAGATCTACACCTGTTTGAAGATCGATGAGGTGAATAACCTGGGAGCCGCCAGGATCAGGGTTCGTTCCCTGCTGTCCGCCATACGGGTCAGAGAACTGAAGCATAAGAGACGCACCATCCGTTCCTCCGCCATTTACAAGGTTCCATTCACGGAGGAAATGCGGAAGGATTATACCATCATCTGCCCTCAGATGTCCCCGATCCACTTTGAGCTCCTGCAGCCTGCCATGAACGCCTGCGGCTATCATTTCGTGGTGCTGGACAATGACAACAAGCATTCCGTGGATGTGGGATTAAAATATGTGAACAACGACGCCTGCTACCCTTCCCTTCTGGTGGTGGGACAGATCATGGAGGCCCTTCTCTCCGGCAAATATGACCTGAACAAGACGGCCATCGTCATGAGCCAGACCGGAGGCGGATGCAGAGCCACCAATTACATCGGATTTATCAGACGCGCCCTGGCGAAGGCCGGCATGGGGCAGATTCCTGTCATTTCCCTGAATCTGGCAGGAATTGAGAGCAATCCCGGCTTCCATTTAAATGCGGAGCTTCTGCTGCGGGCAGCGGTGGCAGCCCAGTTCGGGGATCTTTTCATGAGATGTGTGTACAGGATGCGCCCTTATGAGGCGGAGCCGGGCAGCGTCAACGCTCTCCATGAAAAATGGAAAAAGAAGGTGCAGGACTACGTTTCCGCAAAACACCTGAACCTCCTTAAGTTCCCCTCCATGTGCAGGGCGATCATCCGGGACTTTGACAATGTTCCCCTTCTGGACATCAGGAAGCCCAGGGTCGGCATTGTGGGCGAGATTCTGGTAAAATTCTCCCCTGCCGGCAACAACCATCTGGTGGAGCTTCTGGAATCAGAGGGAGCCGAGGCAGTAGTACCGGATCTGATGGGATTCCTGCTGTACTGCTTCTATAATCAGATTTACAAGGCGGACCATCTGGGAACCAGCAAAAAAGCGGCAAGGGTCTGTAACCTTGGCATCTGGGCCATCGAACATATCCTGAGAGGACCTTCCGTGAAGGAGCTGAAACGGAGCAGGCATTTTGTTCCTCCTACGCCCATCCGGGAAATCGCAGGCTTTGCGGAGCCCATCGTCTCCATCGGCAATCAGACCGGCGAGGGGTGGTTTTTGACCGGAGAAATGGTGGAGCTGATCCATGACGGCGTACCCAACATCGTATGCACCCAGCCGTTCGGCTGCCTGCCCAACCATGTGGTGGGAAAAGGCGTCATCAAGGCCCTGCGCAAGCATTATCCGGAGTCCAATA
>CANQBS010000066.1 GCA_947589075.1 uncultured Acetatifactor sp.
GGCCAAGAACATTTACGGCGGCACCTATAATCTGCTGGCCCATACTCTGCCCCAGTATGGGATTTCCACCACCTTTGTGGATCCCTTTGATTATGGGGAGGTAGAGGCAGCCATCCGGGAGAATACCAAGGTGCTGTTCATCGAGACGTTGGGTAACCCGAATTCCGACGTGGTGGATATTGAAAAGCTGGCTGCCATCGCCCATGCCCACAGGATTCCCCTGGCTGTTGACAATACCTTTGCCACCCCTTATCTGGTGCGTCCCATTGAGTACGGCGCGGACATTGTGGTACATTCCGCCACCAAGTTTATTGGAGGACACGGCACCACCATCGGAGGCGTGATCGTGGACGGCGGCAAATTTGACTGGGAAGGCAGCGGGAAATTCCCCTCCCTGACGGAGCCCAACCCCAGCTATCATGGAGTCAGCTTTACAAAGGCTGTGGGTCCTGCGGCTTTTGTGACCAAGATCCGTGCCATCCTTCTGCGGGATACGGGGGCTACCCTTTCTCCCTTCCACGCCTTTTTCTTCCTGCAGGGACTGGAAACCCTGTCCCTGAGGGTGGAGCGGCATGTGGAGAACGCCCTGAAGGTGGTGGAATATCTGAAAAACCATCCTCAGGTGGAAAAGGTACATCATCCTTCCGTCAGCGATGACCCCAAGCAGCAGGCGCTCTATCAAAAGTATTTCCCGAAGGGCGGCGGCTCCATCTTTACCTTTGAGATCAAGGGCGATGAGAAAACCGCAAAGGATTTCATCGACAATCTGGAGCTCTTCTCACTGCTTGCCAATGTGGCGGATGTGAAGTCCCTGGTGATTCATCCGGCTTCCACCACCCATTCCCAGTTAAATGAGGAGGAGCTGCTAGATCAGGGGATCAGACCCAATACCATCCGGCTTTCCATCGGTACGGAACATATTGACGATATCATTGAGGATCTGGAGGAGGCTTTCCGCGCAGTGAGGTAAGAGCTGCTGTTGGTGACGGTGGAAGGCAACATAGACAAAAACGGGCTCCAATGCGGCGGCAAGTCGCCCTTATTTTGTCTATGTTGTCTTTCACCTGTTTCAGGATAGCTGCTTTGCAGCTACCGAAAGTTTCCTGGAATCTGAAAGGAGAAGGATATGACTCTCACCCAGTTAAATTACGCCATAACCGTTGCGAATGCAAAATCCATGAACGAGGCGTCCCATCTTCTTTATATTTCCCAGCCCAGCCTGTCGGCCGCCATAAAGGAGCTGGAGGAGGAGATCGGGATCCAGCTGTTTCGCCGCACAAACAGAGGAATTCTGCTGACTCCGGAGGGAGAGGAATTCATCGGCTATGCCAGGCAGGTGACGGAGCAGTATTCCCTGATGGAAGCGCGCTACGTGGATAAGGGAAAGGTCAGGAAAAAGTTCAGCGTTTCCATGCAGCATTATACCTTTGCGGTCAATGCGTTTATAGAAACGGTGAAACAGTTCGGCATGGATGAGTATGAATTTGCTGTGCGGGAGACCAAAACCTATGATGTGATCCAGGATGTGAAGAATTTTAAAAGCGAGATGGGCATCCTGTACCTGAACGACTTTAACAGGAAGGTGCTGACCAAGCTTTTTCATGAATACGATCTGGAATTCCACGAGATTTTAAAGTGCGGGATATATGTTTACCTCTGGAAGGGGCATCCCCTGGCGGATCGGGAAGAAATTGCCCTGGAGGAGCTTTCAGAATATCCCTGCCTGTCCTTTGAACAGGGGAATTTTAATTCCTTTTATTTTGCGGAGGAGGTGTTGAGCACCTATGAGTACAAGCGGCTGATCAAGGCCAATGACCGCGCCACCATGCTGAATCTGATGGTGGGGCTTAATGGGTATACCTTGTGCTCCGGGATCATCTGTGAGGAGCTGAACGGGTCTGAGTATCGGGCCGTCAGGCTGAAATCGGAGGAGACCATGTCCATCGGATACCTGAGTCGGAAAGGAACTGTTTTAAGCCCCCTGGGCAGAAAATATCTGGAAGAGCTGGGGAAGTGGAAGGACCGAGGGAGATAAAGGATCGAGGAGGATAAAGGGCAGAGGAAAATAAAGGACCGAGAAAGATAGAGGACCGAGAAAGATAGAGGACCGAGAAAGGTAAAGGATCGATAAAGCGCCAGGATAACAAAAGCTAACAATATTTTGTAAATTTTTTTTAGCTTTCGGTTGACAGCCTTTTTTTCAGAGGATATGATAGAATGGAAAAGATATCATTTTGCGGGAGGAACCGTACCTATGGAAAGAGAAAAACTGAAGTCGAGGCTGGGCTTTATCCTGCTGAGCGCGGGATGTGCCATCGGGATCGGAAATGTATGGCGTTTCCCTTATGTGGTAGGAAACAACGGCGGCGGAATTTTCGTGCTGTTTTATCTGATCTTCCTGGCGATCGTGGGGATACCCATTATGTGCATGGAGTTCGCTGTGGGACGAGCCAGCCGTAAGAGCGCGGCCCAGTCCTTCCATACCCTGGAGAAAAGGGGGCAGAAGTGGCATCTCCACGGGTATGTGGCCATCTTTGGAAACTATATGCTGATGTTTTATTATACTACGGTAGCCGGCTGGATGCTGTATTATTTCTGCGCCAGTCTGGCGGGAAGGTTCAGCGGTCTGGATACGGCAGGCGTGGGGGAGGCCTTTAACGATCTGCTGGCAAGTCCCCTGACCATGCTGTTCTGTACTCTGTTTGTGGTGGTGATGGGCTTTGTGGTATGTGCCCTGGGACTGCAGAACGGGGTGGAGCGCATTACCAAAGGCATGATGCTGGCCCTGATCGTGATCATGCTGGTTCTGGCAGGCAACAGTTTCCTGCAGCCCGGAGCGGCGGAAGGCCTTAAATTCTATCTTGTTCCGAACCTGGAACAGGTGAAGAAAGTGGGGCTTGGCAACGTGGTCGTCCAGGCCATGAATCAGTCCTTTTTCACCTTAAGCGTGGGTATCGGGTCCATGGCGATTTTCGGAAGCTACATCGGCAGGGAAAAGAGCCTTCTGGGAGAAAGCGCCACCATCGCGGCTCTGGATACTCTTGTGGCGGTCACCGCCGGACTGATCATCTTTCCTGCATGTTTCGCCCATGGAGTGAATCCCGACAGCGGTCCCAGCCTGATCTTTGTGACCCTGCCCAATGTTTTTAACGCCATGAAGGGAGGCAGTATCTGGGGAGCGTTGTTTTTCCTGTTTATGACCTTTGCCGCGTTCAGTACGGTTCTGGCCGTTTTCCAGAATATTGTCGCCATGAGTCAGGAGCTGTGGAAGTGGAATAAGCTGAAGGCGACCCTGTGTAACATTTTGATCGTAGGATGCTGCAGCGTCCCCTGTGTGCTGGGCTTCAACCTGTGGTCCTCCTTCCAGCCCCTGGGAGCGGGCAGCACCGTGCTGGATCTGGAAGATTTTATCGTAAGTACCCTGCTTTTGCCGGCAGGCAGCTTTGTCTATCTGATGTTCTGCGTCAGCAAATGGGGCTGGGGCTGGGACAATTTCTATGAAGAAGTGAACACCGGAACGGGTCCCCGTTTCCCCCGCTGGATCAGATTTTATCTGAAATGGATCCTGCCCTTTATGATGGCGTTCTTATTTTTCCACGGTCTGTACGCTGCCTTCGTGAAATAAATCGGAGGAAGGCCTCAGAGTACAAAGGATCCGGACCGGATTCCATGGAAAGGATCGGGAAGAAATGATCAAAAGGCAATGATAAGAAAGCAAGGATCGTATGGAGGGCTGCGGGATGAATATGTATGATATTATCATGAAGAAGAGAAACGGCGGCGCCTTGGGGAAAGAGGAGATAGAATATTTCATCAGGGGCTATGTGGCGGGGGAGATCCCGGATTATCAGGTATCCGCCCTGATGATGGCAATTTATTTCCGGGGGATGACGAGGGAGGAGACCCTGCAGCTGACCCTTTCTATGGCCCACAGCGGCGATATGCTGGATCTGTCGAAGATCCGGGGGATCAAGGTGGATAAGCACAGCACCGGCGGGGTGGGGGACAAAACCTCCCTGGCCCTGACTCCCATGGTGGCCGCCTGCGGGATTCCTGTGGCAAAAATGAGCGGGCGGGGTCTCGGCCATACCGGAGGCACCATCGACAAGCTGGAAAGCTTCCCCGGCTTCACCACCGGCCTTGGTGAGGAGCGTTTTATCCGGAACGTGAACGATATCGGCATCGCCATCATCGGACAGACTGCGGATCTGGCGCCTGCGGATAAGAAGCTTTACGCCCTGCGGGATGTGACGGCAACGGTGGATAATATGTCCCTCATCGCAAGCTCCATCATGAGCAAGAAGCTGGCGGCGGGAGCGGACGCCATTGTTCTGGATGTGAAGACCGGCAGCGGCGCTTTTATGAAGGATGAAAAGGATGCCGTTGCCCTGGCGGAAGAAATGGTGGATATCGGCAGGCAGGCGGGGCGCAATACCATAGCGGTGGTTTCGGATATGGATCAGCCCCTGGGATTTGCGGTGGGCAACGCCCTGGAGGTAAAAGAGGCCATTGATACGTTATGCGGCAACGGTCCGGAGGATTTCCTGGAACTGTGCATGACTCTGGGAAGCTGTATGCTGATGGCCGGAGGAAAAGCGGAGCGTGAGGACCAGGCCAGGAGGATGCTGCAGGAAGTTATCGAGAACGGCAGCGCCCTGGATAAATTCGCCCGGTTTATAGAGGCTCAGGGAGGAGACCCTGCGGCGGTGTACAATACGGACCTTCTTCCCCAGGCGTCCATTGTGGAGCCGGTGGCATCGCCCTGTGACGGTTATATCGCCCATATCGCCTGTGATGAGGTGGGAATGGCTTCCCTGCTGTTAGGGGGCGGCAGACAGACCAAGGATGCGGAGATCGATCTGTCCGTAGGCTTTGTGCTCCGGGCAAAGGTGGGGGATCTGGTTCGTGCCGGGGAGCCCCTTGCGGTCCTTTACGCCAATGACAAGGGAAAAGCCGCAGAGGCAAAGAAGCGGTTCCTTTCTGCTTTTCATTTCAGCGAAGAGCCTGTGGAAAGGCGCAAGCTGATCAGACGGATCATGATGGAAAAGTGATCCTGACGGAAGGGTGATCCTGACGGAAGAGTAAGGAAGGTGATCCTGACGGAAAGGTAATCCTGATGGAAAGGTAATCCTGATGGAAAGATAATCATGCCGGAAAAGCGATTCATAAAGAATCTGCTCCTGGAATATATTGAAGTATGAAAAAAATATCCAGGCTGGCAAAACAAAAAGAGAATATCGTGGATACCCTGCAGCTTCCAAAGGATGTCTGCATGGGGGCCCTTTGTGTGACACTGACAGGCAATTCCGAAGCGTGGATCGAAAACTACCGGGGAATATTGGAATATACCGGCGAGACCATCCTGCTTCAGGGTAAGACCTGTCAGGTTTGTTTTGAGGGGAGCGGTCTGTCCATCGATTATTATACCAATGAGGATATGAAGATCAGCGGATGCATTAAGGCGGTGCGTTACTTATAAAGGGCGGTGCTTTATTTATAAGGGGCAGCGCGTTATTTATAAAGGGCGTCACGGCAGTTGCCGGAATGAAGAAATGACAGGGAGCGGCTTCCATGATTACATTGATACAGTTTTTGAAGGGATATTTACGGATCAAGGTGTGGGGGTTCTCACCGGAGCGGTTTATGAATCTGTGCAGTATGCGCGGCATCCTTCTCTGGGACATTGAAAAGGATGGGGACGCGTACTACATGTGCATCAGTATAAAAGGCTTTCGCAGCCTCCTTCCGATTACCCATAAGACAGGAACCAGGGTAGCCATTCTGCAAAGACATGGACTACCTTTTTTCATGCCCCTTCTGCGAAAACGCAAAATTTTCATTCTGGGACTTCTGTTATGTATTTCCTTCTGGATCTTTTCCTCCTTTTTCATCTGGGATATTGAACTGTCGGGCAATTATCAGATCACGGAGGATGTGTTCCTGTCTTATCTGAAATCCAATGATGTGACGGTGGGAATGCGAAAAAAGGAGCTGGATATTGAGGAACTGGAAAAAGGGATCAGGAGACAGTTTCCCGTCATTACATGGACATCAGCCCGGCTTGACGGCACAAAGCTTTTGATCCAGATCAAAGAAAACGATACGCCCTCCGTCCTGCCGGAGGAGCCTGCGGAAGGCGGGAAAGACCTTGTGGCGCCTTTCGACGGGAAGATCGTTTCCATGATCGTAAGGAGCGGCGTCCCTAAGGTGTCCATCGGGGACGAGGTGACAGAGGGAACCGTTCTGGTGGAAGGGAAGATTCCGGTTTTGAACGAGGATTCCACTCCGCGGGAATATCAGTATGTTTCCTCCGATGGGGATATCGTGATGGAACATGCTGTGACCCATGAGGAGACCCTGCCCTTTGACCATATTGAAAAAGAATATACCGGGCGCACGAAGGTAAAGTATTTCCTGCGGATAGGAAATCTGGAATGGAGGATGGAGGAGGAACAGCCCTTTTCTGTTTATGACAGTGTGATCCGGGAAAAGATCCCCGTTCTTTTCCAGAAGCTGTCCATTCCTGTCATGGCGGGCAGCATTACCCACAGGGAATATGTGAATGTGGAGCATACCTATTCCGAGGAGGAGGCAAAAAGCCTTCTTTCCCAAAAGATCCGGGAATTTTTTTTAAGTTTAGAGGAAAAAGGGGTACAAATTATTGAAAAAGATGTTACAATAGAGAGGGGAAGCGGCGCATGGATCTTAAAGAGCGGTCTGCTGGTGCAGGAGAGGGCGTTTCGGCAGGAGGCTACGGCTCAGGAGCCGGTCCCTTCTAAAAATCCGGAGACAGATGAGTGACGGCAGAGGAGAATCGCATTCGTAAATTTTAAGAGAAAGCGAAGTCTTATCCTGTTTTGATCGTGCGGATGCTTCGGAAGAAAGATTTGGACAGAAATACGTTTGGAATAGGAGAAGCATGAACGAGGTTACCGAGAGAATGGAGATGTCCAGCGAGCACATGCAGAAGATTTTTGGAATGCAGGATGCGTACCTAAAGAAGCTGGAAAGAGATTTTCAGGTGCGGGTGGTGGACCGCAACGGCAGTGTTTCCATCAACGGGGAAGAAGAAAATGTGCGCAGGGTGCGGAGCATTCTGGCACAGCTTACGGAGATATCCAGAAGGGGAAACGAGATAGAGGAACAGAACGTGGATTATGCCATTACAATGGGAAAAGAAGAAAAAGAAGGGGTTTTGACCCAGATCGATTCAGACGTGATCTGTCATACGGTCAACGGCAAGCCTGTTAAGCCGAAAACCCTGGGACAAAAGCAATATGTGGACGCCATCCGCAAAAACATGATCGTATTCGGCCTGGGGCCCGCAGGCACGGGAAAGACTTATCTTGCCATGGCGATGGCCATTACGGCCTTTAAAAATGACGAAGTGAGCAGGATCATTCTCACAAGGCCTGCCATAGAAGCGGGAGAGAAGCTGGGCTTCCTGCCGGGAGACCTGCAGAGCAAGGTAGATCCCTATCTGCGTCCTCTTTACGATGCCTTGTACCAGATCATGGGAGCGGAGAGTTTCCTGAAAAATATGGAAAAGGGGCTCATCGAGGTGGCGCCTTTGGCTTATATGCGGGGACGGACTCTGGACAATGCCTATATCATCCTGGACGAGGCCCAGAACACCACGCCTGCTCAGATGAAGATGTTTCTGACCAGGATCGGTTTCGGTTCCAAGGTGGTGATCACAGGGGATACCTCCCAGAAGGATCTGCCTCCCGGCGCGAAGTCCGGGCTGGACGTGGCCGCCAGGGTGCTGGCGAAGATCGATGATATCGCCTTCTGTAACCTGACCAGTAAGGATGTGGTGCGTCATCCTCTGGTGCAGAAGATCGTGAAGGCCTATGAGGATTACGAGGAGAGGGAAAGAGGCCGCAGCAGCCATGCCGAAAAACGGGACAGGCAGGGGAAGGGAAAACGCTTATGACATTTTATGTGGAAAACGAAACGGATACAGAATTTCCTTTTGATGTGGAAAAAGTCGTGGAGCAGGTGGCTCTCCGGATCCTGGATACGGAAGAGTGTCCCTATGAAGCCCAGGTCAATGTGCTTTTAACGGATAATGAGGGGATCCGGAATTACAACAGAGAGTACCGGGGGATCGACCGGGAGACGGATGTGCTTTCCTTCCCCAACAGGGAATTTGACCGTCCCGGGGACTTCGAAATCGATGAGAACGAGGAAGCGGATTATTTTGATCCGGATACGGGAGAACTGATCCTGGGGGACATTATGATCTCTGTGGATAAGGTGAAGGAGCAGTCTCTCAGCTATGGGCACAGCCTCTTAAGAGAGTTTGCCTTCCTGGCAGCCCACAGTATGCTTCATCTCTGCGGCTACGACCATGAACTGCCCGAGGAAGCGGCCGTTATGGAAGAAAAGCAGGAAAGGGTCCTGGAAGCCCTGGGAATTACGAGAGAGGATTGATGTTATGAGTCAGGCGGAAGTGAAAAGCAGGCAGTTTACGGCTTTTGCCCAAATACTGGGGGGCGTTATGCTGCTGCTTATGGGAAAGCTGATCGGAAATAACGGGATTGCCTATCTGGCGGCAGCGGTGGAGACAGTGGGCTTTCTTCTGGTGATACTGGCGCAGTGTGTGCCGGATATCCTGGGAAAGCTGCTTCGCAGCAGAAGAACCAGAGAACAGTTTCAAAACGCGGACAGGCTGTGGATGAGCGTGATACTGGTGCAGGCGGCGCTTGGCATTCTTGGAACGGCGATCATGCTGTTATCTGCGGACAGTCTGGCAGATGTCCTGTTTGGGATGCCTTACAGCGCGTTTGTCATCAGGCTTTTGGCGCCGGTTCTGTTCCTGCGGGTGGCCGGCAGCCTGCTGGAAGGAAATTTACAGGGAAACGGTTCCCGGATGCCCGGGGTGGTGGCGGATCTTTTAAGACCGATTCTGACCATCGCTTTCGGTTATGTTTTTGTGCCAATGTTCATGGCATATGGGGAAAAGGTGGAAAAGCTGCTGTTAAGCGAGGATATGCCTTCCATGTACGGAGCGGCGGGTCTTGCTGTGGCAATGCTTACGGCTGAGATCCTGACGATGGTCTTCCTTCTGGTATTGTATCTGGGAAATGGAAAAAGAAAAAGAGGAGAGGAGGGCTTTAAGCGCACGGAAGGCTTTGTGGGTTCTCTGAGGATATTTTATGTCAGTATCTGCCTTCCTGTGTTGATCCATCTTCTGGCGAGGCTTCCCATTCTTCTCGGCCTTATCTTCCATCAGAAGAAAGGAGCCGGCGAGGCGGATGCCGTATGGAATTATGGTGTTTATTATGGCGGTTATCTGCTGCTGTGCGCCATTCCCATACTTTTATGCAGTATTGTATTGTTTCCCATAGCCGCCAGGGCTGTCAGCGGGATCCGCAGGGCAGAGCCCCGCTTTACAAGGGACATGTGTGCCATCGGAATACATCTTGGATTGGTTTACACTCTTTTCCCGGCTGCATATATTACTGTGATGGCAAAGCAGCTTGGGACATTAGTCGGATACGGACAGTCAGAAGCGCTGACGGGACTTTTGCGGATGGGCGCAGTGCTGGTCATAGAGGCGGGTCTTGCCGGATTTTTTATCAGGGTCCTGATGAATATGGATAAGATGCTCTGGGTCTTGGGGATCCTGGGCGTTTTCACAGGGGTATTTGTAATAGGAAGTATGGTGCTGGTGAATGGAATGGAGCTCGGCGTGTCAGGGCTGTGCCTGGCGGGGATCCTGGCAGGGGGCGTGCTTTGTATTCTGGCAGGCGCCGTCCTGTATGGTCAGGTGCGTATACGGATCGCTCTGCTCAACAATGTTATCGTGCCCTTGGGATCGGCTCTTTTCTCGGGCCTGCTTTGTTTTCTGCTTACGGATCTCATAGGAGAGTCTGTGGGCGATCTTGCCGCTGTCCTGATCTGTCTGGCGGCTGGAGCGGCGGCGTATCTTGCGCCCCAGGTATTGCTGCAAAGCTTTCGGGAGCCGGAGTTTAAGCTTATGCCCGGCGGCGCCCTCTTTCGGAAGCTGTCGGAATTGTCTCCGCTGGTAAAAAAATAACATATTTTTGAATAATTCTGGAAAAAAAGCTGATACTTATGGAAAAAAGCAGTCGGTCTCCTCCGGGGAAGGACTGCGGATAGAGGTGTTCTATGAAATTTTGGAAGGGTTTCAGCTTTTTTTTCATTTATCCGTTTACAATGATGGTGATAGGATTCCTTGGGGGAGTGGTTTTCATGGATTATTTCTATCCGCAGGAGATCTATCGCATGAATGGAACGGATAGAGCGGTCTATGGAGAGGAACAGGGATTCTCCGGTGACTCGGAGGATTCCCGGAAGGAAGAAAATTACCTCAGTGCCGGAAGCGCAGCGGAAGGCCAGCAGGGATCGGATCAGAATGCCGGAGGTTTCGGAGACCGGGGGCAGGAAGGCGGAACCGGAGAGGAAGAGAAGGAGAACATTCTGCAGGCGGACAACGGCAGCCTGCAGGCCGCACAGGAACCGACAAGCGGACAGGAGGAATCCAGCCCGGTGATCTCCCTGGGGGAAAAGCTGGACGCCGATACGGCTTACGTGCTGGAGGAAACGGATCTGCGCAATCAGTCCGTTGTGGAGACCACATGGGAGCTGCCGGAAAAGTATATCGGGATGAACAGGGAAGAATTTCTGGCTGCCATGGACACTTATGAGATGGCGCCGCCCTTAAGCGAGCTGGAGCGGGGATTTGTGAGCCTGGAGGTTCTGTCTTTTTCCAGGGAAAAAGTGGTGGTGCAGATGAACTACAATTACATTCAGCCCGGCAGCGATTTTTTCCTGGCTGTAGAGGATAATTATGTGGTGGTCTATCTGGAGGATAAGACTACAGTATATATGGATACGGATATCCTGTTAAATGAGTTGCCGGACGCGGTACAGCAGGATGTGATCAACTGGATGTATATTCCGGATGAAAAGAGCCTGTATAATTTTCTGGAAAGCTATTCCAGTTAAAGCTGGATGGCGGATCGGAAGGGATAAGCATATGGAGGCATCCTGTATGGGTCCTGGCGTCGGAAGGAAGGATATTCAGGAAACTGACAGGCTTTCAGGAAGGACAATTCTATGGAGAAAAGGATCGGGGTGATCGGCGGAGGCGCCAGCGGGATGATGGCTGCCCTCACGGCGGCGCGCAGGGGCGCAGAGGTCACTGTCTATGAGGGAAATGACAGAGTGGGCAGGAAGCTTTTGATCACGGGAAACGGAAGGTGCAATCTCGGCAACAGACAGCTGTCTGTAGCAGAATATCACGGGGGTGATAAGGCTTTGATCGCCTCCTGTCTCGGGCGGTTTGGGACTGAGGAAACAAGGGACTTTTTTGGATCCCTGGGGCTTTTGCTCAGGGAGAAAAACGGTGGTCTTTATCCGGAATGCGAGCAGGCAGCGGTGGTGCTGGACGTGCTCCGGTATGCTTTGGAGGATCATGGGGTTCATGTGGTATCCCAGACTAAGATCACGGGGATAAAGCCGTTTCCGAAGGGCGGCTTTGAGGTCAGCTGGCAGGGAGGAAGGGCGTTCCATGACCGTCTGATCCTGGCCTGCGGAGGCAGGGCTTTTCCCAAAACCGGATCGGATGGGAGCGGATATGCGCTGGCCGGGCAGCTGGGACTTGCCCAGAAGGATGTGGTTCCGGCGCTGACCGGGCTGCGCTGCAGGGAGGAATTCTGCAGGGCTCTGGCGGGTATCAGGGCGGATGCGGCGGTACAGATCATGGAAGGGGAAAAGGTTCTTCTGAAAGAGCGGGGAGAGCTGCAGCTGGTGGATTACGGCATATCCGGAATCCCTGTATTCCAGCTGAGCGGTCAGGTAAATTATCTTTTGAAAAAAAGGAAAGAGCTGAGGGCAGTGATGGACTTCCTGCCTGATTTTTCCCAGGAGGAATATAAAAAATATACGGAGAAAAGGGTGAAAGGGGCGAAAAGCAGCAGCCGGACGGCGGAAGCCTTTTTCACGGGAATCTTACATAAAAAACTGATGATGCAGATTTTGAAGCTTGCAGGGATTAAACCCAATGAACCTGTAAAGGATGCGGATCCGGGGAAGCTCGGGGAAGTGTTCCGGCTCTGCAGGAATCTGGAATTTCATGTGACGGGAAGCGGTTCCTTTGACCAGGCTCAGGTCTGCGCGGGGGGCGTGAAGCTTTCTGAGGTGACGCAGCAGCTGGAGGCGGTGAGGATACCGGGGCTGTACCTTGCCGGGGAGCTTCTGGACGTAGACGGAAGGTGCGGAGGCTATAACCTGCAGTGGGCGTGGACAAGCGGGTATATTGCGGGAAAAGCGGCTGCGGAAGCAGGAAACGAGCAAAAGCAGAAAGCAAACGAAAGCGGGCAGAAAGCAGGAAACGTGGAAAATGATTCGGATTAATCAGTTAAAGATCAGCGTGAAGGCATCGTCCCAGGAGGAGGCGCTATATAAGAAGGCGGCGTCCTTGCTGCGGATTCACAGTTCCCAGATCGGAAGGCTTACTATCGTGAAGCGGTCCATAGATGCCAGAAAGAAGCCGGATCTCTATTATAGTTATGTGATCGATGTGGAGCTGGCGGAAGAAGAGGATACAGAAAAAAAGGGTACAGAAGAAAAGGATACAGAGAAAAAAGGTACAGAAGAAAAGGATACGAAAAAAAAGAATGGTTCTGGCGGCAGGAATGGAAGGAACAGCCGGGGTATCAGGGAGGAAGAGATCGTCAAAAGACTTCACCAGCCGGACATTATTCTGACGGATCCCGTCAGGTATCAGTTTCCGGAATACGGGAAGGAGAGGCTGCCGCACAGACCTGTGATCATCGGGACCGGCCCTGCAGGTCTGTTCTGCGGATATTTCCTGGCAAAGGCGGGATACTGTCCTGTCCTTTTGGAGCGGGGAGCGGATGTGGATCAAAGAAGGCAGGACGTGGAACGATTCTGGCAGGAAGGGGTCCTGGATCCTGCGTCCAACGTACAGTTCGGTGAGGGCGGGGCAGGAACCTTTTCCGACGGAAAGCTGAATACCCTTGTGAAGGATAAATATGGACGAAATAAAGCGGTGCTGGAGACCTTCGTGCATTTTGGCGCGGATCCTTCCATCCTTTATGAGGCGAAGCCCCATATCGGAACGGATGTGCTTTGCGGTATCGTAAAACGGATGCGGCAGGAGATCATCAGTCTTGGGGGTCAGGTCAGGTTTAGGAGCCAGGTGACGGAACTGGTGTTGGAGAAAAAATCTTCAGGAATATATGAAAGACGGGTAAAGGGCGTTGTGATCAATGGAGGGACTGACAGGGGGGAGTTTCTTCCCTGTGAGCAGGTGGTTCTGGCCATCGGTCACAGCGCCCGGGATACCTTTGAAACCCTGTATGCGGAGCGGATTCCCATGGAGGCGAAGGACTTTGCCGTGGGTCTGCGGATAGAGCATCCCCAGTCCATGATCAATTTAAGCCAGTATGGTCTGGAGGAACCAGGCGGGCTTGGCGCTGCCCCTTATAAGGTGACTGCCCGGACCGGTATGGGGAGAGGCGTTTATTCCTTTTGTATGTGTCCGGGAGGATATGTGGTCAATGCCTCTTCTGAACCGGGGAAGCTGGCGGTAAACGGTATGAGCTACAGCGGACGGGACGGCAGAAACGCCAACAGCGCCATTATCGTTTCCGTGACTCCGGAGGATTTCGGCAGTTCCCATCCCCTGGCGGGCATCGACTTCCAGAGAAGGCTGGAGGAAAAGGCGTACCAGATCGGCAGAGGAAAGATCCCCGTACAGAGATATGGTGACTTTAAGCGCTGCGTGGAGCAGGATACCGTCGCCCTGGATGCAGATCCTGATGAGTTCTTGAAGCCTGCAGAAGGGGAAATCCTTCCTCAGATGAAGGGAGCATATGTCTATGGGGATGTGAGTCAGATCCTTCCGAGGGAGTGTAATCTGGCTTTGATAGAGGGAATGGAGAGGTTTGGCCGGATGATTTCCGGCTTTGACAGGCCGGATGCGCTGCTTTCGGGAGTGGAGAGCCGGACCTCCTCGCCGGTCAGGATTCAGAGAGATGAGAATCTGCAGTCCCCAGAGGTGGAGGGGCTTTATCCCTGCGGCGAGGGTGCGGGCTATGCCGGTGGGATCACTTCCGCAGCCATGGACGGCATAAAGGCGGCGGAGATGATCGCCGGGAAATTCAAACCGTTTTTAGCCGATCCGGAAAGTAACTGAACCGGGTGGAACAATGAAAGTGGATGACTGACTCTTATATCATCCAAATAGGGACGATATAAGTCTTGCGGTCGATCGCTGTCAATTTCTCTCTGAGGCAGAGAATCGCACCTGTGCCTCGCGGTAACGAACCTTTGTCGAGTATCTTGAACGAACCTGCAGGCTCGTAACCGGGATTGGAAGATTTCTTGATCTCAAGCGGGTGCGTCTCGCCGTCACTCTCAATTACAAGGTCGATTTCGTTGGATTCTTTGTCGCGATAGTAATGGAAATTACATTCTTTAACGTCGTTATGATACGTCTTTATGATCTCTGCTACCGTATAGTTTTCGAGAATCATGCCGTTGATCGCACCGTTCATTAAGATCTCGGGGCTTGAATATTTGGTCAGATATGCAACCAGTCCTGTATCAAAGAAATACATTTTCGGTGTTTTGATCGTGCGCTTGAGCGGGTTATTGGAGTAGGGGCGCAGATAGAAAATGATCCCGGATTTCTCCATGACCGTGAGCCAACGTTTGGCGGTATCGTCGGAAACGCCTATGTCCTGTGCGATATCGTGGATATTGAGCATTTGACCGGCGCGACAAGCGGCTGCACGAATGAAATCCGCATATAACAGCTTATCCACGCCCGGAATCATATCTGAAACGTCGCGGTCAATATAAGTTTGAATATAGGAACTGTAAAACACATCCCGGTCGGTGTATTTTCCGCTGCGGTGCCCCGGCATGGCACCGTGCCATATGCGTTCATACATTTCAACTGCTGAGCATGGCGCGAGGTGAGCTTTGCGGGAATTGATGGCATCGATTCCAACCGTAAAACATGTCGTTTCACTATCGCCATATAATTCACTCTGTGACAAGGCAGACATGTGGATGATTGCAGTGCGTCCCGCCAGAGATTCCCTTGCCAGATCCATCAGATGAAACGTCTGCGACCCTGTCAGCCAGTATGAACCGGGAGCGGCGCCTTCGTCGACCTTGATTTTAATATAGGAAAAAAGTTCCGGCGCGTACTGCACTTCATCGATCAATACCGGAGCAGGATGGACCTCAAGAAACAATGCTGGATCAGTCTTTGCCAGTTTGCGTTCATCTGTATCATCAAGCGTTACTTTGTTTCGGCTGCTGCCCTCCATCAGATGCTGCAGCATCGTTGATTTTCCGACCTGGCGCGGACCGGTTACCAGAAGGCAGGCATATTCTTTGCTGATTTCTGTGATTTTTTTTTCGAGAGTTCTTTTAATGTAAGTCATTGAATCGCCTCCGTCAAAAATCAGTTTCAATCGTATTATAGCCAATAATCAGCTGAAAGTCAAGACTGACCTGTTTGAGACATTTTACATATATTGCGAAAGGAAAAGCTTATGAATTCTCTGGGCTTATATAAAAAAACGTTCAAATCTGAACCTGATCAGATTTGAACGTTTTTGCCTGCCGGCAGCGGGACTTGAACCCGCACGTTGTTGCCAACAACAGATTTTGAGTCTGCCTCGTCTGCCATTCCGACACGCCGGCTGATTCAGTCAATAGAAAAATCGAAGCGGCACAAACCGTTCCGCAACATAGGTTATTCTAACATATGACCATATTTTTTGCAAGGGATTTTTAAAAGATTATTGCGAAAGTTTATTGGAAGATTATTGCGAAAGTTGTTAAAAGTTATTGCGAAAGTTTATTGCGAAATAGGGAAAAACATTATATACTTTTCTTGAATAAAGCGGCGGGCTGTTTGTACCGCTTCGGAAGGGAGATTCGTATGGAGATGGATCATAAGAAGGAAGAATACATTTTGAGCTGCTGTTCCCGGGTCTTCGACAGTTGAATAAAGGAAAAATCGCTACAGGCCGCAAAAAGCCTGTATTTTTTTGTCAAATTTTTT
>CANQBS010000067.1 GCA_947589075.1 uncultured Acetatifactor sp.
TCGTTATAGATTTAATCTCGCGAGTACGTCCTTGTCCATGGACAGATTCTTTGTCAGCTGATAGATAATGGCGCTGATGATCTCCATATGCGCCAGTTCTTCTGTACCTACAGAAGCCCCGAAAATGTTCCGATGTTTGAAAAAAGATTGGTTTTTCAGAAAATATCTGTTATACTATCAGCAGATTTACAGGCAGGAGGGATAAGATTGAAAAATATCCTGGTTATCGATGATGATATCCATATCGGAAATGCTCTGGAAGATATGCTTCAAAAGGAAGGATATCAGGTTTCCCGTGCTTATTCCGGAACCGAAGCTCTTCTTGTCCTTTCAAAAGCAATGCCGGATCTGATTTTGCTGGACCTGATGCTGCCCGGTCTGGAGGGAGAAAAGGTGCTGCCACACATCAAAGGCATCCCCGTTATTGTTCTGAGCGCAAAAGCCGATCCTGACGAAAAGGCCGCTTTACTTCTGGGCGGCGCGGTGGATTATGTCACAAAGCCGTTTCATACGAAAGAACTGTTGGCCAGGATAGCCGTCCATCTTCGCAATGCTCCGGGCAGTGAGCCAAATTCTGTACTTACTTATCAGGGTCTTACCCTGAATACCGATTCCCATATGATTGCGGCAGGCGAAAAAGAAGTAAAACTGACCAGGACGGAAATGGCTATCCTGAAAATGCTTATGCGAAATCCCACTCAGGTGATTACAAAATCCCTGCTGTTGGACCGGATCAGTCAGGATACTCCGGACTGTACGGAAAGCTCCCTGAAAATGCACATCAGCAATTTGCGGAGAAAAATACGGGACGCCGGCGGCAGAGACTGTATCGAAGCTGTCTGGGGAATCGGCTTCAGGCTGTGTTAGGCTGCGACAGGTTCAGGTTTAAGCTGTTGAAAACCAAAACCTGCCGCAGCTGATTTTCTTTATGAAATCTTTACTGTTTTCTTTACCGCTTTCTTTACAGTTGTACGGTATTATGGCGGCATCAAATGTGAAGGAGGTTATGTCTATATGGACTATGTTCTCAGAATCAACGCTTTGAGCAAAAGCTACAAAGGCTTCAAGGCGCTGGACAATCTTACCATGAACGTCCCCAAGGGAGCGATTTATGGAATTGTGGGAAAAAACGGCGCCGGCAAAACTACTTTAATCCGCTTAATCTGCGGGCTGCAGGAGCCCACATCAGGAGATTATACCCTATACGGCAGAAAAAACACAGAAAAGGATATTACAAAATCACGCAGACGAATGGGCGCGGTGGTGGAAACCCCTGCCATCTATCTGAATCTGACCGCGGAAGAAAATTTAAAGCAGCAGTACTGGATTTTGGGACTGCCATCTTTTGATGGGCTTTTTGATATTCTGAAGCTGGTAGGGCTGGATAATACGGGAAAAAAGAAAGCCAAAAACTTTTCTCTGGGAATGCGTCAGAGGCTTGGAATTGCTGTCGCTCTGGCCGGGGATCCGGATTTCCTGGTTTTGGACGAGCCTGCCAACGGACTGGATCCTCAGGGCATCATCGAAATCCGTGAGCTGATCTTAAAGCTGAATAGGGAAAAGCAGATCACGGTTCTTATTTCCAGCCATATTTTGGATGAATTATCAAAATTTGCCACTCATTATGGCTTTATCGACGGCGGACGTATGGTAAAAGAAATCAGCGCGAAGGATCTGGAAGCCGCCTGCAGGAAGTGCATCCGTATGGAGGTCAGCAGCACAAAAGCGCTTGTCCGGGTTTTGGATGAAATGAAGATCGATTATAAAATTCTAAGTGACACAAAGGCCGACGTCTATGCAAAAGTGAATTTTTCCCATTTGAGCACGGCCCTTGCAAAAGAAAACTGCGAACTGATTTCAGCCCGGGAACGGGATGAGAGCCTGGAAAGCTATTACATGAGTTTGGTGGGAGGAGAGATTCAAAAATGAGAAAACTATTGCAATCAAATTTTTCAAGACTTTGGAAGGATAAAATATTCTGGCTTTGTATGGGAGCCATGCTTATCTATGCGGTTGTATATATGCTGAACGGGTGCAGGCAGGCCACAGAGGATTTGTCGGAGTATTCGTATTCCATTGATCAATATTATTTCCATTTTGCTTTATCTATCGGTCTGTTCTGTTCCCTGTGCAGCAGCATGTTTTTCGGAACGGAATACAACGACGGCACCATCCGCAATAAGATCATCATTGGGCACACCCGGACAAATATTTACCTTGCAAGCCTGATCACTACCTTTACAGCCACACTGCTGATCACCTTCGTATGGCTGGCGGCAGCCCTTGTGGCCGTTCCTGTCCTTGGCTTTTGGAAAATAGGATTTTTACGCCTGTTGCTATTTCTGTTGATTGTTGTCCTGTTTATCCTGGCTTTTTCCGCCATCTTTACGGCGGTCAATATGCTGTCTGCCAATAAAGCCAATACGTTTCTCTTTTCCATCCTGCTCTTTATCGGGCTGCTGCTTTTGGCGAGCCTGGTTTATAACAGACTCAGCGAGCCGGAAATGATAAGCGGCGTTCAGCTCACCGCAAACGGGCTGGAAATGACGGAAGCTTCTCCCAACCCGAGATATATCACCGGAAGGAAGCGGGAGATTTACGATTTTATCGTTGATTTTCTGCCCACGGGACAGGGGCTTCGGGTGTGGCGGCTGGAGGTCGCAAGTCCGGTCCGGATGTTGCTTTCCTCTCTATTTCTTACGGCAGTGACAACAGCAGGCGGACTGTACGCCTTTAAAAGGAAAAATATCCGGTGAAGGTGGCGGGTTCGATTCCCGCCTTCTTATGAAAAGCGATGGAGGTATTCGTTGGGCAAAAGCGTACCGCAAACAGATATCGATTTTGAAAGGGGACCATAGAAATGTGGGCATGGATACTTGTGTGCATTATGGCTGTCATCATTGTTTTGCTGCTTTTGAAAATTTATGCTTTGCAAAGCGCCGCAAAAGAAATAGAAAGTGTCTTCGCCGACAGGCTCTCAACCGACACCAATTCCCTGATCGATCTTTCTTCCACAGACCGCTATATGCGTCACCTGGCCAACAGCCTGAATCTCCATCTGCGGAAGCTGAGGGAGGAAAGACACCGATTTGAGCAGGGGAACAGTGAGCTCCAGAATGCGATTACGAATATATCCCACGATCTGCGGACGCCCCTGACAGCCATCTGCAGCTATCTGGATTTGCTGGAAGCGGAAGAAAGAACCGGAAAAGAAGGAGAGGGCGAAGCTGGGAGAGCAGAAGGAAACAGCAGTAAGGCGGAACGGTATCTTAGCATCATCCGCGACAGGACGGAGCTTTTAATCCAGCTGACCGACGAGCTTTTCCAATATTCTATGATCCTTTCTGCGGAAAACCATAAAAACAAGGAACCTGTCAATGTAGGCGCCATGCTGGAAGAAAGCATTGCGTCATTTTATGCAGCGTTAAAGGAACGGAATATAGAGCCTGTGATCCGGTTCCCGGAGGGCAAGGTGGTGCGGACGCTAAACCGCTCCGCCTTACTCCGGGTATTTTCCAATCTCCTGAATAATGCCATAAAATACAGCGACGGCGACCTGGAGATCACCTTATCGGAAATCGGCACCATCATTTTTGCCAATACAGCCTCCGGTTTAAATCAGGTTCAGGTGGGAAGGCTGTTTGACCGTTTTTATACGGTGGAAGCCGCCCGGAAGTCCACGGGACTGGGCCTGTCGATCGCCAGAACCCTGATGGAACAGATGGAAGGAACCATATCGGCCAGGTACGAAATGGGCAGACTGAGCATGATCGTTGAACTTCCGAAAGAGTGATTTATCCTAAGCCGGCAGACAATTATAAAATTTCCCCCAAATTATGTTGACATCCGATATATGTCGTGCTACAATACAATTATGATATGGCGAATAACGATATATATCGATGCCTGATATGACAAGGAGGATACTTATGGCGAATAACGATATATATCGATGCCTGATATGACAAGGAGGATACTTATGGCGAATAAAACAGAGCCTTTGACTGAAAGTTATTTCTTTATCCTGCTGTGTTTGTATCATGGACCAAATCATGGCTACGGAATCATGCAGCAATCTCTGGAACTGTCCTGCGGAAATGTGCGCATCGGTTCCGGCACCATGTATGGAGCTACAAGTCAAATGTTGAAGAAGGGGTGGATCGAGGAATGCCTGGCTGAAGGTTATGACCGCAAACGGCAATATCGGCTGACCGATGCAGGACGTCGGGTATTGCTTGAGGAAGTGGAACGGCTTCGGCATATGGTTCATACTGCAAACGATGTGATTGGAGGTAAGGATGAAGAAAACCAAAAGCATTTATAAATTGTACGCAGCCTGGGAGTTTGAGCGGGAAGTACAGGATTTGGAGACACAATCCCAAAAGGGGTGGCAGCTGGTCAAAGGCGGTCTTTTTCACTGCAGATTCTCTTTTGATGATTCGGTTGAATATCGCTATGCGCTGGATTTTAATCAAAATATTGCCGATCCTGCGCGCTATAGAGAAACCTTTGCTGAACAGGGATGGGAGTATCTTAACTCCACCTTCAACGGATGGCATTACTTTCGCAAGGCGTATGATCCTTCTCTTCCGGAAGAGGAATACCAGATCTATACGGACACTGCTTCCGGAAAAGAGATGGCAGACCGCTGGAGACGCATCGCCTGCATCCTTGGGGCGGCTGAGCTTGTGCTAGGTATTGTATTACTTGGTATAAATTTCTTTCGTCCGGCTATCGGCAGCATCCTTCTGGCTTTGAGCAGTGTTCTATTGGGTCTTTTGCTTACTTTTAGCACAAGATGGATTAACCAGTCAAACCAGCGCAGAGTTCCCGGATGGATGCTGATTCCCATTTTTATACTGTTTATCATCGCTTTGATTTTTGGCGGTTTTCGAATGAGCGGCTTTCGCGCTCAGACAGCGTACATCGTTCCGGAGGAGGACAGTGCGTGGCAGTATCAATTTGATATGAAGCTGCCGGATGTCTATACTCTGGATGTGAGTGTTGACGCTCCAGAGAACGTACGGATCGTCATAGTAAAAGAATCTCCCGGCGAAGAATCGTCCGTCTGGGCTTATGACATGCTTCCCAGGTATTACACTGTGGAGGGAACGCAGATTGAGCAGACAGTCCGCATGTTTCTCACGCCGGGCACCTACAGTATTTATACCCAATATTTACCCGGTGCAGAGCCTGGGGCGACAGGGCAATTTGAATATAAATTGAATTAATCGTCTATTTTTGTCCCCAAGCTTTTTATAGGATTTAATTAAGCTGCCGGATCCCCTGGAGGATCCGGCAGCTTTTAGGACAAAAATGAATCAGTCAGGCAAGAATGAATCAGTTTTCGCAGTTTTCGACCGGAGTTCCCTTGCAGTCCCTGCATTTGTCGAAGCCCGGATTAAAGGCATAGAAATTTTTGCTGTCCAGATGATCCTGGACGATTCTGAGACCTTCCCCGAATCTTTGGAAATGAACAACCTCTCTTTTGCGCAGGAAACGGATGGGAGCGCAGACGTCCGGATCCTTCACCAGACGAAGGATATTGTCGTAAGTGGACCGGGCCTTCTGTTCCGCAGCCATATTTTCCGTCAGATCTGTGATGGCGTCGCCTTTTACCTGGAATTCGCAGGCGTTGAAGGGGATGCCTCCTGCTGCCTGGGGCCAGACTCCCAGGGTGTGATCCACATAATATTTATCAAACCCGCTTTTCTCAATCTCCTCCATGGACAGGTTTTTCGTGAGCTGATAGATGATGGCTCCGATGATTTCCAGATGAGCGAGTTCCTCCGTGCCGATGTCGGTAAGAAGCCCGGCCACCTCCTTGTAGGGCATGGTGTAGCGCTGGGAAAGGTATCTCATGCTGGCGGACAACTCGCCGTCAGGACCGCCGAACTGGGAAATGATGACCTGCGCCAGCTTCGCATTGGGTTCCTTAATGTTTACCGGGAACTGCAGTCTTTTCTCATAACTCCACATGGACTAACATCCTCCTTCCCGCAGCGCGCAGGCTGCTTTTGGCATGGTTTCTCCCATCGTGCAGGCTGCCTGCGGTGTGATTTCACGCTGCATCGTACAAGCCGCCTTTGGCGCAGTTTCCCGCTGTGCGCAGGCCTCCCAGGGCAGGGGAGCGGCTCCCCAGGTCCATTCTTTGCTGCATGTGGCATGATTTGCGGTGATAGGGTAGTATCTTTGGGAAAATTCTTCCACCATCTGATTCCGGATCTTAGAGTAGTGATTAAAATATTCCAGGGCTTCTTTGCAGGAAGGATGGGTATCCAGGAATTCTGTCAGTTCCACCACGACGAAATCAACGATGCCGATTTCATAAAACATCTGTTCCTTCTGGTTCATGACACACATCTCCTTCCTGTGAAAGGCAGATCCAGTTCTGGGAAAATCGTACCCTTCTGATACGCTTCTTCCAGATTTTCACTGATCCCATGAAAACGCTGCCAGGGAACATATGCCATGGCAATCGGAAATTGATCATTTTGTTCTGTAAAAAGATAGTCTTCCATGATTTTCCTTTCATAAAAATTTATTGTAGTTAATATTATAGTATGATGCCCGGTCGGTAATGTGCAACTTTTTCTTGTAACCAGGAGAAAAAGCGTATAAAATGGATACAAAAATGATACATCCTTCAGGCAGACTAAAATGGGCGGGAAAAGGAGTATGCTGAAAATGAAACAATTCTGGATCGTTTTGCTTTTATATGGAATCATACTGTTTTCCCTGACAGGCTGCGGGCATACGGAAGGGGAGGAAACATTGCCGGCGGCAACGGATACCCGGGTTTCCGGAGAAGGCATTTCCCTGGAGCCGACAGCCGGCGGTCTCCCCGGTTCCGAATATGGCGTCGGCACCAGCCTTTCCGGGCAGTCTGATCTGTTCAGCATACCGGGCTTTCAGGGAGGAGCCTACCAGGTGAAGGATTTTCTGACCTCTAATATCTATGCAGTAGGAAATGACGAAATCTACGGATATTTGGATACGATACTTCTTCTGACGGAAGATATTTTCTGTTATGAAGGTCTAGTGATGCCTTTTGATTGGATCGATCTGTCCCTTTATGTCTATGATAACAGGGATGACCTGGAGGAGGCTTTTCAGGTTGACATGAAGGACTGGATCGGAGAACGGGAATCCGTTAAAATGATTCCGATGACATCCCCTTATAATGAGAAATTTTCCTATTATTTCGGATCTACGATTTTTGTGGTGAACAATCATAGGGATATTTTATGGGTGTACTGGGAAGGGGTATTTTTCCTGCTGGAACGGCTTCCTTACCCGGATATGGAGATCCTGGAGGATCAAACCTTTGACCTGGAGCTGAATGATTTCGGACAGGTAACCTTCGTCTGCGGAGTAAGGCAGGATTCCTATAAGAAGTCTTCCAGCGATATTATTTTTTTCCTGGCAAAAGGAGACGAGATCGTCTATGTATTTCCATCTGTCAGGACTCTTTTGTATTCAAAAGGAGAATCCGAATCCTACGAGAAATACACAGATGTGGAATTTGTGGTGCTGGCGGATTATGACAGTGACGGCGATAAGGATGTGATCGTGGGTCTCGAGGCAGAGACTGTTTCAGTCCGGGACGATTCCCGAAGTACGCCCCACCTGAAGATTCAGATATATGAATATTCACAGGGAGAATTTGTTGGAATGGATAGTTTAAGCAGTTATATTAATTCCCAATTATCCATCGATTATACCGATGATCCGGGTTCTGCTCAATACTCCGGCAAAACTGCAGTTTCCGGAAGCTCTGAAATCAAGCTCCCGGACGGTATGAACCTTGACGAAAGGCAGGAGAAACAGAATGATTAGAATATTAGTAGCGGAAGATGAAGAGGCGATTTCCAACCTGATCAGGATCAATCTGACGAAGGCGGGCTATTCCTGTGTATGCGCCCTGGACGGCACAAAAGCGGCGGATCTGATGATGAACGAGCATTTTGATCTGGTGCTTCTGGACATCATGCTGCCCGAAATCAACGGGTATGAACTGATGGAGTATGCCAAGGGGCTGGAGATTCCGGTGATCTTCCTGACTGCCCTGTCCAGCACGGAGAATAAGGTGAAGGGGCTTAAAATGGGGGCGGATGATTATCTGCCCAAGCCCTTTGAGATCGTAGAACTGTTGGCCAGGGTGGAAGCAGTTCTGAGACGGTACAATAAGGCGGAGAAGCTGATGGAGATCTTTGATATCACCATTGACACCGCCTCCCGGACCGTAGTCCAGAACGGGGAACAGGTTCCCCTTACCATGAAGGAATTCGACCTCCTTTTATTGTTCGTGCGGAACCGGAACATCGCCCTGTACAGGGATACCATCTATGAAAATGTCTGGGGCGGCGAATATCTGGAGCAGAGCCGGACGGTGGATCTTCATGTACAGAGGCTGAAAAAGAAGCTGCATTGGGAGGAACACCTGGTAGCGGTATACAAGGTGGGTTATCGGCTGCAGTAGACGAACCGCGACAGAATCGCAGACAGGCCGTGACAGGAACGAACGTGCGAACCGCTGTGACAGGAACGGATATTCTCGAAAAACGCCTGGGAGTTTGTATGAGATTTTCGGATAAACTTTTTTTTACAATGATATCGCTGCTTGCCGTGATCTTTGCAGTATTTGGGGTCTGGATCCTCACCTCCTTTTTTGAAAATCTGCTGAACAGGGAAATGGAGCAGGGCGGTGTGGAGAGCCAGATGTACCAATATGTATTTGAAATGGCATATGAATCCATTCCGGAGGAATACGGGGAAGAGTATGCCCTGAGGAAGGCGACAGAATCCGTCATGGGAAACCTGACGAAGGAAAATCATCGTTATTACATTTTTAATCAATATAATCAGCTGGTATTTGGAAGCTTTTCCCCGGAGGAAACCCTTCTGCAGGACGAGTTCGCGAAGATGCAGTCCATGCTGACCGCCGATAATAATTATTGCGGACATGTGGTGGAAGAAGGAGCCCATCATTATCTTTTGTCATCTGTCCGAAGCGACAGCAGGGGAGGCGTCCTGTATCTGGCGGTCTGCAAGGATATCACCTCCATTTTCGAGGATCGGAGCGTGCTGCTGAACCAGTACCGCTTTGTGCTGGTGCTGCTTTTAGTGGTGAGCATTCTGATCACCTTCGTCCTGTCCCGCTATATTACCAGGCCCATCCGGGAGCTTTCCTTTACGGCGCGGCATATCGCCCGGGGCAATCTGGACGTACGGGCTGTAAACCATTCCCAGGATGAGATCGGCGAGCTGTCCCGAAACTTCAACAGAATGGCGGACGCCCTTGTGGAGCGCATGAAGGAAAAGGAAGAAGAGGCCCGCAGGAAAGAAGAGGAGGCAAGGCAGAAAGAACTGGAAGCCAGGCAGCAGGAGGATTTCACCGCGGCCTTTGCCCATGAGCTGAAAACCCCCCTGACCTCAATCATAGGCTATGCGGATATGCTGGGCACCATGCAGCTGACGGAGGCGGAAAAAAGCGAATCCGCATACTATATCTTCCGCCAGGGAAAACGTCTGGAAAACCTGTCCCATAAGCTTTTGGAGCTGGTGGGCATGGATAAACAGGAGCTGGAGAAAAAACCGATCCAGACCAAAGAGCTGGAGGAAAACATCCGCAACACCATGCGGCCTCTTTTTGAACAGAAGCGGATCAGCGGTAAGATCGTCCTGGAAAAGGCGAAGTTAATGGGAGATAAAGACCTGCTTCTGTCCCTGTTGTACAATCTGCTGGACAACGCTTCCAAGGCGGTGGAGCCCGGGGGCTTCGTGCTTTTAAAGGGTACGAAAGCCGGGGAAAAATATGAATTCAAGGTGGTGGATAACGGCAGAGGGATTCCGAAGGAAGAGATTTCCCGCATTACGGAGGCATTTTATATGGTGGACAAGTCCCGTTCCAGGAGGGAAGGGGGCGCCGGCATCGGAATGGCTCTCTGCCAGAAAATCGTAAAGCTTCACGACGGGGAAATGCGCATTGACTCCAGGCTTGGGGAAGGAACTGTGGTGCGGATCACAATTCCCCTGAATCTTAGATAGAGTGATTTGGATAAGGTGAAAAGAGGAACATTTCTATGAAGATCGGAAATGCCGGAAAATATATTCTGTCCGTCCTGCTGGTTCTGTTCTTTGTTTCCGGCGCCTTCTGGATGCCGGGGCTTGTCATGGGGATCCTGGACAGACAAACGGAAGAAAACTATGTATTTCAAAACAGGACGGGCGTCGATTATGAAGCCATCAATCTGGAATATGACCTGAACAGGGAAAGCAGGCTGAATTCCTTTGCAAAGGGCATTGCCTCCGGGGATCAGTATTATATTGTGGCAGCCGATACCGGGAAGGGGATTTCAGAAAAGGAACTGGAAGAAATCTACCAGTCTTTGGAAGGGCAGGATCTGTTCTGGGTCCTGGCAACCTTTTTTGAAGACGACCGACTGGGTGAGCTTTTTGAGATATCCCGCTATGAACTCCATGCTTTTGGGGATTATGTGATCTATGGATCAAACGCGGCGGGTGGTGAAACCCTTTTGTGCCGTTACCTGGAATTTGCATATCCGGAGTTGGGTCTGCTTCGGGTCGTAATGGATACGAAGGACAGCACGATTTATTATATGGAAGCCTACAGCGCCCTGAGCATGGAATTCTATTACGCTGTTTCCGACTCAGAGAGCTTTGAATTTGGAGATATGACTGTGGCTGCCCGGGAGAGTTCATCTTTTGAATATCTGTATCGTTTCCTTGAGGATTATTATCTTGCCGGCGAGGGGACAGCCCAGAAGGTCGTCAATGTTTTTGAACAGATGGGATATCCGATCGAGGAATATGAGGTATATGACAGCGGCAAAGGAAGGCTGAAGGAAGTATCCAACCGGTTCCGCTGGGAGGATCATAAGCTGCTTGGGGATATGGAATATGAGGAAGGCCGCCTGACCTGCGCCATCAGCTTTGCAACGGATCATAATGAGGTTTATGACAGGGCAGGGATCAATATCGATTACCCGGCAGTCTGTATCGGAATTCAGGAAATCGCGGAGCTGCTTCCCCAGGAGATCAAGGGAATTCCTTACTGGCAGGGGGAATGAGGCAGGGGGAAAATGTTATTCATAAAATCATATAAGAAGGGTTGTAAACATGTCAAACACCAATAGAGAACGGATCGTAAGAAAATACAGAAGAAGAGCGCTTATTTATTCCTGCGGCAGGGCGGTTTTACTTATGATCCTTGTGACAGGCGTATTTGCGGCAGGTCATTTTCTGGGAGGAATGACCATGAAGGAGAAAATGGAAGAGCGGATGCTGCCCGCAGCCGGCAATGCACAGAATCCGGGGGAAGGTCTTTTCCAGGATGGCGATCCCGCAAATAACGGGAATATGGGAACGGACGTGAATACGGGAACAGGCGGAAACTCCGGTACAGGTACCAATGGAAATCCGGGAACGTCAGGTTCTCAAGGAGGATCCGGAAACAGGCCCGGAGAGGGAGGCGGCGACGGTTCCCAGGGCGGAATGGGCGGCAATTCCGGAGGGGGCACGTTTCTGTCAGGGGAAGAGGATATTTCCTGGATCTGGATGATCAACCCTCTGCTGATCCTGGTCAATAAGGATCATAAGCTGCCGGAGGATTATGAGGTGGAACTGATGACTCTGAGCGACAAGAGCAACCATGCGGCTTCCGTGGCGTATGAACCCCTTAACGCCATGCTGAAAGCAGGAAGAAAGGAAGGACTTGCCTTTGAGGTCTGTTCCTCTTACAGGTCCGTAAAACGTCAGCGGGAGCTGTTAGACGAGGATATCGAAAAGCTTATGAAAAATGGCTACAGCTACCAGGAAGCATACGATGAAGTCACGATGCAGACCATGCCTCCCGGATACAGCGAGCATTCCACAGGACTTGCCTTCGATATCGTCGCCCTGGATTATCAGATGCTGGATAAAAAACAGGCTTCTACGGACGAGACCCTCTGGCTTCATGAGCACTGTGCGGAGTACGGCTTTATCTTAAGATACCCGGAAGGCAGGGAGGATGTGACCGGCATCACCTATGAATCCTGGCATTACCGGTATGTGGGAGTGGAGGCAGCCACTTATATCATGGAGCATAACCTGACACTGGAGGAGTACCTGGGGGAGCTGGCAGAAAAAGCCCTGGGAATCATATCAGGGGAGCGGGACGAAGAAATAGAGGGATAAAGAAGCCGGGAAACAAAAGAAGCCGGAAGTGGAGACATAAAAGGAATACAGCATGGATATAATGTACTAACTATGGAAACAGGCGATGTCCTATAGATGATTCATGCGGAATATATAAAGGATCTGATCAGGCGGATCGATGATTTTGTCTGGGGACCGATTCTTCTGACGCTGCTATTGGGAACCGGCATTTTCCTGATGGTCAATATGGATTTCCTGCCTCTGCGTAAACTGGGCTGGGCCCTTAAATGTGCGTTGGGCGCACAAGATAACGCAGGGAAGCATGGGAAAAATACGAAGGAGGGAGAAATCTCTCCTTTTTCTTCGTTGATGACAGAGCTGGCGGCCACCATCGGCACAGGAAATATCGTAGGGGTCGCCACTGCCATGGTGCTGGGAGGACCCGGGGCTCTGGTCTGGATGGTTCTATCCTCTCTCATTGGACTTTCCACCAAGCTTTCCGAAAGCCTTTTATCCGTGAAATACCGGATCCGCAATGAAAAAGGGAAGCTGGCAGGAGGTCCTATGTATACCCTGACCCGGGCTTTTCCCATAAAAGGCCTTGGAAGGATCCTGGGAAAAGCCTTTGCGTTGTTTGCGGTGTTCGCTTCCTTTGGAATGGGGAATATGACTCAGGCCAATTCCATCGCCTCGGTGATGGAAGATACCTTTCAGGTCAGCCGATCTTTGACCGGTCTGGTCATTAGCATAGTTACGATTCTGGTGGTTCTCGGTGGAATCTCTGTCATTTCCAAGGTAACAAGGGTTATGGTTCCCGCCATGGCCATTTTCTATCTGTTTGGTTCCCTGGCTGTGATCATTCTGCACTGGAGAAATATTCCGGAGGGCATAGGAACGATCCTCACCATGGCTTTTTCCCCAAGGGCTGTGGCAGGAGGCGTCGGGGGACACCTGACGGCAAGCGGGATGCAGGCCTTTCGATGGGGCGTGTCGAGAGGCGTTTTTTCCAATGAAGCCGGACTGGGAGCTGCCGGCATCAGCGCTGCTGCCGCCAAGACGGAGGATCCGGTCAGGCAGGGATATATCAGCATGACCGGCGTTTTCCTGGATACTGTCGTCATCTGCACGGTAACAGGTCTTGTTCTGGCCTGCTCCGGGGTGCTGGGGAAGCTGGATGAAAGCGGGAATCCTCTTACGGGGACGAGGCTTACCGTGGAAGCCTTCGCAACGGTCTTCGGCGATCTGGGAGCGGTGCTGATCAGTATTGCCATCGCCCTGTTTGCCTTCGCCACCATCATCGGCTGGGCGTACCAGGGGGAAAAAGCCTTTGAATTTCTGGTAAAAAAGCCGGGATATTGTATGATATATCGGTTCCTATACGGATTTGTTTCCTTTCTCGGCGCTGTCTGCGCTCTGGAAGTGGTCTGGGATTTCTCGGACATCTGCAACGGTCTCATGGCAGTGCCCAACCTGATCTGTCTGTTAGTTCTGTCCGGTGAGGTCTGCGGAGAGGTGAAGAAATATCATTATAAGAATTGACCGGGGCGGCAACATGGCCGCCTTTTTTCATGGGGAAAAAGGAATTGATAAAATAGAAATTTTCTACGATTCGTAGAATCAAGTCGCATATACGGTTATTGAATATGCATGATGAGTTCGTTTATAATGTTTTCAGAAGCTTCTAAAAAAATAAATAAATTCAAAAAACTAAATTTCGGAGGTTACCATGAATCTTTTCATTGGCGAAAACATCAAACGGATGCGTCGGGAACGCAACCTAACCCAGGAAGAAGTGGCAGCGCACCTGGGCGTATCATTTCAATCCATAAGCAAATGGGAACGAAACGACGGATACCCGGATATCGCGATGCTGCCGGCGTTAGCAAATTATTTCGGGATCAGTGTGGATGAATTGCTGGGTGTAAGCGAAATCGCAAAAAAAGAGCAGTACGATGAGATCAATCGGATGTGGGACGAAAACAATAAAAAGGGCCTGCACAGCGAGAACGTTGCACTCATGCGCCAATCCCTGAAAACCTTTCCCAACAATGCCCTTTTGCTGGTTCAGCTGTCCACATCCCTTGAAAAACTGGACGGCACAGATGCCGAAAAAGCCCGATATTTGCGGGAATCCATAGCGGTACAAGAGCAGATCCTCCGCTATGGGGAGGATTCTGAGGTGCGCAGCGCCACGCTGCATAACATATGCTTCGCATACTGGAAAGCCGGGGAATACGACAAGGCGTTGGAACAGGCGAAGAAGCTTCCCAATCTCTATAAAGCCCGGGAAAATGCTCTTATCTATTTTTTGAGCGGCGAAGAAAAACATAAAATTGCAAAAGAGGCGCTCATCCCCCTCGCCTGGGTAGTGGCCCACCAAATGAGCGCCCTTTATGAAACAGAAAATGACCTTGCATACCTGGCTAAAGCTGAAAAAATACTGGAGATCCTTTCCTCATGTGACACGGAAAATAACGCCATACGAACCATGCGGGAGCAGATTCACGAACAAGTTTCCGCTGCCAATTATTGATTTTTCTTTTGATTTCCGGCACAAATTATTGATTTCCGGCATCCATTATTGCCTGGCGTCCGGCAGATATTCGGACACGGTGTAAGAGGTTTTGGAAAGAATAAACAGGGATGCAAGTACCAGGTAAGCCGTAATCCCAAAATGACCGGAAAGCTTGTAGCCACTGACAGGGTATTGCCTGCCTTTGCTAACAAATTCGATGATCTGTGCTTCCAACAATGTCAGGAGAAGATCGTTCAGGCGTGCAGGTTCTATGCCGCATTTTTCTGTCAGCTCCGCTTTTCCGATGGCGACCCCATCCCGCGGGAAAGCGGAGAGCAGGCTCATGCTTTCCCGGGTGCAAAGTGTCTTCATGAGAGAATATTCCCGTTCTCCAATGGATCCCATCTTGTCAAGCAGCTGGTTGCTGACAACTGCCACAATGCCGTCGTCATCCCATATTTTTAATCCGAAATCGCTTTTAATGCGAAGATTCCCCATCTCTTTTTCCCGCTTCTGAACTTCTCGGTTCCCCGTTTCGATAAAGTAGATTCCCTTCCAAAGCTTCAAAAGATCTGCGCCCAGATCCCGATGGGAAGTCTTTTGACCGTTCAAGGAAGTACTGTCATAACGACCCAGCCGTCTTTGCGTCCAGATATATTCGTCTGCAAGCTGTTCGATTTTTGCCGCAACCTGGTCGATATCTTTAACCGTTTCCGTTTCCAACAATAGATCCGCTGAGATGCCGTATATTTTACAAAGAGAGGCCAGATTAAAGCAGTCTGGAAGACATTCTCCTGTTTCCCATTTAGAAACCGCCTGCGGGGATACGCCCACCTGATTCGCCACTTCTTCCTGAGACAAGGACAGACTTTTACGATGATTGCGAAGTTTTTCTCCAAAAGCTTTTTGATCCAACATTTCGATGTGCTCCTTTCTTGGTTGGTTGATTATTAGTAGGATTCGAGTAAAATGATCAGAATCATCGGCGCCAATTTCTCTGTGTATTGTCATTATAGTGTGGAAAAAATCAATTTACAAGCGTATATTTGTTGAGATATTTTCAATATTCACAACCTCAGGTTGATTATGACGTAAAGTAGGAAACGCCACAACGAAACAACAATGTCCTGAACGTTAATATTCTATAAAATATAGCATTTTTTGAATAGAGAGGCAGATTGCGTCATGCTTGAGATATGCTTCGAGATATACCCAGCTCGAGATATGCCGAGATATGCTCCTTGGTTTGCGAGCGGGAATCGGTCTCTGGTTTTTGTACACAGATTTTCTGCTGAACGTATTATACCAT
>CANQBS010000068.1 GCA_947589075.1 uncultured Acetatifactor sp.
CTTCTTACCGGGAGGGGGCTTTGGGACTTGGAAGCGGGAAATGGCATATGATCCGCACAGTAGTGCTGCCCTCCTCCCTGGATGGGATCGTCACGGGATGTATCCTGGCAGCAGGCCGTGTGGTAGGGGAAAGCGCGGTGCTGATGTACACCGCCGGGATGAGCATGGCGATGCAAAGCTTTTCCCTTGACCGATTGGCGGGCGCTTCCGGCGCCACCCTTACTGTCGCCCTTTACCATTATGCCAAAGAAAACGCGGATTTTGCAGTGGCTTTTTCCATTGCCACCATCCTGTTAATTCTCACGGTGATCATCAATTTTTCCGCAAGTTTTCTGGGCGGGAAGCTTGGGAGAAGCTGATTTGTAACAGCCTCATCCTTTTTATGTGAAATTTTGACTTCGGCAGGGAGCTTAAGGAGGAACTGATTTATGACGGAACCAATTATTTCCGCGAAAAATCTTAACTTTTATTACGGAGAAACTCATGCTTTGAAGGATATCTGCCTGGATATTTACGAACATAGGATTACGGCCCTGATCGGACCTTCCGGTTGTGGAAAATCTACTTTCCTGCGGACGATCAATCGGATGAACGATCTGATCGAAGGGGTGAGGGTGACGGGCTCCCTAACTTACCAGGGCGAAGAGATTTATGCTCCCGGCCGGGACGTGACGGATCTTCGCAGGAATATCGGCATGGTATTCCAGAAGCCCAACCCTTTTCCCATGTCCATCTATGACAACGTGGCTTACGGCCCCCGCACCCATGGAATCCGCGCCAAAGCGAGGCTGGACGACATCGTGGAACAATCCCTGCGGGATGCGGCCATTTGGGACGAGGTAAAGGACAGGCTGAAAAAGAATGCCCTGGGACTTTCCGGCGGCCAACAGCAAAGGCTTTGCATTGCCCGGGCTCTGGCGGTAAAGCCGGATGTCCTCCTGATGGATGAGTCCACTTCGGCTCTGGACCCGATTTCCACCTCTAAAATTGAGGATTTGGCTCTGGAGCTGAAAAAGGATTATACCATCGTCATCGTCACTCATAATATGCAGCAGGCGGTGCGGATTTCGGATCGGACGGCGTTTTTCCTGTTAGGAGAGCTGATCGAATATGGGGATACGGAGAAAATATTCTCGGGTCCTGAGGACAAGCGCACAGAGGATTATATTACAGGGAGGTTTGGATAATGAGGACACGATTTGACGAGCAGCTTCATACGCTGGGTCAGGAGTTGATCAGGATGGGGGCGCTGTGCGAAGAAGTGATTTCCCTTGCGGCTTCCGCCCTGATTCAAAAGGACGATGGGCTGGCGGCCAGGATCGCGCCGCTGGATGCAGAGATCGATGAGAAGGAGCGGCAGATCGAGTCCATGTGCCTGCGGCTTTTGCTGCAGCAACAGCCGGTGGCCCGGGATCTGCGGCAAATATCCGCCGCCCTGAAGATGGTGACGGACATGGAGCGGATCGGGGATCAGGCTCAGGATGTGGCAGAAATTCTGCCCTTTTTGAATGACAGAACCTTGCCGGAACATATCCAGATCCGGGAAATGGCAAGGGCCACGATCAAAATGGTGACGGACAGTGTGGATGCCTATGTGAAACAGGATGTCGCCATTGCCGAGGGGGTCATTGCTTCTGACGACATGGTAGACGATTATTTTATCGAGATTAAAAACAGTCTGATTTCCCTGATCGCACAAAATCCCACGGAAGGGGAATACGCCCTTGATCTTTTGATGGTGGCGAAATACTTTGAAAGGATCGGGGATCACGCCACGAACATTGCCGGCTGGGTGCTGTTTTCCATCACCGGGGAAAAGGGCGTGCAGCCGCCAGCATAAGAGCTGGGAAAAAGGCGTGCAGCCGCCGGCAGATTGAAAAAAGCAGGAACATATGTTACGATAAGGCGGAAGTATTTTAGAATCATGGCGGCTTTGTCATAAAGCGAAGGAGAAGCAAAATGATTTTTTGTGTTGAGGATGATGATGGAATCCGCGATTTAATGATCTATACTTTAAACGCCGCGGGCTTTGAAGCAAAAGGCTTTCCGGACGGCGAGACCTTCTATAAGGCCTTCCTCGGCCAAACTCCCGAATTGGTTCTTTTGGATATCATGCTTCCCGGGGAGGACGGGATCAGTATTCTGAAGCGGCTGCGGAGGGAAGGCAGCCAGGTGCCGGTCATTATGGCCACGGCAAAAGGGACAGAATATGATAAAGTCATCGGCCTTGACCTTGGGGCAGACGATTATCTGGCCAAACCTTTTGGTATGATGGAGCTGGTGTCCCGGGTAAAGGCGCTTTTAAGGCGCACGCGGCCTGTGGGAAGCTCCGGAGTGCTCTCCCTTGGCGGAATCCGAATGGATACGGTACAGCACATCGTATTATCGGAGGGAAAACGCATAGAGCTCACCTTTAAGGAATACGAGCTGCTGCGCAAATTCATGGAGAATCCCGGAAAAGTCTTTACAAGGGACCAGCTTCGTCTCAGTGTCTGGGGAGATGAGTTCGCGGCCGAGACCCGCACTGTGGATGTCCATGTGGGGACTTTGCGCACAAAGCTGGGCAAGTGCGGCGATTTGATCAAAACTGTTCGGGGCGTAGGCTATCGTCTGGAGGCAGGCTGCCGCTCGGAAACGGATTCTCACTTGGCGGCAGATTGCCGTTTGGAGGCTGGGAAATGACAAAACGAATTTTCAGATCCATTTGCTTTGTGGCCATTGCGGTTTTCCTCGCATCTGTGGCCCTCTTTCTCTGCGTGCTTTATGATTATTTTGGAAATGTCCAGCAAAAGGGGCTGAAGACCCAGACACAGCTTGCCGCCCGGGGCGTTGAAAATGCGGGGGCAGCATATTTGGAGGGGCTGGATACAAAGGACTGCCGCATTACCTGGATCGGTGCGGATGGAGAGGTGCTTTTTGACAGTGAGGCCTCCGCCGAGGAAATGGAGAACCACCTGGAACGTGAGGAAATTAAGGAGGCCCGGGAGACCGGGTATGGGGAGAGTTCGCGTTATTCCGTTACCTTGATGGAACGAACCCTTTACAGCGCAGTGGGTTTAAAGGATGGAACAGTCATACGGCTTTCTATCGCCCAAAATACGCTGTTGACCCTGCTTCTTGGGATGTCGCAGCCCCTCCTCATTATCATAGTGATCGCGGTGGCGCTTTCTTTCTATTTGGCCTACAGACTTTCCAAACATATTACGGAGCCTTTGAATCGCCTGGATCTGGAGGATCCCCTGAATAACGAAGGCTATGATGAGCTTTCCCCGCTTTTTCGCCGGATTCACGCCCAACAGCAGCAGATTAAGATTCAGACGGAAGCGCTGAGAAAAAAGCAGGAGGAATTTGAAGCCGTCACGGAAAATATGACGGAAGGAATCCTTGTTCTGAATACAAAGGGGACGATCCTGAGCATTAACCCTGCGGCGGCAAAGCTTTTTGACACCACTCATGCCTGCATCGGACAGCATATGTTATCTGTGAATCGTTGTGTGGAAATGTCCGAGCTTCTTTCAGAAATGGAAAAGGGTCTCAGGGCGGAAAAAACCATTGCCCTAAAAGGCAGAAAATATCAGTTGGATATAAGTCCTGTATCGGAGGAGGAAAAGGTAACCGGCGCAGTCCTTCTTGTGCTCGACGTGACGGAGAAAGAGCGGGCGGAGCAAATGCGCCGGGAATTCACGGCAAATGTTTCTCATGAATTGAAAACTCCGCTGCAGATCATAGTCGGTTCCGCAGAACTTTTGTCCAATGGCATCGTGAAGGAAGAAGACCGTATGGGATTCTATAGCCGGATTCAGGGAGAAGCCCAGCGGATGATCCGGCTGGTAGAGGATATTATCCGCCTTTCTCATTTGGACGAGGGGGTAGTCGATCAGAAATGGGAGGACGTTGATCTTTTTGCCCTGGCGGATGAAACCGTAAAGGCGTTGCAGGCCGAGGCGGAAAGTGCCCGGGTCAGCCTGCGCCTTGCCGGAGAGACTGCACTGGTCCATGGAGTCCCGCAGCTGCTGCAAAGTATCGTTGTGAATCTCTGTGATAACGCCATTAAGTACAATCGCGTGAATGGAAGAGTGGACGTTACCGTAAAACCGGAAAAAGACAGCGTGATCCTTTCTGTGGCCGATACTGGCATCGGCATTCCGAGAGAACATCAGGATCGTATTTTTGAAAGGTTCTATCGGGTAGATAAGAGCCGTTCCAAGGAATTGGGGGGCACGGGGCTGGGACTGTCCATCGTCAAACACGCCGCAAGGCTTCATCATGCGAAGATCGAGCTGGACAGTGCAGAAGGCAAAGGAACTGCCATTGCCCTTATATTTCCGGCCAGGGAGGTAATGAATCGGGAAAAGACGTACAGCAGATATGGGGAAGTAATGGTTCTGTAATAGGCGAAGAATTGCACTCAAAGTGACCAAGGTGCCCCAAAGCACTGTTTGTCGAAGAAAATGCGCCGATTGCGGCATTATGTTAATATGATATCTTTTTTACCCAATAAAAAATCCACAATATTGATATGGGAAATTCCATTTCTGGAAAAATCCAGCCGATCCATTGACAGCACATATTTGGGTGAAGCATCTGTTATTGGCTTAAATGCGCCAAACTCTCGCTCTATCGTCTGGTTACCAATCAAATAATAGGCAACTTGAATGAAACATTTCTTTTTCCCGCTGATTACAACAAAATCGATTTCTCCCTTGTATGTCTTACCCACAAAAACTTCATAATCCCGCGATACCAATTCGTTGTAAATAATGTTTTCGAGAAAAAAAGTGTCTTCTATGTTTATAAAGTTTGTATTTATCATCCTGAAACCGGTATCCACGGCGTACTGTTTTTCAACATATGCCATAGCTTGTTTCCCAACTATATTGAAGCGTCTTACCCGGTCAATCAAGCATGCTTTTTCCATTTTGTCAAGATAACGATAGACCATCTTTTTATCAAATTGTTCTTCGTTTTGACATTCGAAATATGCCTCAATATTCTTGGCGGAAAATTCCTTACCCGCATTGGCCATAATATATCCTGCAATTTTTTCAAATTTTTGCCTGTTGGTCTTTGATCCGTCCGGTATGATATCTTTATCCAATATTCCATGGTATGTTTGTTCAATATACTTTTTAATGTCATTTTCACGGTCAAAAGAAAAACGGAGTGGAAGACCGCCCCAATTAATGTAATCCATAAAGAGTTCATCCGGTGTTATCTCTTTTTCCATGGTTTGGCAATACTGATAGCTCTCTGAAAAAGAAAAAGGCATTATCCTGAATTCGATACATCTGCCAACCAATAAGGTCGCCATCTTCCCTGAAAGCAATTTGGAATTGCTGCCTGTAATAAAAATGGAGCAGTTAATCGTGGCTCTAAGGGATGAAAGCACCTTTTCAAAATTTCTGACATGCTGTATCTCGTCCAGAAAAATTAAATATCTTCTGTCATCTTTCACGCAACTGAGAACATATTGATTCAGTTTTTCTGCGTTTCGGATTTTTTCAAACTGCAGATCTTCAAAATTTACTTTAATAATATGATCATCATCATAACCGTCATTTCGAAGTTCTTCCTCTATCTGCCCAAGCAAGACGGATTTTCCGCAGCGTCTGACACCAGTAAGGACTTTTATTAAATCAATATCATAAAAGGGTCTGATTTTAGCAAGATATCTTTCCCGTTTTATTAACATATCATGTGCCTCCTAAGGTTTTAATAATATTATTATGCCACAAATCAAAAAAAATTCAAGATTTGTGGCATATATTTTATTAAAGAACAGCACGAAGTATGGGTGAAACTGATGCTCTCAATGTACTTGTCGATGTCCTCCTGTGTCTGCAACCGTTTTACGGAGCAGAGACCATATTGGCGCACCGTCTTAATCCGCTTGGGCTTCGGAACCTCCTTTTCCCTGGTCTTCGGATCGGGGTCAACTGACGTAACCATCGGCTCCATGCGGCGGCAGATGTTGTCCTTGTAATTGAGGACTTGAGTAATCATTGCATCGAGGTCGGTAAGGGAAGTCGCTGCTTTCAGCGCCTCGCGTTTTTTCACAAACCAATCATCAGCCTGATGGAGCAAAGCACCAGCTTCGCTTAGGACGGGCTGGAGTAACCGGAATCGAAGAATCAGACAAAGCTGGCAGTCCATAGTTTTTGCTTTACAACCTTGCCTGTAAAGGTCTTTTAGGGTACAATAGGCTTGTCGGCGGTATAGGTGTTTTGTATTTTGTAATTGGTACGGAATCAACACGAACATTCATATTGATTGAAGGTATATGATGAAGGAAAAAGGAATTACATTCATTCACGCTGTGGTTTTATCCTTAAAAACCGTATGGAAAATAGATAATCTGCGGGTATTCTATGAGATTTTTTACAATCTTATCAAGCAGTTCTTTAACGTGTTTTACGGCGTCTATTTTTTGCGCACGATTTTGGTGTACATCGAAACCGGGCGCGAGTTCACTTCGATTTTCCTGCTTTTGCTTTTTATGCTGGCGGTCAACGTCGTTTTTTACCTTGTCAACAATTATTTCAAAGAAGTGTATCTGCCGCGGTTTGACATCAAGCTCAGTCAATCCGTTTATGAAAAAACCGTGGTTTGCGCTTCCCATGTGCCCTATGACCGCTATAATCGGCCGGAATTTTTGGATCAATACAAAAGGGTGCTCGACAACACTGTTCCCAATATGCAAAAGGTGCTGAGTTCGCTGGGCACCATGTGCGGGCTGGTTTTGGCCCTGCTCATGGTGGCAGTCTATGTGGTGCAGGTCGATCTGTTCGCCATACTGCTGTCAATTTTCCCGTTGATATACTCTTATTTTATCAGCGAAAAAAGCGAGAAATATCAGTTTCGGCTCAACCAAAAAATCACCCTTTCCGAACGCAAAAAAGACTACGCCCGCCGTGTATTTTACCTGCCGCAGTATGCAAAGGAGCTGAAAATGACCTCTATCTCCAAGGCGGTGGAAGATATTTACGATGAGGGCGCCAGCGAAAAGGTGCATCAATATAAAAAGCTCGGTAAGCCCATTGCCTTTTTGCGCTTTATAGAGCTGTGCATCGGCGATGTTTTTATCATCATGCTGCCGGTGGCGTATGTGGCTGTCCGGATGGTGACCGGAGCGTCGTTTATGATTGGCGATTTTATCGGCATAGCCCAATCCATAACCTATTTCAGTTGGGATTTGGAATGGTTTTTTGATATGCTGACAGACATAAAATCGGCCTCGTTTTACATAGGGGAATATGTGGATTATATGAAGGAATATTCCCTCGACGGCAATGATAAAATAAGCTCCGGGCAGCAGGAAGATCAAGCTTCGCCGGCACTGCCGTTGCCCTTTTTGCTTGAGTGTAAGGATGCGGCCTACGCCTATCCCGGCGCGCCGGAGGGAAAGTATGCCCTGCACGACATAAATTTAACCATACGTCAGGGGGAAAAGGTGGCCGTCGTGGGTGAAAACGGCGCCGGCAAAACCACTCTGGTCTATTTGCTCATGAATTTGCTGTCGGCCACCGAGGGGACGGTGCGGTTAAACGGCCGGGATTTGAACGACTTTGCCCCGGGGCAGTTAAAAAACTTTTTCGGCGTGCTCCTGCAGGATTTTCATCTATATCCGCTGTCCGTGAGGGAAAACATCTGCATCAACGGACCACTGGAGGATGCGGCTCTGTGGTCGGCCATCGAAAAGGTGGGACTGAAGGAGAAGATACCCGATTTAGATTGCCTGTTTACGAAGGAATTTTCCGACGATGGGCTGGAGCTGTCCGGCGGGCAGCGGCAGAAGCTGGCTTTAACCCGGGTGATCGCAAACGACTTCCCTTTTATTATTTTAGACGAACCGACCAGCGCTTTGGATCCGCTGGCCGAGCAGGAGATCTACCGGCTGATTTTTCAGGCGGCCGCCGATAAAACCCTGCTGTTTATTTCCCACAGGCTGTCGACCACCCGGTTTGTTGACCGCATTTTGGTGTTAAAGGACGGCGCCATCGTGGAAGAGGGCAGCCACCAGCAGCTCATGGAGGCGAAGGGGTATTATCATTACCTGTACACCCTCCAGGAGAATATGTATAAGGAGAGGGCGTTATGAAAGAGAGCGGGTCTTGTTTGCGCAATAATTTCTATTTTTTGCATAAGGCTTTTCGGATTGCTCCGCTGTACATCCTGTTGTCGGTGGGCCTGCGTATCATGATGGGTCTGCGCACTTCCTTTATGAGCGTCTATTTTTTGAGTACCGTGATTTCGTGTGTCGAAACAAACAGAACCCTTGCTTATGTGCTGGGCTTTGTAACCGTCAGCTTTGTGGCGGTGTCCGCCACCTATGGGCTGCAGGCGGCGTTTGACAATGTGTACAAGCCGATTTGTATCGAAAAAATTGAGCAGTCTCTGCAGCACACCATTTTTCAAAAGGCCTGCCTGACCGATTTGGAGGTGTATGATACCGAGGAATACTATACTTCTGTCATATTGGCCAACAACGAGAGCAGCGGCCGGGTGTTGGCGGTCATCGACAATCTGCTCAATTTATTGGAGGCCGTCGTCACCGTCGGCTCGATCATCGGGTATTCCCTGGCGCTGGACGGGATCGTTCCCATCGTCGCCGTTCTGGCCTTCTGTATCAGCTTTTTTATGAACCGGCACATTGCCGGGCTGCGGGTTGATTATGACAACGACCTGCAAAAGGTGGGCAAAAAAAGCGCCATGCTGCATCGCATTCTATATTTGCCCGAATACGCCAAAGACCTTCGGCTGACCGGCATACGGGGCGGAATGCTGCGGCTGTATCAAAAGACCAACGAAGAAAGAGATGCCCTCATTCGCAAAAAGGGTCAAAAGGTCAGCCGCCTGTCAGCGCTGGAAACCATTTTAAGTTCCTCGTTCTGCATCGATTTCCTGGTTCCGCTTTATTTGGTGGTTCGGATATTGATACGCAAAAATCTGATGGTATCGCAGTTTGTGGGTATCGTCAACGGCTGTAATCAGCTGCAGCTCAAGTTAGAGGACGTCACCCGGGAAATCGGGGTGTTTTATCAAAACGGCCGGCTGATAGAGCGCTACCGCCGGGTAGAATTCAGGCAAAATAAGATAGAATCGCGGGTCGGCGGAGAAAAGAAAGCCAAACGCCGGGATTTCCAAAAATTAGAGCTGAAAAAGGTGAATTTTCAGTACCCGTCAGGCGACTTTGGGCTGAAAGACATTGATCTGACAGTGCGAAGGGGCGAAAAAATTGCCATCGTGGGTCAAAACGGTTCGGGCAAAACCACCTTGATCAAGCTGCTTTTGCGCTTTTATGACTGCCGCGGCGGCATCTATCTAAATGAAATTCCCATACGGGAAATTCCCGTGGGCGAATACCGCCAGACTTTTTCGACCCTATTTCAGGATTTTTGCATCTATGCTGCGACCATGGAAAAGAATATTGCCATGGACCGGCAGGCCGATGAAGCGAGGGCAGGGGCTGCGGCGGCCGACGTCGGGCTGGAAGATCTGCTGCCTTGCCTGAAAAAGGGCTTGACCAGGGAGCTTTATGACGACGGTCTGTTATTTTCGGGAGGACAGCTGCAGAGGCTTGCATTGTCGCGGGTCATTTATGAGGATCACGACGTTTTGATCATGGACGAACCCACCGCCGCCATGGACGTGGTCTTTGAAAAGCAATTTTATGATATGATCCTGCACCGGCTGGCTGACAAAACCGTAATTTTTGTGTCGCATCGGCTGACCTCGGCAGTGTTGTGCGACCGCATAATATACATGGAAAACGGCCGGATTGCCGAGAACGGCAGCCACGCGCAGCTCATGGAATTAAACGGCGGGTATGCCAAATTGTTTCATGCGCAGACAAAGGTGTTGGAATAATGGGGAGCGTTACTTTATGAGCATAAGGCGGGATATACCAATCATTCCATGATCCTCAGACGGTACATCCTTGCCTACGCCACTGCTTCCTTCGTGGTAAAAATTGCCAGAAACTGACAACCAAAAGTCACCAAGGACTGATCCAGAACAGCACCGATGCCGAAGGAATAGGCGAGGCTGATCAGGTAACTTTTTCGGATCCTGTCCTTTTTGTGCGCACTGAAATACCGACCGTTCTCTTTTGTGCGATCAAGTTCCCATTATATATTTATTCCATTGTTTTACAAGACTTTCCGTGAAATTGAAACGCAAAAAATAAAGAGCTTAGTATAAAAACGTAAACTCAGACAAAATGTTTTTTTATTTGGGAAAAAGTTTAGTGTTTTTTTTCGCAATTTGAGAGCATGAGTTTGACGGACCGTTTTGCTTCTGAGATGTTCGGCCAACGATATAATCTATTGAAACATTATAATAGTCTGCTAATTTTATAAAGATTTCTATAGGTATATTTATCTTTCCTAATTCATATTTTGAATATGTAGTTTGTTTTACATTAAGGTAATCAGCTAGTTCCTGTTGTTTTTTGTCATTATCTTCCCGCAAATTTCTAATGTTTTCGAAAATCATTTTTTCCCTCTCTTTCACATCTTCCTGTTATTGCAGAGTTTCAACAATTTTTCTTAATTATAAAAAAGTCTTCATAAGACTATTGAAAATTAGTCGCAACTCGACTATAATCATATGTAGTCGCAATACGACTATTTTGCGGCGCGTCGAATAATCTTTTTATTGAAATCGAAGCGATATAAATAGTGCTTGGATGATGACATCGAAGCGTTATTTGTAAACACTTTGGAATGGAGACAAGAATGAACGAGAAAGAAAGAAAAAAGAGTAAATTTCGTTTTTTATCTCTCAGTGAAGAAAGCCAGCTTTCTCCGGCAGAATTAAATGTTTATTACGATAATCTCAAGAAATATATTGTGAATCGGAAGCTGACTAATACTACCAAGGGTGCCCTTACCATAGCGCCAAAGCTAAAAGGGATTACCGATAAAATTGCCATTAAAGTGACAAGGATTCTTTGCCGAAGCGATGTGGTAGTAGTTGCAGATGGTTATGAAAACATTCCAACAGGAGCCGTTTTATTTGCACATACCCATCAGGGAATTTTAGACAATTTTGTATGGATCCCTAAGATGCCAAGACATTGTCTGATTCTTCACGGCGCAGATGTAAGAAGATTTCTTATTTTTGTTCAATTGAATACAGGATTAATCCTAGTAAGCAAGGCAGAAGAAAAAAAAGAGAATAGACGAAATGCGAAATTGGATATGATAGAGATTTTATTGAAGGGACATTCCATCATGTATTACCCAGAAGGTACCTGGAATCTTTCACCTAATAAGCTTCACTTACCATTGAGATATGGATTTTTGGATATTGCCAAAAAAGCAGGAGTACCGGTGGTGCCCGTTGTATCGGAATTTACTTATGATACATCAGAAGAGCGAGAAAGAATAACAAAGGTACATATTCGATTCGGCAAGGCAGTTGTGGTTGAACGGCAGGATAATTTAAAAGATAAGTTGGTGGAATATGAGGAACGCATTTCTACAATTCGCTGGGAATTAATAGAAGAAAAAGGGTTGTATCAAAGAAACAATATCTCGCATCAGGAATATGTTAACTATTTAAAAGGAAATATTCATAATTTAAAAATGGGGAAAATTGATTTGGATAAAGAACGAGCAGGTATTTATGGGTTCAATGATGATTTTTATCGGTTCCACCCAATCAATGATCTTCCAATAAAGGAATAACAACAAAAAATATCATGGAGAAAGCAATTATGCGAAAAATATTATATCGTGTTTTTCATCCTATAATTCTACGTATATTGAAAAATCTACGACTACAACAAGGGAAAGAGTTACATATATTGAATGATCGTCCATTACCAGGTAAAAATGTTATCTGGGCAGTCAATCATTCTTGCAGAGATGATTTTATAATGAGCAACGAAGCGATGGTTACACATGCTTGTGTATTGGTAGGGAAGCAGAAATTGGGAATTGTAGAAAAAATAGTTTTTTTCCTAAATGGAGTAGTATATGTAGATCGCGCTTCAATAACGGATCGTCAAAAATCCTCAAAGAAGATGCTGTTACTCTTGAAACAGGGTTTGTCTATGTGTCTATATCCAGAAGCCACATGGAACCTTACACCTTCGAAACCTATGTTGCCTATGTATTGGGGAATCATTGATCTGGCAAAACAATCCGGCTGCCCAATTCTTCCCTTGATTTTAGAATATCGTGGAAATGACTGTTATGCAAAATTTGGTCATGCAATCTATTGTAAACCGGATGATGACAAGCTGACAAAATATGAAGAACTGGAAGCGGAAATGGCTACATTAAAATGGGAAATTTGGGAATTGTTCCCTATAGAGAATAGGAGAGATATAGAAATGGACGAATGGGAACGCGAGGTAAAAAGGCGAGGAGTAACTCAAGAAGATTATGATCGGGAAAAGAACTTTATCAGGAAAACAAAATAAAGCAATTGCAAAATCCAATAAAGTATAAAAATTCTGTTTTCGATGGAAGAAGAGAAACCTCCATAAACTACAATATCGGCAACATCGGTACCATGCCCATTCAAATTCGCAGTGGTATTTTCTGTAGTATCGAATTCTTCTTCTGCAACAATAACATTTTTAGACAACGGATGACTCGAAAAAACACCAGAATCTAAAACGGTAGCTAATGGGGCATTATCACCACGATGTTTCGTGAGTGCATGATCGTTCCTTATTTCGACAACGACAAAAAGGGTCTTATGCCGATGGCCCATTTGCTTCTGGCCGATCCTCATTCCAGTACAGCCGGAGATGCCAAAAATCTTATTGAGGATATCATTTTCAACCATATCGTTAAAAACCCTGAAATATCATCCCGTCAGATCCCAAGCAGATTTCGGATCCGTGAAAATCTGCCGCCGACAAAGAACAGCAAGGTTGACATCAATGCTTTGGCAGGCGAAGGCATATCGGACGCGGACTATCGGGTTGAGATCGAAGAGACGAACCTTAATGTTGGAAAAATAACGATAAAGGCTCCCGACGAGGTTTGACTCAGCGGATACAATATTTGTAAAATTGGTCTGTTTGCGTTTTCAGTATACTTGCTCCGGGGGCGATGATCGAGGGAGCGGCAGGCGTGCTGTTCCCTCACGTTACAAGCCCTGCACATACCGGGAAAAGGTCTGCCAGACTGACCGATACACACGATCCCCGGCCTCACAGCAGGCGATTTAACGGGATAAGGGAAGATGTTATTATGAATACAATCGGGATGTCACGCTTTAAGACAGCAACAATTGAAAATTTTACTTCTGATACAGGCATAAAGCTAAGAAGAGGAGTCAATTTTTTATTTCGAGCTGTTCTAAGACATTCGACAAAAGAAAAAGTAGTAGTGGACCGTTACCCACGATTAGAAAAGAAAGAACCGTATATCTTTGTATCTGTTCACGGATTTGTGAATGATTCTGTGGCCGCCTTATCTACGATTGATAGAAATGCTTATCTTTTATTTGGAACAACAGACACGTTAGAGCATAATCCCATTATTTATGCCGCTTGGGCAAATGGATTTATTTATGTTAACCGCAAAGAGGAAACCAGCAGACATACGGCAATTGACAAAATGGAGAGAGTGCTCAGTAGTGGATCGAGCGTTTTAATATTTGCTGAAGGTGGATTCAATAATACGGAGAATCTATTATGTATGAAATTGTTTTCCAGTCCCTATTTATTAGCCAAACGGACTGGCAGAAAAGTTGTCCCTGTCGCGCCTTTCTATGAATTTGGCTCCAAATACATTTATGTGAATGTAGGAGGCCCTATCGATTTGGCAAGCTATGATTCCAAAGAAGAAGCCTTATCTTTTTTAAGGAACGCATTGGGTTCTTTGGTATTTGAGAATATTGAAAAACATAGTACACCATTGCGTCGAGAAGAATTGAGTCAAACACCACGGCTGGACTTTATGCGGCAAAGATGCCAAGAATATCAAAAGACTTCCTGGACAAAGGACGTTTGGGAGGAAGAGTTGACTCAATATTTAGATAAAAAGGATCGGGAAAAGAACGCTGTTGAAGAAAGTATGGATGATATTATCATCACAAAAGAAAACGCCGCTATTATGGGACCTATTTTGGTAAAGCGGGCGGAAGATCATAAATATGATTTTAAACAATATATGCACGAAAACTGGAACAAAAGAGGCGAGAAACAGACATGAAAAAAATGGACTGGAGCGAAGCTGAGAAAAAAATCAGGGAAAAAAGTAGCCATGAAACAAACCACAACCAAAGAAAAACTATCCCGCAACAAACCCATAACTGACAACAAGGCGGTCTATGCTGTGAATCATTTCTGCTTTGCGGATACGCCTATCATGGGGCGCATTACGCCGAAGCAATCTTATATTCTGTCGGGCAGACAGCGTTTGGGATTTTCTGATTGGCTGTATTTTATCCTCAATGGCGCGATTTTCGTTGACCGCAAGGACAAAAAAGATATGGCGGCAGTCAAGCAGGCGATGACGGCTTACCTGAACAAAGGCCGCTCCATTATTGTGTTCCCGGAGGGAACATGGAACCTGACGGAGAATCAACTAATGATGCCCATGAAGTGGGGCATTATTGATGTTGTTAAAGAAACAGGGGCGCAGATCATTCCCACGGCGTTGGATTACGACCGTGAAAAGAAAAAGTGTTTTGTTCGTTTTGGCGTGGGGAAATAAATAAAAAAAACACTGTGGCTCGGATACAGGAGATGATACATAAGAACAATGTTGCCCGGCAGAAAGGATGGCAGGGGAAAAGACTGCGAATTTGAGGTCTGGTACGAAGCCATAGTACAGACAGCCGTAAAAGAATATGGGGACAAGCCAGAGTAAACGGAATCAAAAATCGTGTCAAAAGGATGCGTAAAACTGTTGACAAGAAAAATAGACAGTGCTATTATACATTTACAGCAATATGGGCAAGCCAATCGATGAACAGGCTCTGTCAGCTGTATTCTGCAAAAGATGTTTTTAAGCTTTTCTGGGATTCTGCAATGCGGGTGACTGCATTTCCGGCGCTTTCTGCCATGGATACTCAGAAGAAAGTAACTTGATAATGGGGCAGATGCGGATGGATCGGACAGTTATCACGCGGGATGCAGAATGTCGGTTTCCCTATACCGAAGTTGGCAGCTGTGTATGTGGAAAGTTTTTTATCCGCAGAACTGGTGCTGCGATACAGCAAATTTGCCGGCTGTGCGGCAGTTATGTGTCGTCGGGATTCTGTCAGTGGTGGTCATGCGGCAGCCATTTGTATAGCAGCTAACGGTATCCGTCTGTCCTGCCCCGGGTCTCTAAGGAAAGGGAGGACTTATGGGAAAAGGACGAAAAAGGCTTAGTTTTGTAAGTCAGGACAAAAGGATGGGAAATTTATCATTTCCCTGGACAAGGATATTCCGCAGGATGGTCCGCGGGAAGGTTCACAGGAATGTGAAGGACAGGCTGTTCCGGTTTATTTTTGGGAATGACCGGGAAGCGCTTCTGGAGCTCTACAATGCGTTAAATGGGACAGACTATCGGGAGGTCGGGGAGCTGAAAGTCGTGACAGTAGAGGACATTATCTATATGTCCATGAAGAATGACCTCGCTTTTACCCTGGCTGGTTATTTGAATCTCTATGAACAGCAGAGCACGGTGTGCCCGAATATGCCGCTGAGGTTTTTCATCTATCTCGGGGAGGAATATCAGACGCTGGCAGAAGAAGCCGGGATGGAGAAGCTGTATGGCACGAAGCTGCTGGAGCTGCCTGCGCCGCAGTGTGTGGTGCTGTACAACGGGAGCAGGGAAGAGGCGGAAGAACGGGAATTGTGCCTGTCCGAGGCCTTTGGGGAGA
>CANQBS010000069.1 GCA_947589075.1 uncultured Acetatifactor sp.
CTCCGGGAGCATACCGCCGTTTGTTGTCAGCAGCCCGTTTCACGGTCTGCGTGTAGTTCCTTGTAAACTGACCTAAATAGAATTCCTCTGCAAAATACATTTTGAAAATTGCTGAAATCGGCACAAAAGCATACCTGCTGCCCTCCAAAGACTTCTCTTGCATTTTCTGCCTATTATCCGTATCATGAAAAGCAAAAGGTATTCGAAAATGTTTCCCAAAACGTCCGAAATATTTTTTCACCCAATTTTTCACCGAACATTTCACGCTTCAAATGGCACTTTATAATGACGGCGCCGTCAAGCAACCCGAAAACAACAAAATGCCCTGGAAATGAAAACAACCAGATGCTTTGAAATCAGTCAATCGACCTGAGACTGACCAGATAGCCTGAAATCAACATGGCAATCCGAAACCGTTCAGGTAACATGAAATCAGCCTGGCAATCCGAAACCCCGAGAGAAGGAGGTGATATCCCGTGGATCCTTACAAAAGCGAAAATGACCTGCAGCTCATAGAGCAGTCCTTAAAGGGCGACAGCGACGCCTTTTGCGAAATCGTCCTGCGCTGTCAGCGGCTGGTGTTCGCCGTGGTCCGCGGCATCATCTCCGATGGCTTTGCAGCAGAGGATATCGCCCAGGATACCTTTCTTTACGCTTTCCTGAACTTGGCAACCCTCCGGGAAAAGGACAGGCTGCGGCCGTGGCTGGCAGGCATCGCCAGACGCAAGGCACTGCGGTACGTAACCCGCAGACGAAGCTTTGACGATATTGAACAGATCTTTGCCTGCTCCGGTCCGGACGATGACCCGGAACTGCGTTTCCTGCGGTATGAGCGAGGCGATGAAATCCGCAGGGCGGTATCTTCCCTGCCGGACAAACAGCGGCAGACAGCGGAAATGTTCTATTTCCGGAATATGAGCGTAGCCCGGATCGCTGTCTCCTTACACGTTCCCGTAGGCACTGTCACCCGCAGGCTCCACGATGCAAGACAAACCCTCAGGGAAAAATTGAGTTCTATGGAAGAAAGCAATGGAAACGTTTTCAATCAACTGGGAGAAAGCAACTTAGAAAGGACATATTATATGGAAGAAAATAAGATAGAAACATTCCGCCGCGAAAGGGAAAATGCCGGCAACGAGATCCCGGCAGGGTTCACAGCGGAAGTCAAAAAGCGCATCAAAGAAATGCAGCTTTATTACACCGAAAACGGTCCGTCCATTGACGACAGACTGCGGGAAATGTACGATGACGCCAGAGAATATATCCAGACCTCCTCCAGCGGGAAACAAGGAAAATCAGCCCTGGCAGACCTCTATACTTTCGGGATTATTTTCCCGGATAAGAAAGAGGACGGCTTCGTCGAGAAAGGTCTCGCCCTGGCGAAGGAAGCCGGCAATGGCTTTGTCCTCACCAGCAATATGATTGACACGCTTATCGCAGAAGAACTTAGGTACGAACATTATCCGGAAGCGATCCGGAAAATAGATCAGGAAATGCTGCCGGAAATGGAGAGACTTGGTTATCAGGAGGGAAGAGGCTTGCTGCTGTTCTGGCGTACCCGCGCCATGCTGGGACTTCACTGTCCTCTGGAGGAAATTGAAAGCACCCTGGAAGAAGCCATTCGTCTCATCCCGCCGGACAATGTCTATCAGGCTGCTGCCGTATGCGGGCTGCGCACCCTGCAGTTCATGCGGGAAAATGCCCGGGATCCCTATGTGGGACTCCAGGTGATGGGGGAACAATACGGCGAATCCGGGAAGAAGCTCCTGTTCCTGTCAGAGCCTGGATTTTCCTCAGACAGCATTGCCTGGAACCGGCACCGTTGGCACGCTCTCACCTATTACGCCAGCCGTGTCCGGAAAATGTTCTTCGACACTTCCATGCAGCTCGGGGAGATCTGCTCCGACCAGGAGGGCGGCACCTTCCGGCTGGTATCCTATGAGGAAGCCTTAACCGTTCCTGCCGGGAATTTTCAGACCTGTATGCATATTTCCCTGCGGGTTCCGAAGGACAACGGTTTTCAGGCAGAACTTTGGTATGGGAAAGGAATCGGACTCCTCCAGGCCGTTTTTGCCGATCAGACCTCCAGTGAAACCTACCGTCTGACAGAATATGAGATCAGGGGCGGCGAGGGCTACTTTCCCTTATCGGCCGGAAATCTGTGGCGCTATGAGAACCCCGGGCTGCCGGCATATGCCGCGGCATTTTATGAATGGTTCGTGACCTGGACGGACGGCGTCTTTTCCAATCTCTCCGTGTCAGCCACCGTCACGATCAGAAAAGACTTCCAGGAAGAACAGGAAACGGACAGCCAATACTACATCGACCGCTGTGACAGGCTCTGTCAGGAAAACAAAGTAGAAGAGGCGACCAGAGCCCTTCGGTGTGCCCTTCGCAAAAACACCGGCGAACAGGATACCTATACCGCATTATACGGCATCGATTATCTGGAACGTTTCCTGGAATACGGGAAAAAATACCGGCTTTGCCCTTCCAGCTTCAATGCGGAGGTGCTGTCCCAAAAAGAAGGCATCCTCTCAACAAGGGATTTCCTATACCGCTTCGGTCCTTACAGATGGGGCACCCATCACGGTGAAGACCGGATCTTCGGGGCGAAACCCCTGCTCTATCTGGAGGATTTGCTGGGCTGCATCTGGGACGACAGATGGACTGCAGGTTATCGGGAAGAAAACTGTCAAAAACAGGATCCCTGGTCTGAGGAAAAGACATATCCCTTCCGGTTCACTGTGGACGACGGCGGCACCGTCACCGTTCCGGCAGGCACCTTTGAAAACTGTATGCGGTTGACTCTCGAATACGGCACCTTTGAGGACATTCCGGAGAATAACTTTGCCGGCACCGGCGCTTCCATCCTGGGCAGAAAGGAATATTGGCTGGCTCCCGGAACAGGCATCATCCGCTTTGACTGCGACTGGGGCCATTCCTTCACCTCTTCCCTGGTGCTCACCTCTTACCAGAATCCTGCCCATGCCCAGGGCTTCTTCCCCCTGGCTATCGGCTGTAAATGGGAGTATGACGAAACGGTTCTGACTTCCCTGGGATACTGCGCCAAGTGGATCGCAAGAATCCCCTGCGGCCACGGGGACAACTACCTGCTGCTCCATTCACAGGAATTCTACTACCGGGGCAGCGAAACGGAGTATGACGCTTTTGTGGCTGGGCTAAATAAAGATTTGACTGTTAAATAAGGATTTGGCTGAGTCCAATAAGCATTTAGCTGAGTTCAATAAGGATTCGGCTGAGTCCAATAAGGATTTGACTGAGTCCAATAAGGATTCGGCTGGGCTATACCAAGAATGAGGTAAACCAGGATTACGGTTCCAACCAAAACCTGTGAAGGAAAACCTGAAACCTGCGCTGTCGGGCGCAGACGATAAAAGGCTGCGGGCCTGTCGGATGAAACTGTTCCGATAATCCGCAGCCTTTGCACATCCATTATGGTGCCGCCTTTCTATTTTTTTTAATCAATTTTCTAAAGAATTTGTCTATTCTCTTTTGTCCATTCTCTTTTATCTATTCTCTTTTGCCGATTCTCTTACGCAACACCGCCGCCGTGTACACCAACAAAAGCACCAGCAAAACATCTTCGATCCGCCCCATCACGAAAGAAATTGTGGAATATATCCCGCCATAAGTCCCCCAGCCGGATCTCGCCATCTTCTCCAGCAGCTGCCGTGCCATGAGGTCCACGACTGCCGGCAAGCCCACAAGCCGCAGCACCCATCCGGCGGCCAGCAGCGTGATCGTCCGGGGATCGCGCTGCAGCTGAAGGTTCCGGAAAGACCACAGGGTCAGCGCGATAAGCCCCACAAATACGACCACAAGGATCCAAGATACGATCAGCTGCGAGGGCAAAATTCCCAACTTCGAGGGCAGAATTCCATTACGAAGATATAAAGACAAAGACGCCAGCGCCTGCCCCCTGCCCAAAGAGGTAAAAAGCTGCAGATAAGCGTCTATCGGCACGAATACCATCCAGCCGCACCATAATCCCACCCGCTTCCGGCAGACCATGCAGATCACGCCGCAGCCTATGAGAGGTACCGCCGGGAGAAGCCCCACCAGGAAAACTCCTATGCCTCCTAACACCAGTGCCAAAAATAATAACAGGATTCCCGTCCAGATCAGGCCGACGCCCACGATCTTCCGGATGGCTGGGACAGGAGCCATGCCGCCCTCTTTGCCGGGAACAGAAGCCGAGGTAGTGGCTGGCCCGTTCGGACCTGTTTTCGATGCCGCCGAAGCCGCCCTTAAACCGTCGGAACCGCTCAAACCTCCAGAACCATCTGAACCAACGGAACCGTTTAAACCATCTGAGCCACTGAAATTGTTTAAACCATCTGAACCAACGGCATTGTCTGCCCTTCCGGAACCTTCCTCCGGGCGAATATCCCGCACCAGTTCATCCAGGGATACTCCGAAAAGCTCCGCCAGCCGCACCAGCTTCTCCAATTCCGGAACTGCCCCATCCGTCTCCCACTTGGACACAGACTGTCTGGACACTCCCAGCTTCTCAGCCAGAGCATCCTGGGACATCCCGCATTTCATCCGCAGCCGATTGATATTCGTTCCCAGACTCACAAGCCATACCCCCTTTGTTCATTGTGGCACCAGTATAGCAAACAGCCGCGGCTTTGTCCAGCAAACGGCACTTGGAACTTATGCGGATCTTAGCAACTGGCAGTTGCGCTGGGGTTGGCAGCCCCGCCGCTACAATTCCAAAGGGAAAAACTTCTTAATCCTTTCCTCATTTTTTTGAGAAAGACCTGCCTTCTCTGCAAAACTGTCCCATTTAGAAAGAGCCGTTTTAACCTGCAAGATACACTGTTCTGCCTCTGACTTCTTAATTCCCGTTTTTTGGGCAACCTTGAAGAAATCTTCTTTTGTAATTCCATCTGCTTTTCCGTTTATCAGCATTTGATGTGCATTTACCCAAATACTGCTTTTATTGTATGAAAAAGTCATATCATAAGCCGGGGACAAATTCCATACTCCTTTTTTATCCATTATAAAGGCGATATTTTTTGTATGATCATCATAATTCTTCGCATACTCATTAAATATCATCCTTTTATACAGCTGCAGAAAATCACCGTGAGGAAGCGACAGCCGTCTCATAACCCGAAAAGCATCTTCATAGGAATACACTCTTGGAGCATTAAAGTCCATATGCGCCATCGCGCACAGGCTCTGCATATGCAGCTTTTCTCCCCTTAAACCTACGCGGTCGAACCGCTTCGTCATGAAATGCGACCTGCCATTTTCCTCATATAAGCGGCATTCGTTCATTTGGATTCCCGCATCTTTTGCCATAAGATAATAAGCATATTCTATTTTCGTATACTCTTTCCCATCCGGCTCCTGATCTTTATCTTTATTATTGGAAATGTCATCAAACTTCAACAGCCAATATTCAAACCCTTCCCCGGCATTGACCTGTCCCGAACGGATTTCGCCTGTCCCCGGGTTCCAGGCAATGAGGGTTTTGGCCCTGGCACCGCCAACAGAAGAACTCCCCTGCATTAACTGCATAATCATACCTTCGTCATACTGGATATGCATTTTTTTCCTTTCAGATAAAATATCAGAGGCCAGCCTTGTAAGCGCATCGAGATCAACCCTCTCTCCGGGAACCCCAAGATCCACGACCGGTTCATACTCCAGATCACCCATCCCTCTTTTCCCCGTGTAACACAGCTTTTCCAATACAGTCAGGTCGTCCTCGGACCTGCCCTGGCTTTCCAAATAATTCCTGATCACAATATTGCCGAACTTATCAGGCAAAGAATCCGCAAGCATTCCAGGCAGACCGCTGAAAGTCCCTTCCGGCAGGCTGGGAAAGGAATATGTCAAATCAGATAAAGGCATTGTGACTGGAGCGACTTCTATGCCGCTTTTGATAAAGTCCCTGTCATATTGAAAATCGATCAAGCCATTCTCTTGTCTATGGAGATAACCAATTGCGGAATCCCACAGCTTCACTTTAACTGTTCTTACATCCATAATAATCCTCACACATCATGAACAAAGCCATGATATTGCACCAAAAAATAGTTTGGGAGTTTCCTTTCAAACTTCACCCCACTTATTTATCCTCTTCCCAGACCCAGCCGGATTTTGAATCCTCTTTTTTTGACCGCACCCGCTGTCTGGCAGGCTTTTGCTCAAACAACGCCTTAAAGTCCGGCTGCGGTTCCGGGATCAGGAGATCCAGATTTTGCTGGAGCCCTAAAGCACTTAAAATCCTGATATAGCTTGAAAACCGGGAATCTATGCCATTCTCAATCCGCACTTCCGTACTGGAAGAAATCCCGCACCTGTCTGCCAATTCCGCCTGGGTGAGATTCCGCGATATCCGGTATTGCTTAATCCGGGTCCCTAATTCCTTTAAGATTGCCTGCTCACTTTCATATCCTGTTATCTTCATAATCCGCCTTCTTTGATTTCTCGTTTTTATCTCTATTTTCTCCTCATTCTCCTCGGTTCACCAGTTTTCAATTTATCGATTCCAGTTTTTCAATTCTTAGTTCACCCAGTTCTCCAATTTCAGTGAAGTTAATTTATTATATTCGCATAATTATTATATGATTTTCTATTTAATTTGTCAAATATAAAAAATTATAATATTGCTGTGCCTGTGCCTGCGACCATCCGGATGAACCCTTCCTGTCAATTTTCTGTTTTCGGTCGCTCCAAGCTGTGCTATAATGTCGACAGAAAGGCATCTGTCGATTACTGAACGAAATATGCGCCTGTCGGCGCACGAAATCGAGATATCATCCCATGATCAATAATAAACGCCCTGCATGACCGTTTTACGAATCTATTTTTCATTTCCGGGTCAAATAGGGCTTTCCGGAGGAGCAGCATGAAGCAAAAGCATGTGTGTTACAGCGAATCAGCTTATATTCTGGGAATTGTCATTCTGGCCTGCGGCACGGCGCTGATGGTACAGGCAGATTTCGGGATCTCCATGGTCGTTGCGCCGGCGTACCTTCTGCATCTATGGATCTCCCGAAGCCTCCCTGTATTCTCATTCGGGATGGCGGAATATGTGGTGCAGGCGATTTTGCTGATCATTTTATCCGCTGTCATGAAAAAAGGAAAACTGAACTATCTGTTTTCCTTTGTTACGGCAGTTTTCTATGGGCTCGTCCTCGATCTGGCAACAGCCATCATCGGACTGCTGCCCTGCGAAGGTCTGGCAGACAGACTCGCCTGGTATGCGGGCGGATTGCTATTATGTGCCATTGGCATTTCCTTTTTATTCCACACTTATCTTTCCCCGGAAGCATATGAATTGTTCGTAAAGGAACTTTCCTCCAAATTCGGATGGTCAATCCCGCGGGTAAAAACGATTTACGACTGCTGCAGCTGCCTGTTGGGAATTATACTTTCTTTCCTTCTTTTCGGCTTCGGTCATTTTGAAGGAGTGAAACTGGGCACCGTATTCTGCGCCCTGACCAACGGCTGGCTGATCGGTCAAATCACCAAAATACTGGATCGGTTATTTCAATGGAAAGATGCTTTGCCTTTGCGGAAATGGTTTGGGTGATCCGTTTCCATTCCCTCATGTGCACAAAAAAGGTGTCAGATAAACCGGCAGATATCGGATCTCCTCCTCTTTTCCAAGGTCTTTTTGGGAAATGACGATACAGTCCCCTGTATTTTTGGAATATTTTCTCCGGAATTCGGACAGAGATTCATGCCTCCCGGTTCCAGAAGACTTTACCTCCAGGGGGGAGACCTTGGCCCCACGGGAAATCAGGAAATCGATTTCATAATAATGGGTACTTCCTTCCTTTTCCCAGGTATGATAGTATAATTCCCGCCCGGAAGCGGCGATCATCTGGGCAACCAGGTTCTCATATAAATAGCCCAGGTTCGCCGGAAGTTTATCAGCCAAAAGCTTGATATAAATTTCATTTTCCGTTGACGGTCTGTCCATAAACATCAGAGTAATGAACAATCCCGTATCCGCCACATACAGCTTATAGCTGTCCAGATCCTTCGTTAGGGTTAAACTCACCCTTGGGTCTGTCACATTGTAAGCCGGCAGCACTGTTTTCGAATCGATCAGATCATAAATCAGGCTTTCTTCTTTCTGTGTTTTCCTTCTTTTCCCAACTGCTGATGATAAACGATATTTCTTCATGTCTTTGGAAAGCTGCGCCGGAATAGAGCGATAAATTGCGGAAAGCCTCCCCGACGGATCCAACCGTTTAAAATCGTCCTCATAGAGCCTGATGATCTGACGCTTTATCTGATCGATCCTGGCAAAATTATCCCCATTTACATAGGCCTCCACTGCCTGAGGCATCCCACCCACCGCCATATAGATCCTCAGATCCCGCAGGAGCTTTCGATTCACCTGTTGCCCCAGAGGCTTTTTCTTCTTATAAATCGTTTCCAACATGGAATAATTGTTTCCCGCAGCCTCACAGAATTCTTCATAATCCATCGGATAAACAGGAATCTTCATTTCTTCAGAGGGAATCAAAATATTCGCCACATTTTTCCTGATTGAAATTAAGGAACCAGTCTCAATATAGTGATATCTGCCATCCTTCACCAAATGCTTGATAGCCTGCCTGGCTTTCGGAAACAGCTGCACCTCGTCAAAAATCACTGCTGAATCATGCGCATATAAATCAACGCCTTTTACGGCCTGCAATCTCAGGAAAAAAAGATCCAGATCAGAGATGTCGTCAAAGCAGGCAATTTCTTCCTTGGATGCCATGGAAAAATCTACTAAAATATAGGATCTGTATTCCCTGGCCGCAAAGCGCTCCGCAATCGTGGACTTCCCAACCCGTCTGGCCCCTTCCAGCAACACTGCATAATGATCCGCATAGTTCTCCTTCCAGTGCAATAACTCATCATATGCCTTTCTTCTAAAATACATATTCTGCCTCCCTAATGGAACAAAATCTCCCGATTGCATTTCTTCCATAATATTTTATCTCATTTTTTGCATTTCTTCAAGATTTTATTTTACTGTTTTGAGCATTTCTTCAAAATTTTATTTTGCAAATCTATACATTTCTTCAAAATTTTAAAAAGGCACTGTGCAAAATAACCTTCATCTGCACAGTGCTCTTTTTATCCATCATTTTTCAGGAAGGATTTTCATCCAAAGAATTCCTAATAGGATACCTTCCCCCCATCCTCCAGGAAGCGGGCAATTCCCGCAGCTCTTACCCCTGCTGTCCGCCTGCCTGGCGGATCATATCCTCCACCACAATATCGTAGATCTCTCCCACAGAATTGCAGTATTCCAATACCTTCCAGGGCTCGTTGGTATGGAAGTGGATCTTCACCAGATCCTCATCTCCTGCTGCGATCAGGCTGTTGCCTTCGATATGCTCCGTAATATAGTCCGCGATTTCATCCTCGTCCAAATCCTTATCCCTACGGTCGATCAACAGCTGCGTGTCGTACCGATATGCAAACTGGTCGTCCTCCGCATCAATTACGTTGAATCCCATCTTCTCATCCTCCTGTCCGGGAAAACCCCAGCCGCATTTCAAGTCAACTGGGGTCTTCTTATAGAACATTTCTTATTGTTTCTTTTTATTTCTTATTGTTTTTTTATTCCTTATTATCTCACATTATTACATATTACTTCTTAGTTATTACTTATCATTTCTCCTCAGTTCTTCTTCAGAACCACCTTATCCAGATGCCAGATCTCGTCCACGTACTGTTGGATGGTACGGTCTGAGGTGAACTTTCCGCTGCAGGCCACGTTCAGGATGGCGCTCTTCGCCCAGCCGGCTTCGTTCTTGTAAGCCTGTTCCACTTTCTTCTGGGCTTCCGCATAGGACTTGAAATCCTTTAAGATAAAGTAGGTGTCCGCTTTATCCGTGCTCTGGGTGTTTAACAGGGAATTGTACAGAGGGCGGAACAGCTCGGTATGGGAATAGGTTCCGTTAATGAGCTGCATCAGCACCTTGCGGATATCCTGGTCATTGTTGAAGATCTCCATGGGATTGTAGCCGCCATGGTTCTCGTAATTAATGACCTCATCGGAGCTTAAGCCGAAGATAAAGGCGTTCTCCTCTCCCACCTCTTCCACGATCTCCACGTTGGCGCCGTCCATGGTTCCCAGGGTCAGGGCGCCGTTTAACATGAACTTCATGTTGCCGGTGCCGGAAGCCTCCTTGCTGGCGGTGGAAATCTGCTCGGACACGTCTGCCGCCGCAAAAATGATCTCTGCATTGGACACGTTGTAATTCTCAATGAACACCACCTTGATCTTGCCGTTAATGGAAGGATCGTTGTTGATCACGTCCGCCACAGAGGTAATGAGCTTAATGGTCAGCTTGGCGTTGCGGTAGCCTGCTGCGGCCTTGGCGCCGAAGATAAAGGTCCTGGGGAAGAAGTCCATATCAGGATTTTCTTTTAACTCGTTGTAAAGGTACATCACATGAAGGATGTTCAAAAGCTGTCTCTTGTATTCATGCAGCCTCTTGACCTGTACGTCGAAAATGGATCTGGGATCCACTTCGATGCCGTTGTGCTCCAAAATATATTTGGCCAAACGCACCTTGTTCTGGTACTTAATATTCATGAACTCCTGCTGAGCCTTTTCATCGGTGGCGTAGACCTTCAGTCTGGCGATCTGAGGCAGGTCGGTGATCCATTCGCTGCCCACATGGTCGGTGACCCATTTTGCCAGAAGCGGGTTGCCGTGCAGCAGGAAACGTCTCTGAGTGATGCCGTTGGTCTTGTTGTTGAAGCGCTCCGGGAACATCTCATAGAAATCCTTCAGTTCCTGTTTCTTCAGGATCTCGGTATGCAGCCTTGCCACGCCGTTGACGGAATAGCCCGCCACAATGGCCATATGAGCCATCTTCACCTGCCCGTCATAGATGATGGCCATCTTGCGGATCTTTTCCTGGACGTTCACGCCGGGCACGTTGGAGTATTTTGCATAAATCTCATTGATAAAACGACGGTTGATCTCTTCCACGATCTGGTAGATTCTGGGAAGCAGTCTGGAGAACAGCTCGATAGGCCATTTTTCCAGGGCTTCCGCCATGATGGTGTGGTTGGTGTAGGCGCAAGTCTTGGTGGTTACCTCCCAGGCCTCCTCCCAGGTCAGGTAATACTCATCCATCAGAATCCTCATCAGCTCCGGAATGGCCACAGTAGGATGGGTGTCGTTTAACTGGAAGGTCACCTTCTCATGGAATTTACGGATGTCGTCATGCTTTCTCATGTATTTTGCAACAGCTTCCTGCACGGATGCGGAAATAAAGAAATACTGCTGCTTTAAACGAAGCTCCTTGCCGGCGTAATGGTTGTCATTGGGATAAAGCACCTCTACGATATTTCTCGCCAGGTTCTGCTGCTCCACCGCCTTCTGGTACTCCCCTTTGTCAAAGGAATCCAGCTGGAAGCACTCCACGGCTTCCGCATCCCAGATCCTCAGGGTGTTCACAATGCCGTTGCCATAGCCCACGATGGGAAGATCGAAGGGGATAGCCTTTACGGACTGATAGCCCTCCTGGGAGAAGAAATTCCTCCCGTTTTCATGACGCACGGTCACATAGCCGCCGAACTTCACGGTCTTGGCGTACTCCGGCCTGCGCAGTTCAAAAGGATTGCCGTCCACCAGCCAGTTGTCCGGAACCTCCACCTGGAAGCCGTCCCGGATCTCCTGCTTGAACATGCCGTAACGGTAACGGATGCCGCAGCCATAAGCAGGGTATCCTAAGGTTGCCAGGGAATCCAGAAAACAGGCTGCCAGCCTTCCCAAGCCCCCGTTGCCCAGGGCGGCGTCCGGCTCCTGATCCTCTACCAGGTTCAGATCCAGACCAAGCTCCTCCAGAGCGTCCTTCACATCGTCATAGCCCTGCATGTTGATCAGGTTGTTGCCCAGGGCACGGCCCATAAGGAACTCCATGGACATATAGTAGACCATCTTGGGATCTTCCTTCTCATAAGCCTTCTGGGTCTCCATCCAGCACTCTACGATCTGATCCTTGATGGCGTAGGCCACCGCCTGGAAAATCTGCTGGGGAGTCGCCTCCTCCAGGGTCCTGCGGTACAGCGTCTTTACATTGTAAAGAACGCTGCGTTTAAACAATTCTTTATCAAATCTGATTTTCTTTGTAGTTACTGCGGCGGTATTGGCCGCAGCTGTGGTTGCAACAGATGTTGACGTAGCCAAACCAGTTTTCCTCCTTTTATTGAAATTATGGGCGCTTACAAGCGGATCCATAAAAATAATACGATGCTAGTATATCAAATTTTCAATTTCATGCCAAGAATAATTTATTGGAATTCCCAATTTTGTGCAAAATTCCGTTACAGTTCACTCGTCCGCCAGCCAAGGAGCAGATTCGTGTCCACAATTTATTTTCCAAAATCTCAATTACCTTCCGCCGCGGCGCTGGCTTCCTCTTCGAATTCCTTCACCGCCTGGGCGACGTCTGTCCCGGATCCCACGCGCTGGAGCATGTTCCACCAGGCCGTACGTGCCTGCGCCCAACCAGGGGTCACCTGGTAATAATCTCCGAGATACTGCTGGAAAATACCATATTCGTTCATCAGCTGGTCATTGGCATAGATGCCCGGCATATCCCGGACTGGCCAATAGGTAGACGCCAAAACAGTACGGGTATACTGGCTGTCCTCCTCCGTCATAAAACGAATAAAGGTTTTCGCCGCCTGAGTCCTGGCATCGTCTCCATGATCAAAAATGCCGAAGCCCCAGATGCCTCCCTGGAGATTGACCTCCCCGTCATTGGTTGGAAAGGCCATGGGGAAAATATCGAAATTCAGGTTGGGATTGCTGACAGTCTGATTGACCTCCATAAATACATTCCAGCAAAAGGCCATTGCCAGCTCCCCGTCGCAGAACCTCTCCACCTCATCCGCGCCCACAAGGTCAGGTGCAAAGGAAACCCCTTTCATTCCCCTGAGGAGCTCAAGCGCCTGAATGTTTTCCGGGCTGTTCACCGTATATCTGGTATGGTCAGGATCCGTAAAGGTTCCGCTGTACAGGTTGTTTACCAACGCCCTGGTGCCCTGGTCGCCTCCCTGGCCTTTGCAGTAAACCGCCGCGATATTTTCTACTCCATAGGCATTCAGGGCTTCCGCCGCTGCGATGAAATCATCCGTGGACCAGGTATGGGTCTCTTCATCAATATACTGCCAGGCTCCGGCCGCTTTAAACAGATCTTTGTTGATGGCCATGCAGTGGGTAGTCATGCACACGGGATAAATGTAGTAAGAACCTGCGGCGTCATGGCAGGCCTCCTTCACCGACTCATAGATCTCTCCGGCATGATCTGTTTCCCACAGGTCATTCAGATCCGCCATCAGACCTCTCACGCCCCAGTTGGCTACCAGCCGTTCCGGTCCTTCCAGCACCAGATCCGGCGCCTCTCCATTTTGGACTGCCTCTTCTATCTCGGCATCCCCGGTATCATAGGTCAACAGCTTTACCGTGATCCTTATGTTGGGATTGTCCCGATGGAACGCGGCAAGAAGAGAAGATAAGGTTCCGCTGTTTCCCCAGCCCCCTACAGGATAGGTCCAGAGGGACAGCTCTATATTTTTCTTTTCTTCCTCTCCGTCCGAGATTTCGTTCTCCTCCGGGGAAGACGAAACCTCCCCCGACGCATTGCCGCAGGCCGACAAAAGAAAAGCAGCGGCCAAGATCAATGTCAGAAATGTTGCCAAACTACGTTTCAAAAAACATACATCCCCTTCCGGTTCATATTTCATAACCATCCTCCGTCTACTGTTCCGCACAGAGGTATTTTCCCAGCAGAGTGGAAACTTCTCCCATATCGATGGGTTTTGCGGCATGAGCGTTCATTCCGCTGTCAAGGCACCGCTTGACATCTTCCGAGAAAGCGTCTGCACTCATGGCAATGATCGGGATTTTTTTTGCATCCGGCCTGTCCAGCGCCCGGATCGCCTCAGTAGCCTCATATCCATTCATAACAGGCATCCGGATGTCCATCAGGATAGCATCATACCATCCCACCGCTGAATTTTGGAACAGTTCCAAACAGATTTTTCCGTTTTCAGCCCGTTCCAGAGTCAGTCCCAATTCAGAAAGAAGCTCATCCGCAATTTCCCAGTTCAGATCGTTGTCTTCCGCCAGGATCACTCTTTTTCCGGCAAGATCCGGGGAAGTATCTTCATTGCCTTCTTCCGAAAGCCCCTCTTCCGTACAGAATTCCTTCAAACCGTAATACAGATTGGAGCGGAACAAAGGCTTGGAAATGGATCCCGTAAACCCGGCCGCCCTGGCCTGCTGTTCCAGATCACTCCAGTCCGCAGAAGTGATCAGCAATAAAATACTCCGTTCCCCGCAGATCTTCCGGATCGCGTCGGCAGTCCGAAGACCGTTCATTTCAGGAAGCTTCCAGTCTATAAGGACCACCTGATAATCTTCGCCTCTCTCATGGCGGTCGGCAGCCTTCCTGACAGCCTCCTCCCCGTTCAAAACCCATTCTGCCCTGCAGCCTATGGATTCCAGGGTAGCGGCCGCGCTTTCACACAAAAGCTCGTCGTCATCCACCACCAGGACCTCCCAATCAGGAAGCTTCATATCCTTTTCCATCACTGAGGCTTTTTCCAGATCCAGGGTCACGTGAAACTCTGTGCCATGATCCAGTTCGCTTTCCACCTCTATGGTTCCCTTCATGGCGTCCACGATATACTTCGTGATAGCCATGCCAAGTCCGGAACCTTCTGTTTTCTGAACCCTCTGGCTGTCCTCTCTGGAAAAAGAATCAAAGACCTTTTCCTTAAATTCAGGAGTCATGCCAATACCGGTATCCTTGACCCGAAGATGAACCCGGACCCAGTTCTCCCCCCTCGGGGAAGCCTCCTCATAGCATGACACATGGATGCTCCCTGCTTCCGGGGTAAATTTAATGGCATTCCCCAACAGATTCAGGAGGATCTGGTTCAGCCTGATACTGTCGCAGTACACATGCTCGTTTGGAAGATCATAAACATACACATCAAAACGCTGCCCCTTGGCATTGACCTGAGGCTGTACAATATTGACAATGCTCTGCATCGTCTCCTGCAGGGAGATCTGTTCCATATGGAGGGTCAGTTTTCCGCTTTCAATTTTGGACATATCCAGGATATCGTTGATCAGTCCCAGCAGGTGACGGCTGGATAAGGCGATTTTTTTCAGACAATTCTGGACCTGCTGGATATTATCCAGATTGGCGCTGGCAATAGCCGTCATACCCACGATGCCGTTCATGGGAGTGCGGATATCATGGCTCATATTGGACAAGAATTCGCTCTTGGCGCGGTTGGCATGTTCCGCGGCCCGCTTGGCTTCTTCCAGAGCATGCACCTGCTTTCTCGTCAGACGGAAATACCAGGAAAACATGACCAGCAGCGCTGCCAGGATCAGAATGCAGCTGAAAATAGCGGCGCTTCCCCAGGCCTGACTTAAGGTATTCACAGTACGGTCTATCTGTCCGTAAGGGATAAAAAGAAGCAGATACCACTCAGAATAAGGCAGACTTGTTTCGTACAGATATCTGCGCTCCCCTTCGATCACGAACTCGCTGGTATAATTTTTTCCCGCAGCCATGGCTTTTTCCAGCTCCACAAGGTACTGCTCCCCGCTCATCCCTTCCACGCTGTCATAGCGGTTGCGGACTCGTTCAAAGTAACTTTCATCGGATACATTGCTGTCCCGAACAATAAAATCGCCCTT
>CANQBS010000070.1 GCA_947589075.1 uncultured Acetatifactor sp.
TTTTTGCAGATTTCCCTTAAAATCAAGGTTTTATTAAAGTTTAGCAATAAAAAAATGGGTAGTATTTGACACTACCATCAAAAAGAAGGAGGATAAGGCTATGATAATGGAGGAACAAAATATCAATCTGGAGGAAATGCTTGTGCTGAAAAGATCATCTTGCAGCGGAGATCCCATCATGATGTTGTATGTCAATGAAAAAGGTTACCTTCAGATGAATCAATGCATGTTGAGAGAAATGAAAGCTCAAATACCCGAAATGAAAATGGAAGTCAGATATAGAAAAGATTACCGGGTGATCGCGTTTTGAAAAATGATCATTCAAAAAGCAGTATAAAATTTTGCGCGAATGGAAGATTGAAGCATCCTGAATTCGTAAATTGTTTGCGAAAGATGGACTATGGACTGCCGGCAAAATACATGGTGGAATGGGATGAAACGAAGCAGGCCTGGATTGGAATTCTGGAAGAAGTACCCGAACTGAAAGATGAGCAGGAGATTGTAAAAAAGGTTTCAGCAAGGAGGAAAAGGGCTAATGTCAAGGCGTGAGGAACAACAGGTTCAGAGACTGTCAGAAGCGGTTTACTATAGTTGTGGAAAGGGTTTGCTCAAGGAGGAGGTGATCTCGGTCTGTTGGGTGGCGTATCTGGAAAATAAGCAGAAATTCATAGGTTTTCATTCGGAAGACTATTGGACGGAAGCGGCAAAATATATGAAGAAGTACATTGCACTGATGCGTGGAGACCGGAACAGGAGGTGTTCCATACAGTCAAAACTATCCTTAAACCAGAAATGTCATGAAGCCGGGGAAGAGGGGGAAGAGATAGGAAACGTTTTTTTCCATGCTTACGGTGACTTCACAAAGGGTGTTATCTTGTGGGATTATGCCAGGAGCCTGGGTGAGATGAAATTGGAAATCATGAAATGCATGGTTTATGGGGATAACGACCGTGAGATCATGAAAAGAATGAGCATGAGCGAAGAGTATTACGGGGAAATAAAAAAGGAGCTCCAGAAGGATATGGATCGTTATATAAATGCGGTGTGAGTTTTGGAGAGCATTATCCCCAGGCTTTTCTTACGGCGCTGTTTTCTGCTCCTTTCCCCTTGCTCTTGACATAAGATGGTAAATGAGGTTAAATGATTTTAAGATCATATCCTGAAAAATCGGTAACTTCCTAAGAAAAATGAAGCGGTGTCGGAGAAAACGAAATACGGCCGACGCAGGGGACCTGGAAGATAGTGCCGGTCGGATACATATTAAGGTGAAGAAGGGAGACTTACAAATGAAAAAAGAAATCAGCACGGAAGAATTGGATCATTTCAGCAAAACCTTTAGAGAGGATCGTTCCAATCGGGTGGCCCAGGATGCGGTCATGACCAATGGGTTAAACAAAAGCTGCCTGAACCATGAGGCCAGGCGGCGGAATCCTCATGTGTTTTCCGTATCATTAAAACAGGGAAACATGACCAACCAGAAGCAGAGCGGGCGCTGCTGGCTCTTTGCCGCCATGAACGTCATGCGTTTCCGCATCATCCAAAAGTATCATCTGAAAGAGTTTGAGTTGTCCCAGAATTACATGCTGTTCTGGGACAAGCTGGAGAAATCCAACTATTTCCTGGAGAATATCCTGGATACCCTTAAAGAGCCTGTGGGCAGCCGTCTGCTGGATTTCCTCCTGATGAGTCCCGTGGGCGACGGCGGTCAGTGGGATATGATGGCGAACCTGGTGGAAAAATACGGGGTGGTTCCCAAAAGCGCCATGCCGGAAACTGCCGCTTCCTCCTCCACCAGGGAAATGAACCGAGTCCTGACGGAACTGCTCAGAGGAGATGCGGTTATTCTGCGGGAGGAAGCTGATAAGGGCGCGGACAGGGAAACCCTGCATGCCAGAAAAGAACAGATGCTGAAGGAAGTCTATCGGATCCTGGTCATCTGCCTGGGAGAACCGCCCAGAACCGTGGATTTTGAGGTTCAGGACAAGGATTACAATTTTATCCGGGAGTGCGGTCTGACCCCGAAGCAGTTTTATGAAAAATACGTGGATCTGGATCTCCACGATTATGTCAGCCTGATCAACGCCCCTACCCCGGACAAACCCTTTTACCGCCGTTATACCGTGAAGATGCTGGGCAACGTGAAGGAGGGCAGGCCAGTGTGCTACCTGAATCTTCCCATCGAAGAGGTGAAGGCGGCTGCCATCGCCCAGTTAAAGGACGGGGAGCCCGTCTGGTTCGGCTGCGATGTGGGACCTTATTCTGAGCGGGAGACCGGCGTGCTGGATCCCGGCAATTATGACTATGAGAACACTCTTCAGATCAGGCTTGGCATGACCAAGGCACAGAGACTGGATTACGGTCAGAGCCAGATGAACCACGCCATGGTCTTCCAGGGGGTGAACCTGGACGAGGCTGGAGCCCCTACCAGATGGCGGGTGGAAAACAGCTGGGGAGAGGAGCCCGGCAAAAAAGGCTATTATGTCATGAGCGACGACTGGTTCGACGAATACATGTACCAGGTGGTGGTCAATAAGAAATATCTGACTGCGGAGCAGCTGGAAGTCCTGAATACGGAAGTGATCGAACTGAAGCCCTGGGATCCTATGGGGTCGCTGGCGTAGGGAAAACAGCAGATTAAATGAAATAACCGAACATGCGCAAAATGCAGGCAATAAAACAGGAAGTAATAGCATGTTATAATGAACTGTTATATGCAGGAAGAAGCTTCGGAGAATATCCAAAGCCTGAATTTTGAACAGGAAGAGAAATGAAATATGAGATTCAGATATCGGCTGAAGGAAAAATGGAAAATGGCGGCCTTTGCTTTTTACCCGAGAACAACTTTGATCGTATGTACTGCAGTTTCAGTTGTTATTCTCGCAGCATTGGGCTTTATCATGGCAATCGTCCCCCGCGGGTCGGCGATTTATGATATTTTCTTCGCTTTGACTACAGGTACGGTCGGATCCTTTTTTGTATCTATTGTGGTTGAGCTTTCAGGGAATTATAAGAATAACAGACTGGCATGGTATGAACTTCAGGATTATTATTACGCTGTGATCGACTATGAGATGCATAAACAGATTCTTATGCAGCATTTGCCTCATCAAAGAGCGGAAAGAAAAGCTCGTGATGAGTATGCGGCACAGGAGCCGGAAGATGTGACTGATGACATCGAGAAACCAAAAGATATGATCGAGGCTACATGGAAAGAACTGCCGAAGATAATGCCTGTTTTCAGAAAAACCCTGGAAGATAAGAAGGCTTTCCTCAATAATGAGGAGATCCAAGAGCTGGAAAAAATCCTCGCAGAATACAGAAGTATCCGGTATGCTGTGAATACTCGCTTAATGATGTCTCCGATGTTGTACAACGCCTTAAATCACCCGGATCAAGAATATCTGAAATGTCTGTATCCGCAAAATATCTTATGTGATATGCCCGAATGGATACGGAAACATTTAGCGTCTGAAGAAAGCCGGAAAGCTATTGACCGACTGACGGATGCGATACTATCTGATGATTTTCTGCTTGCCCAGTATATGAAAGATTATGATATTTCACAGCATGGTCTGGACAGTTACCATAGTTCGTTCGATGATGAAATCGGTGTGCCTGAAGAGACCGATCGGGAGGAGTATGATTTCTCCGAGAATTCTTCCGAGCCGGAAGATGAAGAAACCTATAAACGTATCCTGGAAGAATCTGACAGGCAGATGGAGGAAGAAGAGGGACCGTTTGTTTCCTGGCATATCAGTCAGTGCTGCCTGAATATTTCTGGAAGCATAGACATTCTGGAACAGAATATCCTGAAAAAGCCATATTATGGTTTGCTGTTAAAATTTGACCGGGAAGCGGAAAAGCTCCCGCTGGATGATAAGAAGGCAGCAGGATCTGCAGGCTTATGAGGGGACGGACATAGTTCGATAGAATGGAAGGCTCATGCCGGGCAGACCTGATGAAAGAAAGTCAGAAAGAATCAGGTTCCGATTGACAAGCAGCTGGTTTAGGTGTAAAATTTGATTAAAATTCGGCAGAATCATAAAATGCCGGGAATAAATTAAAAAAATTAGGATGGAAAGATGAAAGGCGTGACAATGCTTCCTGAGGATCAGAAGATTTTTTCCATGCAGGAGCTTAAGGGTAAGGGCTTCTCACAGTATAAGGTCAATAAGCTGGTCAATGAAGAAAAGCTTATAAAATTGAATAAGAGCTATTACGAGAATGCGGAGTATTGCGGTGAGGAATCAGATTTTTATTATATTGAAGCCTATGCTCCGAAAGGGGTGATCTGCCTACTCAGTGCAGCGGTTTATTATCATCTGACGACATTTATCCCGGATGCAGTCGATGTTGCCATTCCAAGGAAGGCTAAGATATCCGCTATGCCGGATTGGCTGCAGATGAATGTCCATCATTATACAGATGACAGATATGAGCTGGGAGTCACAACAGTCAGGGAAAGGAAGAATGAATTCCGGATCTACGATATGGAAAAGTCTGTCGTTGATATTGTATTTTACAGAGAAAAGGTCGGGATAGAAGAGACAAAAGAAATCCTTGTGACTTATTTGCAGCGAAAAGACCGAAATTTGAATAGGCTTCTGAAGTATGCAGAACTGATGAAGTGCGGGAAAGTGCTGAGACAATATTTGGAGGTGCTTGTATAATAAGTGCGTATGTCCTGAATCAGGAGGAAGCAGAAATATTATAACCTGGAGGATAATTGAATGAAGGGGTTAGCAGGGAAAGCATTATATGTTTAACGAATAATATGTTTGATGTTTTTATTTTATAGAATATAAAGATTAACAAGGAAGATTAGAAGGGAGCTGCAGACGTTGAATCAAGAAACATTTCGTTCCATTCTTTCTGTTGGGGAGACTGTTACAGTTGAGTTTAAACGTTGTGGAAATGGAATTGAGCATGACACTTATGAAAGTGTTTGTTCTTTGCTGAACCGTTTTGGCGGTGATATTTTCATGGGAGTGCTCGACGATGGAACTGTGATCGGGGTGCCGGAAAAAGCTGCGCCTGATATGATAAAAAATTTTATCAGCATTATCAGTAATGATACTTTATTTCATCCTACGGTTTATCTTGCTCCTGAATTGTTAGAGTTTGAAGGGCATACAGTTGTTCATGTCCATGTGCCGCCGAGTCCTGAGGTACATAGTTACAAGAAAATGATTTATGACCGGGTGGATGATGCGGATGTGAAGGTAACGGCTACGGGAGCAATTGCTCAGATGTATATTCGTAAGCAGAATGTGTTCACGGAGAAAAGGATATTTCCTTATGCCCAAATGAGCGATCTGCGGTTGGATTTGTTGCCAAAAATCCGCATGATGGCGAGAAATAATACGTCAAATGGTCGGCATGCGTGGACAGACATGAGCGACGAAGAACTATTGAAGAGTGCAGGCTTATACGGATATGATATTGCAACCGGAGAGAAGGGATTGAATTTAGCTGCGATTATGCTTCTTGGAAAAGACGATGTGATTTTCAATGTGGCTCCGGCTTATGTGACTGATGCACTTGTCCGTAAAGTAAATGTGGATAGGTATGATGACCGAGAGATTGTAAAAACAAATTTAATCGAAAGTTATGAAATACTTTTGGAATTCGGCAGAAAGCATTTACCAGACAAGTTTTTTTTAGAAGATACCATACGAAAAAGTCTGCGGAACACAATTGTACGTGAGGTGATTGGAAATACTCTGATGCATCGGGAATTTACAAGCAGCTATACGGCAAAATTTGTGATTGAAAAAGACCGTATGTATGTGGAAAATGCCAATCGTGCGATCAAAGAAGGTTATATCACAGAGGATAATCTGGAACCGAATCCAAAGAATCCAATTATAGCTGCGTTCTTTCGAAATGTTGGATATGCAGATCAGCTTGGTTCCGGTGTGAGAAATTTATTTAAATATACAAAATTTTATTCCGGTAAAAACCCGGAATTTAAAGAAGGCGATGTATTCCGAATCATTGTGCCTTTGGATGAAACCTATTCCTATGATCATGATCTTGGTAGGAATAGTTCCGTAAGTAATGTGACTAAAGAGACTAAAAGTGCGACTAAAGATGCGACTAAAGCGACTAAAGAGCGCCAAAGAGAGCTTAATTTATCGGAGGATGAGTTATTGTTGCTGAAACTGATTCATGAAAGGAATAACATTACTCAAAAACAACTGCATGAAAAGACAGGTATCTCGCTGGGAACTATCAAGAGAATATTGCCCAGATTACAAGAAAAAGGTGTATTGCGGCGCATTGGCGGACGTAAGGCAGGAAAGTGGCTGATAAATGAATAACGAGAGAATTGAGTTTAAATGAGATGAAATTAATAAAGATTTTAAGAGCAAAAAACAGCCTGAAGAGAAAAGAAAAGAACAGAGAGAAACATCATGCAGCGGTTAGAAGCCATCAATGAAACTTCATATTTGTCTGCCCCCGATGCCGGGATTTATCGGAAGATCATGCGCTGTTTTTACCGGGAATATGAAAAGATGCATTTCCAGCTGTACAAGGAAGATGTGTATGCGCTGCTAATGGGGGAAAGCGAATTCGCAGGCTATACCATGAACCAGCTGGAGTCAGACCTGGATGCGCTGGTGAAATGGAAGAACCTGACGCCGATCCAGGATCCGGGAAAGGTGTATACGATCCAAGATTATAAAAATAAGCAATACCGTTATACCATGTCGGAATACGCGGTGGAGATCGAGCGGCTTACGGTGCGGCTGGAAAATCTTTTCATGGAATCGGCCAACCTTTCCACGAATTTTTTTGTGCGGCTGGAAAAGAGTATCGGGGAAGCTGATTTGATGCGGGATGCCAGTTTAAAAGAGGTGAACGAATGGTGGAACCTGCTGCAGGAGGATTTTAAACGGCTGAATCAGAACTATCAGGATTATCTGCGGGATTTTTATTCCGGCAAAACGGAACGCCTGATGAAATCCGTGGAGTTTGTGCTGCATAAGGATAAATTCATCGCTTATCTGACGGATTTTGTACAGGAGCTCCAGCGCTATTCCAGGAGAATGGAACAGATCCTGGTGCGGCAGGCTCCTGTCATTGAGTCTGTGATTCTGGAAAGGGTGGTTCAGAGCGAACTGGATATTCCTCATGCTTTATCAGAGTTTCGCGGCAATCTGGAGCCAAATATCCGGGAAAATGTTATGGGGAAATGGGAGTCTCTGAAGAGATGGTTTCTCGATACCCCGGGGAGGGATTGCGAGAGCCGCAAGGTTTTACAGATTACGAATGACGTCATCAGAGGCATCATACAGAATGCCGCCTTGATCGTGCAGCTGCAGAATTGGGGAATCAGCCGTAAGGACGACTATCAGAAATTTTTACGGATGTTTTTACAATGCGAAAGCCTGGAGGATGCCCATCGTCTGTCCGCCCATGTTTTTGGAATCCAGAGGATTCAGCACTTTAAGACGAACTGTCAGAGGGAGGAAGACCGGATCAACAGCAGTGTCTATGAGGAGCCGCCGGCAGAATTCCAGGTCAGGCCTCGCAGCCGGACCTATCGCGAGAAAAAGGACCGGCAGGGCTTTTCCGATAAATCCCTGGAGAAGCTGCTGCAGAGGGAAGCGTATCTGCAAAGCGTAAGGGGTCAGGAAGAAACAGTAATGCGCTATGCCAAAAATAAGAGGATCCGGTTTTCGGAGATAGAAGGGTCCGTCCCGGAAGTGGCGAAAAATATCTTTTTACAGTGGATCGCTGTAGCAAATATGAGTTCGCAGAAATCGGGACAGACGGAATTCGGGCAGGAGTATCGCCTGCTACGGGAAGAGGGCACCTGCGTTTTAAAGTGTGAAGACGGCGATTTGACGATGCCGGCCTATATATTGGAGTTTAAATGATATGAATGCGGTAAGAACGCTACTGGAAAACTTCTGGATCTGTAAAGATACCGATAAAGAAGATTATTACAAGATAAAAAGGGAAATTCCGGCATTTCAAAGATTCATCGGAGAACAGCTGGGATGGAAGCTGATCCATACGGAGAATTTATTGAAGCTGGAGAAAATACCGGCACATGCGGAAAGCTTTATGGGAATCCAGGAATTTTCGGATGTTCTGGACTATTGCATCCTATGCGCAGTGCTTATGTATTTGGAGGATCAGGAAGAAGAGGAACAGTTTCTGCTTTCGGAGCTGCTGGACTATGTGGAAACGAAATTAAAGGGAGAGGTTTTGATCGACTGGACTTCCTTTTCCCAAAGAAAATCACTGGTACGAGTCCTGCAGTATATGGAAAGAATGGAGATGCTTCGGGTGTACGAAGGCAACAGTGAAGCTTTTGGATTGGAGCAGGGGCAGGAAGTGCTGTATGAAAATACAGGCTATTCCAAATATTTTGCAGTGAATTTTCCCATGGATATCTCAGATTTTGAGACTTGGGAGGATTTTGAAAAGCAGCGGTTTGAAGAAATCCAGGAGGACAGAGGGGCGGCAAGGATTCACCGTGTATACAGGCAGTTGGCGGTTTGCCCAGCCATGTATTGGGAGGGAAACGAGGACGCGGATTCCCTGTATTTAAAAAATCAGAGGCAGTGGGTGGCAAAGTACCTGGAAGAGAACCTGGGAGGCAAGCTGGAGCTTTACAAGAACGCCGCATTTTTGATGCTGGAAGAGGATGATTGTTATGGAACGGTCCATCCCCGGGACGCCATGCTCCCGGAAATCGTATTGCTTGTCTGCGCCTATATTCAGCAGGCTCTGCAGGAGAGGGAGCTGGTGAAACAGGAGAATGAAACGATCCTGGTGACAAAACAGCGGTTCTCGGAATTGGTTTTGGCGGTCAGAAAGAAAGGGAGCGCGGGTTGGAGCAAAGAGTACCGGGAAATGGATCCGGAGAAACTGGTAGATTCTATAGAAAACTATATGAAAAACTGGATGCTGATCCGGGAGGACGGCGATGGGGTGATCATTTTGCCGGCGGCAGGAAAACAGGCGGGATTCTATCCGAAAGATTTTAAGGGGGAAGAGGCAGATTGAGCAATCGATGGAAAATGAATCGCATCGGATTCGTAAATTTTTGGTTATATGACGAAGAGGTCTTTGAGTTTTATGACGGGAAACTCCTTTTGAGAGGACAGAATGGCTCCGGCAAATCCATCACGACTCAGAGTTTTATTCCATTCGTCCTGGACGGCGACCGCACGCCGAGCCGCCTGGATCCTTTCGGTTCCAGCGACAGGAGGATGGAATATTATTTCCTGGGGGAAGAGGGGAAAGAGGAGGCGACTGGGTATCTTTTCCTGGAGTTTAAAAAAGAGCATACGGAAGAATACCGCACCATAGGGATCGGGCAGCGGGCGAAACGCGGGAAGCCCATGGATTTCTGGGGCTTTCTGATTCTGGATGGGCGGCGGATCGGATATGACTGTCAGTTATACAAAGAGACGGGCAGCACCAGGATTCCCTATGATAAAAGAGAAATGAAGGCTCTGCTAGGGGAGAGGAACCTTTTTACCGACAGTCAGAGCGAGTACAAGAAACTGGTCAATCAACATATTTTCGGCTTCCGGAAGGCTGAGCAGTATGAGCAGTTCATCAGGCTCCTGGTAAAGGTGCGGGCTCCTAAGCTTTCTAAGGAATTTAAGCCCACCAAAGTGTATGAAATTTTAAATGAATCCTTACAGACCCTGACGGATGAGGATCTGCGCACGATGGTGGAGGCCATGGAGAAGATGGATGAGATCCAGGACAGCCTGGAGCTGCTGAACCGGGCCTTCGCGGATGTGAAGATCATTCGGACGGAGTACACACGTTATAACCAGTATCTGTTGGCGAAAAAGGCACAGTCCTATCTGAAAAAGAAGGAAGAAACGGAAAGCGCCCAGCAGGAATATGAGGAAAGGCGAAGGGAAGAGAAGGAGTTAAGCGACGCGCTGCGGGATCTGGGGCTTCGCTTGCAGGAACTTTCTGACCGGAAAAGACTGGCGGAAACGGAACGGGACGGGCTGCTGGATGCGGATCTGCAGGAAATAGACCGCAAGATGGAAATTGCCAGAAAAGAGAAAGAGGAACTGCAGGAAAAAGAGCACAGGCTGGCGAAGAAGATCGAGGAGTATCGAGGGAGGATTTATCAGGAAGAGCAGGAAATAAGAGATCTCCAGATGAAGCTGGAAGACCTTCAGGAAATGCTTAGTGGCCACAAACAGGGGCTGGAGGAGCAGCAGGAAACCTTAAAGTGGGACGGGCATGAGGAAGTCCTGCGCTTTATCGGAATGGAGCGGCCAGAAGGGGCGGAAGAGATTTCGGATGGCCTGCTTCTCTATAAAAAGCGGTTGGGAGAGTGTAAAAGGGTGCTTTGCGCTTTTGAAGAGATTTCCCGTAAGTACGATGAAATCGCCCAGGAGCTGGAGCGCATCGGCGGCAAGAAGAGGAAGCAGGAACAGGCGTTGGAGGCTGCGCGGCAGCAGGTGCTTCAAAGCCAGGATCATTGGGTGGAGAGGTTGTATGCCCTGGCTGGGGAAGCGGAATCCTGGAAGCCCCGGGAGGACCTCTTAAAGGAAGCAGAGGATAAAATCCAGCGCTATCAAAATCTTGCAGATGCAGGTCAGATCCAGGAATGGTTCCGGAAAGATTATGAGACTCAGAGGGCCAGGCGGCTGGAGGATAAGCAGGCTATTTTGCAGGAAATCTATTTCCGGGAGGAAAAACTGGACGCCGTAAGGCAGGAGCTGGCCGATATACAGGGCAGGGAAGAAATCGAACCTGACAGGAGCGAGAGTGTCCTCCATTCCAGACAGGGCCTTAAGGCTGCCGAAATTGAGGCTGTTCCCTTTTACAGGACGGTGGAGTTCGCCGAAGGACTGTCGGAGGCGGAGTGCGCGCAGCTGGAAGCGCAGTTGGAACATATGGGGCTGCTGGACGCCCTGGTGGTGTCGGAAAAGGATTATGCAAGAATCCCGGAGGCGTGCCCGGAGTTTTTGGATGCTGTGATTTATGTGGCGGAAAAAGGAACTTCCGATTTTTCAAAATTGACAGTGAATGAGGAATTGACCCCGGCGCTGGCAGAAAGCGTCCGGAAGATTTTAAGCTGCATTTATGAAAAAGCAGGGGCACAGACCGGCATTTACCTGGGAGAGGACGGACGGTTCCTGCAGGGAATCTTAGCAGGAAAGGCGAAGAAGGCGGAAGCGGAGTTTTTGGGATATCTGGCCAGACAGAGGAAAAAACGGCAGAGAATGGAAGCCCTGCAGCAGGAAATTTCGGAAGGGGAGCGGGAACTTTATGGCCTTCAGGAGAAGGACGCCGCTGCCGGCCGGGGGTTGACACAGCTGGAAGCGGAATATCAGAGGATCCCGGACTTTTATGAATTGGATCAGGCCCTGGGGCATGAAAAGGAGTGCAGCGCGGAATGGGACCGTATTGCCGGGGAATATGACAGGCAGGAGAAGCTGGAAAGGGAATGGGCGGCAAAGAAGCAGAAGCAGTATCAGGAGGTGCTTCAGAAATGTAAGCCTTTTCCTTATGGCAGGACGGAAAAAGAATATGACGAGGTATTGGATGCCCTGGAGGAATACCAGCAGCTCTGGCGGGAATGCAGGGAACAGCTTTTGAAACTGGACACTGCCAGGAGCAGGCTCTTAAGCAGGCAGGAATATCTGGAGCGGGATGAGCAGGATATGGATGAAGCCTTTGTGGAGAAGCGTTCCTGCAGCGCCGGGATCCAGAAGTGTGAGATTCGGATCAGGCAGTATGAAGAATACTTAAGCAAGCCGGAAATCGCGGAAAAAGCCAGACGGCTTAAGCAGCTGCAAAGCGAGATCAAAAGCATAGAGGGGCAGGAAAGGGATTGTAATGAGGAGCGAATCCGTAAAGACCAGGTTTTGGGAACCCTGCAAAAATCCGAACCCCAGGGAAGGATGCGCCTGCAGGAGCTGATCGCGGAGGAAACCCTGCTGCGGAAATACTTTGAGGAAGAATTGTCGCTGAGATTAGTGCTGCAAAGAGAAAACCGTACTCTGGCGGACTGCGCGAAGGAGGCGGTGAAAGTCCTGCGGGAGGGCGATAAGAACCGCGAGTACGGGGAAATGCTGCAGGCTTTGGTTCAGGTGTATCAGAAGCATAACGGCAGTCTGGCCAGTTACGGAACCTCGCTGGAGGAATGCTTTGAATCGGTGGGAGAGCAGCCCGGCGTGGGAGCCCAGTTCCAGCCTCTTCGAAAAAGAGTGCAGGTGGTGTCTACCTGGAACGGGAAAAAGGTGTTTTTGGAAGAGTTTTACAAGATCCTGAAAGAGACCATCGAGGAAACGGAACTCTTGATCCAGCAGAAGGACCGGGAATTGTTTGAGGATATCCTGTCTCAGACCATCAGTCAGCAATTGACGGATCGGATCGCGGAAAGCCGAGACTGGGTCCGGGATATGTCGAATCTCATGAAGCAGCTGGATACCTCCATGGGGCTTCGCTTTTCCCTGGAATGGAAGCCCAAGAGCGCGGAAAACGATATGGAACTGGATACGATGGAGCTGGAGCAGATCCTGCTGCGGGATCGGGAGCTGCTGACTGTGGAGGATATTGAAAAGGTGGCGGCACATTTCCGAAGCAAGATCCGCATGGAGAAGCTGCGGCTGGAAGAAGAGGGCAGCCTGATCAATTATATGGAGCTGGTTCGGGATGCTTTGGACTACCGGAAATGGTTTGAGTTTCAGATGTTCTACAGGCGGGGCGAGGAGAACAAAAAGCCTCTGACCAACGCCGCATTCAACCGTTTCAGCGGCGGGGAAAAGGCCATGGCCATGTATGTCCCTCTCTTTGCGGCGGTAAACGCCCAGTATAAAAAGGCGGATTATGAGGATCATCCGCGGATGCTCGCCCTGGACGAGGCCTTTGCCGGGGTGGATGATAAAAACATCAGCAGCATGTTCGAGCTGGTGGATCGGATGGATCTGGATTATATTATGAATTCCCAGTCTCTGTGGGGATGCTATGAAACGGTAAAGGGACTTAAGATCGCGGAGCTTCACAGACCGATGAATTCCCAGGTCGTGACGGTGATCCGCTTCACATGGAATGGACATGAAAGGATTTTGGATGTGCAATAACAGAGAATGGGATGGGGAACTGATGGGAAATAGCGGGGAATGCGCTGGGTATTTGGAAGGAAATGGACATAGCGGGGAATGTGCTGCGGGTTCGGAGGGAAATGGAAATAATGGGGGATGCGCTTCGTATTTGAAGAAGCATGAAGCGTATGCCAGGCTGATGGGGGAGCTTCGGAAAAAGTGGAAAAGCTTTGGCAGGATAGCGGGTAGCATTACCCTGAAAAATACCACGGAAGCGGAGCGAAGAGCGATCAGCGGCATCATTGGGAAAACGCTTACAGGTGAAACCGTAACGATTTCCTTTCAGGAATTTGAGCGGGGACTGCAGAAGACCCGTTATGCGCCCATCGATATGAAGGCAGTGCTGGAGGCTTATTTCGCGGCTCCCCTGCAGACCAACCAGGAACAAAAAGACCGGGTTCAGAAGGCGAAAGATGAATTTTTTGAAAGACTTTCTGCCTGTTTTGAAGGCGATGGCAATAATCGGCCGGCGGCATATGATTGGCTCCGGGAGCTGTATTCCCGGAAAAAGTATGGCTATCAGATCCTGCTCAAGGAATGGCTGAAAGATCCGAAGGCCGCGGAAATTCTCGGTCAAAACACAGGCAGGGCGATGTGTTGTCTGGAAGAGTCGGAAGGAGAAGAAACCCTTTTAGCAGTATTCGCGGCAAATATTTCCGGGAATCCCCACTATTTTGACAGAGGAACTGTGGCCGGCCAGCTGTTGATGCATGCAGTCTGTTTTTGGAAAAACACAGAGGTTCCTCAAAGCGCCTATCAATGGCGGGAGTGTATGCAGTCGGCGGGAATTGTATCTGACAATATCGCCAGTATGGTTCATGTTTTTGGCCTACAGTTGGAAACGGCGGATGGCCTGCACCCGGCTTATGAGGCATTTTATCGTCGCAGAGAGCCCTATGTGCTGACTGGCGAAAATCTGAAATCCATTACGGGCGCAAAAGCCCATCACAACACGGTATATGTGGTGGAAAATGAAATGGTCTTTCTGTATTTGGCGGAGAATACAAAAGATCGGGATGTTTCGATCCTATGTACGTCGGGACAGATGCGGGTGGCAGCGCTGAAGCTTTTAGATCATCTCGTCAAGTGTGGCGCGCTCATCCGCTATAGCGGGGATCTGGATCCGACAGGAATGGATATCGCGGATCGGTTGTGGCAGCGCTATGGGAACGCGGTTCGGCTGTGGAGGATGGGGACGGAGGACTACCGGGAATCGATTTCCGATGAAGTGCTGAACGACAGGCAGCTGGCAAAACTGAAACGGCTTCAGAACGCGATATTGTGTCAGACGGCAGAACTTGTGCAAAAGGAGAAGAAGGCGGGGTACCAGGAGAATTTGTTAAAACAGATGCTGGGGGATGTGATCAAATCTCAATTGATCCTTTGAAATGGCAAAGCAAGAACCGCATCCGTGAAGCCGGATGCGGTCGCATTACACAGCCCTATAGGGACACGGTGCAGTGTATTTCTCTCTTATCTTAATGTTCTATCGCTCGTAATGACTCCACAGGCTGATGATCTTGACCGTTTTTTCCGCCTCGCAGATCTCGTACACCAACCTGTGCTGCAGATTGATGCGCCGTGAGTAGGCTCCGCTCAGGGTACCGACCAGCTTTTCATATGCGGGCGGTGTCTGATAAGGGTTTTCCCGCAGCAAGTCAATAAGAGCTTTTGCCTTGGCATCCAGATGGGCATCCTTCAGCTTTGGAATATCCTTAACGGCAGTCTTTGTATAGACGATGCTGTACTTCACCATACCACTTCATCCTCCGGCACACAGTCGTCAAGGTTCGTATGCAGGCCATCGAGGATTTTCTGCTTCATCTGCGGGTCGGCGGAAAGCTCTGCCGTCGCTATCAGACCGTCATAGTCCTCCTGGCTCAGCACAACGGCATTGCCGTCCTTGGTGGAGATGTTGATGGGTTCATTGTATTTGATGGTCGTATTCAGCATGGTAAACAAATTTTTACGGAAATTGGTCACACTGGTATTGAGCATGGATAGCACCTCCTTTATGTACATAATAGCGTACATAATTGACTTTGTCAATGAGTATTTTCTTTTGTCTGTCGCTGATATTGTATTCTCTGATATATTCATGATAAAGGTACTTTTCGTTTTCTGTAGTTGAGTATTCCAGACAAAACGAAAAGCCTGAGAATCCGCTGTTAATATACCATTATGGTCAGTGAACTGTCGGGAGCGTGATTATTATGGAGGAGTTGGAAAAACGTCAAGTAGATGTTGTAGAAGAACTGCAGTCAAGAATTGAAGCACTGGAAAATGAAAACCTGCTTCTGAAAAAGCGCCTTGATGAAGCAGGGATTTCGTATGCGGATATTGTAACGGAAAAAAATAATCAACATGCAGATATTTACGATCCAGATCAGGGAGCCAGAATTAAGAGATTTGAAGTGACGGATAAGATTGCCAATGATTTTTTTATGATGTTTTGCCGTGGAAGGAAGGATGTGTTTGACCTTC
>CANQBS010000071.1 GCA_947589075.1 uncultured Acetatifactor sp.
GTTTATGGCACAGTGGAGCGGTCCGGCAATGCGTCCTGTGTGGCAGGAGATGGATTTGTTCAGCTCCAGATCCCATTCCATATCCCCTTCGTCGCACATATAGGAACGTCTCCTGGCCAGATCCCTTGGCACCGAAACATAGCCCCGGATGCGCTGTTCGCTGAGAAAGTTATTCCCTGCCTGGAGCACAAAGGGCTTAAAGGCAACCTTTAAGGAAGTAATGGGAAAGAAGGCGTGAAGCTGTCTGGCTGCAGATCCGCCGTCTCCTCCGAAAGCACCGGCTTTTACCATGATATAGGAAGGACGTATGCCTCTTTTTCGGTGAAAGGGAAGCTGTCCCAGAACAGGGATATCCTGCCCGAGAGATGGGTTCATGATCAGATATTCTATAAAGAAAACTCTCTGCTCCCCCGTCTGGGGCTGGATGGCGCTGAAGGAATGAAACCAGCGCATATATCCTTTTCTGGAGAGGGAGCCGCTTAAGAGGTATGCGTTTCTTGCCAGATCAGACTGATTCATGTGTCGTATCGCTCTTTTCCTGATAAGTGGAATGGTTAATCGTGGAACTATAGATGCCTGGGACGTTTCACAATTACCGCAAGGTGGAAAGGTTACATGTATGTCATCGGTGTATGTTATAGGTGAGATTAGCAGGTAAACACAATATTTTGTATTGATATACCCCATTATAATACTATATCTTGAAAATGGCAAGAGAAGTGTGAAAAAAATTAACATTGGCAATTGTACGCTTTTGTGATAGACTTAGAGCAGAAAACAGCAGTAAAAAACGATGGGACGGTCATGGACAGGAGGACGTAAAAGGAATGGATAAAAAGGAATTCAGCAGGCCTGTGGATCTGAAGGATGTATTGATCACGGATGAATTCTGGCACAGGGAACAGGAGCTGGTCCGCACGGAGGTGATCCCCTATCAGTGGGAGGCTCTGAACGACAGGGTTCCGGGAGCGGCTCCCAGTTATTGTATGCATAATTTCAGGGCAGCAGGAAGGCTGATGCAGGAAAAGCGCAGGAAGGGCAGCGCGTTTACGGCGCCGGTATATACCTTTCGGGGATTTGAAGCCCTTCCGGAGGATCCCGCCCGCCCGGATCCGGACAAATTCTATGGGTTTGTTTTCCAGGATACGGATTTTAGCAAGTGGATCGAGGCGGTAGGATATTCCCTGACCTGGCATCCTGACCCGCAGCTGGAGCAGACTGCGGATGAGGCTGTCGATATCGTCTGCGCTGCGCAGCTGGAAAATGGTTATCTGGATACTTATTATATCATCAATGGCATGGATCGGGCTTTTACCAATCTGAAGGACCATCATGAGCTGTATTGCCTGGGGCACCTGGTGGAAGGAGCTGTGGCGTACTATCAGGCTACCGGCAAGGATAAGCTGCTTCGGGCCGCCTGCGGCTACGCCGATTATGTGGCGGAATGTTTTGGCCCGGAAGAGGGGAAATGTAAAGGCTATCCCGGGCATGAGATCGCGGAAATGGCTCTGGTCCGTCTCTATGAGGTAACAGGTGAGGAAAAATATCTGCGCTTGAGCAGGTTCTTTCTGGATCAGAGGGGGACTGCTCCCCTTTATTTTGAAGAGGAAGACCGGAAAAGAGCTGCATTGGAGGGAAGAAGTTGCCATTCCGACGCAGATCCGGAGCGTTACGCCTATTATCAGGCCCACATGCCTGTGCGAAAACAGTCCGAGGCGGTAGGGCATGCGGTGCGGGCGGGATATCTGTATTCCGGTATGGCGGACGTGGCCAGGCTTACCGGAGATGAGGAAATGTTTCAGGCCTGTGAGAGACTCTGGAACAGTATTGTCGGACAAAAGCTGTATATCACGGGGGGCGTGGGAGGCACCCGCATGGGGGAAGCCTTTTCTTTTCCTTTTGATCTGCCCAATGACCTGGCTTATTCCGAGACCTGCGCCGCCATAGCCCTGGCTTTTTTTGCCCGCAGGATGCTGCAGATTGTACCGGACAGAAAATATTCCGATGTGATGGAGCTTGCCCTTTACAATACGGTGCTGGCAGGCATGGCGCTGGACGGCAAAAGCTTTTTCTATGTGAATCCACTGGAGGTGGTGCCTGAGGCCTGCCGCAGGGACGAGCGGAAAAATCATGTGGCTACGGTGCGCCAGAAGTGGTTCGGCTGCGCCTGCTGTCCGCCGAATATTGCCAGGATAGTGAGTTCGGCAGCAGCCTATGCTTATACGGAAAATGAGGATACCCTGTGGACCCATTTGTATATGGGAAGCACCCTGACGAAAAAGGTAAAGAGCGGAGAACTGGAGCTTAGGATGGAGACCGCTTTTCCCTGGGAAGGCAGCGCGAGAATGAGGGTGCACGCCTGTACTCCGGCAAAGGGTACCCTTGCCTTCCGGATTCCGGGCTGGAGCAGGAAAGGGAGCGGAAGGATTCTTTTGGAGGACGGCTCCTGCAGGGCGGAATTTGCCTGGGAAGGGAATGGGCTTACGATGCGGCAGGGGCAGAAGGAATTAAAGGGGCAGGAGGGGCTTACGGAAGCCTTCGGACAGGATCGGGAGCTTCGGAACGAATGCTGCCGGGAGGAGGAACTTAAAATATATCTGCAGGACGGATATCTTTACCTGACCGGAACCTGGCAGGATGCTTCCGTGGAGCTTGCGTTTCCCATGGAGGTGCGCATGAAGGCCGCCAGCCTGAAGGTGAGGGAGGATGTGGGAAAGGTTGCCTTTACCAGGGGACCTGTTACCTATTGTATGGAAGAGGCGGACAATGGAAAGGATCTCCATCTGTGCCGGGTAGATGAGGCCCGCACAGGAAAGAACTGCGAAGGTGTGGCGGTAGAAATGACGGAAGAGCTGGGTCATCCCATGGCTGTTCTGAAGGTGCCCGGACGCAGGGCTTTCACTGGCGAAAGCGGAATATCCGGCGAAAGCCGGGACTGGAGGACGAGAAATGGAGCTTCTGACCAGGATAGGAATCCCGCAGGGAACGAAGAGCTGTACCGGGATTATACGCCTGTCCGGGAGGAGTCTGTGATCCTCAGGCTGGTGCCCTATTACGCCTGGAATAACCGGGGAGAAGGGGAGATGTCTGTATGGATCAGGATTTGAAATTTGCTGAGACAGGGAGGAATCGGGCAGTGATGGAAGAAAAAGTGTGGGCGGAGGGCATATCCGCCAGGATCAAGGAAAAAATGAAGGTGGTGGCGGCGCGCTCCAAGGGGAAGATTCCCTTTACCACAGTGGACGGCGTCTTTGACGACTGGACGGACAAAAACATCTGCTGGTGGACCAATGGTTTCTGGGGCGGCGAGATGTGGCAGCTTTACCATGCCACGGGAGAGGAGCTGTACCGCGAAAACGCCCTGATGGTGGAAGAAAAACTGGACAGAAACCTGATGAATGCCCAGGGAATGGATCACGACAGCGGCTTTAAGTGGCTGCCTACGGCAGTCGCCCATTATCGCCTGGATCATAACGGCGCGTCCCGCAACAGGGCGCTTCTGGCGGCAGGCGACCTGGCGGGACGTTTTAATCCGGCAGGCCGGTTTATCCGTGCCTGGAACGATGACGGGGACGGCAGCAAGGCGGGCTGGGCCATCATCGACTGTATGATGAACCTGCCCCTTTTATACTGGGCGTATCAGGAAACCCATGATCCCAGGTTTTTCCAGATCGCTGTCCTGCATGCGGACACTGCCCGGAAGTATTTTATCCGGGAGGACGGCTCCGCCAACCATATTGTGGAATTTGATCCCGCCACCGGAGAATTCCTGCGCACCTATGGTGGTCAGGGGTATGGCGTGGGTTCCTCCTGGACCAGAGGACAGGCCTGGGCTCTCTATGGTTTTGTTTTAAGCTATCTTCATACAAAGGATGAAAAATATCTGGGTACCGCCAGACAGGCTGCCGATTATTTCATGGCCAATATTCCTGAAAGCGGTCTGATCCCGGTGGATTTCCGGCAGCCCGGGGACTGTTCCCTGGAGGATTCCACAGCCGCCGCCATCGCTTCCTGCGGTCTGCTGGAGCTGGCGGACTGTCTGGAGGAGCCGGAAAGAAGCCTATATCGCCGGGGCGCCCTGAAGCTGCTGCATGCCCTGGAGGAAAAACGGTGTAATTTCAGCCTGGATCAGGACAATATCGTGGAAAAATGTACCGGAGCTTTTCATGACCAAAAACACGAATACGCTATTATATACGGGGATTATTTTTTCATCGAGGCGATTTTTAAGCTGACGGGGGAAGGAATCTTTCTCTGGTAAAAATCAGGGTGGTAGTGCAGATTAGAAATCGCATTCGCGATTTCTTAAGAGGAGGCGAAGTCTCCTCTTGCCCTGATCGCGTATACGCTCCGGGATGAGGATTATTATGGAAAAAGGGAGGCTTTGATGGCACGCCGCCGTCGCGCAAGCGCTCCGGAATGGAGAGTAATATGATATTCGAACCAAAGTCGGTGAATTATCAGTTAAGTCCTTATACAGGCATGACCAGGGAATCCTGGATCGAGGCCGGGAAATATCTGTTGACGGGTATTTTCCGGAATATCCCTTCCTTCGACGCCCCTGTGGTGATGCCCAGGCAGGAAACGAAGATCACTTATCCCCATCTGGATGCCCCTGAGTCGGATCAGGCTGTTCAGAGGAGGGCGGAAATCTTTGAGGGGCTGACCCGTTCCATGTTCATAGCGGCTCCCCTGATCCATATTGAGCCTGAAATCACCCTCTGCGGATATCGGCTCAGGGATTATTACAAGAGCCACATCCTGCGGGTCTGCACCCCTTCCGATCCCCTGTCCGTAGGGGATTATGAAGAGCAGCTGAAGCTGTCGGGTTCCAGGGATACTTTCCGGACTTTTCAGCAGACGGTGGAAACCTGCGCCCTGGTGATCTGCCTTTGGGTCTGCAGGGAGGAGATCTGGGATACCTACACCCGGGAGGAAAAGGATACCATTGCCCGTTTCCTGGACAGCTACGCCAGAGCCAGCACTGTTCCCCAGAACTGGCGGCTTTTCAATATGCTGGATATGGCCTTCCTGCATATGGAGGGATATCCCATAGACCGGGAGATCATGATGGATCACGCCCAGACGATCCTGAATTATTACGCCGGGGACGGCTGGTATCGGGACGGGCATTCCTTCGATTATTATTCCTGCTGGGCCTTCAACGTCTATGCTCCCATCTGGAATCTCTGGTACGGCTATGAGAACGCCCCTTATATTGCGGAACAGTTTGAAGAACATTCCAACCGGCTGATGGACACCTACCCGGATTTCTTTGACCGGGAGGGCTTTACCAATATGTGGGGGAGAAGCAATATCTACCGCTTTGCGGCGGTCAGCGCTTTTGACGGGAATTTTCTGCTGCGGCACCCTTCGGCAGACCCGGGTCTTGCCAGACGGATCTCATCAGGGTCACTGCTGCAGTTTCTGCAGAGGGAGGATTTTCTTTACAACGGAGTGCCCACCCTGGGCTTTTACGGACAGTTCGGTCCTCTGGTACAGGGCTACTCCTGCGCGGAATCTCCTTTTTGGATGGGTAAAGCGTTCCTTTGCCTGCATCTTCCGGCGGATCATCCTTTCTGGACGGCGCAGGAAAGAAATGGAACCTGGGAGACTTTGGGGGAAAAGGAGGTAAAGGTGACAACCCTGGATGGACCTGCCCTCTGTTTTTCCAACCACCAGGCAAATGGAAGCACTATTCTGCGGACCGGCAAGGTGGTGAAAAATGTGGGAGACCGGCATGGAATGTGGAATTATTCCAAGCTGAGCTTCCATACGAAGTACCCATGGGAGGCTTCTCCTAGGGAGGCTTCTCCCAGGAGAGTAATTCCTGTGGAGGCTTTCTCCAGGTCAGCTTCTTCTGCAGAGGTAACTTCCCTGGAAGATGCTTCCCTGAAAACGTCTCCCAAGGCAGCAACAACTCCCAGGGAGGATGTGGAGTCCCAGCAGTATGTGCTCCGGGACGGCACGGAAGGCAGCTTTTCCCGGGCAAATGTGACCTTCTGGCAGGGAGAAAGGGGCGGCGTGCTTTATCGCAGACAGTTCTTTGATTATACTCTTTCCCGGGAATGTCACTGGACCCAGGCCCTGAATCTGGCGGATTTTACAGTGCCTTATGGTATCCTGAGAGCGGATAAGATGCGCTTTCACCGCCGTCCTGTCTCCATGACCCTGGGGGCATACGGTTTCCCAGATCATGGAACCCAGATCCTGCGCAGGGAATCCGGCAGTGCAAAAGCGTTGATCCTGAAAGGGCATGATGGGGCAGGAAGGGAAAAGCAGCTTGCCATGACGATTTTCGACGGCTGGGATTCTCTGGATTATTTATATAGTCAGGGCACCAATCCGGACTCGGAGCGTTCCGTTCTGGTATATGCATCTCTTTCCAGGCAGAAGCAGTATGATTATGATAAATACATGATGATTTCCCAGGTGATCACGAAGGAAAGCCTGGAGGATTTTACAGAGGAAGAGCTCTTCCCCGTGGCGGGGATTTATTATACCGACGAAGAAGGGTGCGGAGGCTACGGTCCCGTAAGGATCGTGCTGAAGGACGGAAGGGAAAGGGTGATAAACTTTGAGGGGATGGAAGGGCAGCTTCAGCTGTAAGCCGCCATATTCCTGTCGGCAAGCTGTCACGCCGCAGATGGCAAGCTGCAATATTCCTGCCGGCAAGCTGTCACGCTGCGGACGGCAAGCTGTAACATCCCTGCCGGCAAGCCGTCACATTCCGGTCAGTAAGCCATTCTATCCAGACTGTCAGCGCCAGCCGCCGTCGATGGTGATGATCTGACCGGTCAGGTAAGAAGGCGCCTTTGCTACCTGCAGGACCAGATCTGCTACTTCCTCCGGGGCGCCCATGCGGTCTGCAGGGATTTCTTCCCGAAGGGCAGCGAGCTCCTCCCGGGTGAGACGCCTGTTCATCTCAGTGTCGATCAGTCCGCAGGCTACGGCGTTCACCTGGATATTGCTGGGAGCAAGCTCCTTGGCAAGGGCTTTGGTAAAGGAATTCACCCCTCCCTTGGATGCGGAATAGGCCACCTCCATGGAAGCCCCCACATTGCCCCAGACAGAGGAGATGTTGATGATATGTCCCTTATGTTCTTTAAGCATCAGAGGGATGGCCAGTCTGGAGGTATAGAAGCAGGAATCCAGATTGGTGCGCATGACATTTTGCCATTCTTCCGGGGACATATCTGAAAGCAGTCCCACATAAGAGATCCCGGCATTGTTTACCAGGACATTCAGTCTGTCAAGTCCGCGGAAGACCCCGCAAACCTCCTGGAAGCAGCCCATATCCGCCTGCAGGGCTCTGCAGCGGATGTGATGATCTTCCTCCAGATTCTTGGCAAGAGCCTGGAGCTCCCTGATCGAGCGGATGCAGGTAAGTATCAGGTCATAGCCGTCTTTTGCAAAACGAATGGCGATGGCGCGTCCGATCCCTCTGGAAGCGCCGGTGATCAAAGCGGTGCGGTTCATGTCAGCTCCTTTCTGCCCGTCTTCTGCGGACATATAACATGACAGCCTGAAAATGCCTCCAGACTGGTATCGAACAAAGTTTTTTGCGTCAGCATAAAATAAAATAACAGGATCAAGGACAGTATAGCATGGGAGAGCTTGTTTTTCCACTGTAAAAATGATAAACTTGGATAAGGGATTTGGACAGAGAGAAGGGAGAATGAAAACATGGACAGGTATGATCTGATCATCATCGGTTCCGGACCGGCAGGGCTGTCAGCAGGCATCTATGGGAAGCGTGCGGGGCTGAATTTATTGGTAATAGAAAAGTATCCCATGAGCGGAGGCCAGATTTTAAATACCTATGAGGTGGATAACTATTTGGGTCTTCCGGGTATCAACGGCTTTGATATGGGAATGAAGTTCAGGGAGCACGCGGACAAACTGGGGGTGGAATTCCTGAATGCGGAGGTCACAGGCGTTGAATTGAGAAAAGGTGCGGAAGAAGGCGGAGAGGCTCCCGCAGAAGAAAGTGGGGATGCCCCAGAGCTGGCGGCAGCCGTTCTTAAGGAGCCGGAGCACTCTGATTCGGTGAAGGTTGTTCACACGGATCAGGGCGACTTTGCGGCAGATACGGTTATTTTGGCGACCGGCGCGGACCACGCACATCTGAATGTGCCGGGAGAGGAGGAACTGAGCGGCAGGGGAGTTTCCTACTGCGCTACCTGCGACGGAGCCTTTTACCGCGGTAAAACGACTGCAGTGGTCGGCGGCGGAGATGTGGCGCTGGAGGATGCCATTTACCTGGCGCGTTTCTGCAAAAAGGTTTACTGTATACACAGACGTGATGAATTCCGCGGGGCGAAGATCCTGCAGGAGAGACTGCTCGCCCTGGATAACGTGGAGGTGCTTTACAGTCACGTTGCCACTGCCATCGAAGGAGAAGGGCAGGTGGAGCGTCTGTGCCTGAAAAGCGTAAAAACCGGCGAGGAAAGAGTCCTGCCCGTGGACGGTGTATTTATTGCGGTGGGAATCCATCCGAATACGGAGCTTTTCAGCGGGCTTGTGGCATGCGATCAGGGAGGTTATGTATTGGCAGGGGAGGATTGTGCCTCCAGTGTGGATGGAATTTATGCAGCGGGCGATATCCGTAAAAAGCCCCTCAGACAGATTGTGACCGCTGTCGCCGACGGCGCCAATGCGGCGGTTTCCGCGGGAGAATACCTGGACAGAAAGGCATTCTGATCTGGAAGAAGCCACCGCCGGACATGATGGAAAATTCGTGCAGGCACGATTTTCCATCATATCCGGCGGTTGGCTGAACTGTTACGTTATTCTTTCAAAACAACATATGTCGCAGGCATTTCAAGGGGATGCCACGCAGTGCATAAGACTTTCCTCTCTATAAGAATTGTCGCCGGAATACATACGGCGTTCACAAAGTTATCCATGGAAGCAATTCCTGCAACCTGATCCTGCAAATGTTTTGGCGTATGTGAACTTAAGATCCTCGCGGCAGTCTGCTCCATTTCCTGAATGACCGCGGCAAGTCCGGAGGTTATAAATTCTTTCACAACACTCAAAATTCTGTCATACTGCTCCGCCGTATAAATCGGAACAGCTGCGCGATAGGAATCGTTTTCTTTGATGACATAACCTTTCTTGATCATTTCTGCAACGGCTTCCAAATCATATTCGCTAAAGTTTATTTTTCTGCCGCGGCAGATATCGCAGAAGATATTGATATAACGCTCATTGCCGTAAAAATCATGATGATCGCCCTTCCCTTTTCCGTCTTTACAATAGTCAAAGAAGTATAGGCTGTTCCCGTGTCTGTCGTCCACGCCGCAATAAGAGAATATATGTTTCTCGTTCAGCTTCTCCACACACCAAAGATAAGCGGTTTCGCCCCAACCCGTTTTGGGCGCGTCTGTTGTGCAGCCAAAGTCCACACCGCTGATCGTTCTGAAAAGGATAGCCGCAAGCTGCCAGCGCAATGTATTCTCCGAAAAATCGCTGCCAGAGAATCCCACTTTCTTATATTCGTTCATCTTGTCACAGATGAAGGTTTCCATTTTATCCGCAATCTGTTCATGATACTTTATGACGGCGCGTTCAATCTCGTCCGTACACTCGGATGTGATTACGATAACGTTTGATTTATAATGTGTTCCGTCTTTTAAAATAATTTTCCTGCTTTCCAGTTCCCTGATCTCATCATCAAGATACGGGAGCGGGATACCCGTCTCAAGGCTGATTTGCTGAACTGTGAGTGAATCGTTATAGCAGGCACTGACAATATTCTGTTTGATCTTACTTTGCATAAACTGCCAGAATTTGTTTGGACCCTGACCACAATACATAGGGATAAGGGTTTTGGGATTGTAACTGAGTTCTCCGAGATTTCTTTCCATATTCATTCCTTCTTTCAATATTTTTCGTGATTTGAACAGCAGATATTTAACCATACTTTCGGATATGGTAAGCGCAGATGAGATTTCCGAACAAGAAAGTCCCTCGATATAATACAGAATCGTTGCTTTTCGATATTTCTCGGACAGCAGCGCCAGTTCGCGGCGAAGAAGATATATATCGCCGCCGTGATCTTCGGAGCAATCATCCCTCGAGGCAATATCATCCGTCAATTCGCAGGTCTTATGATTCAGCTTTTTTCTATACCATTGCTTATAAACGTTTCCCGCAACGCCCCACATAAAAGCATAAAAAGCCCTGTCATCGCGAATATTTTCAGCAGATTTTATCAGCTCAAATAAAATATCCTGCGATAAGTCCTCTGCTTCTTCCCGCGTTGGTGTTTTTGCCGTACAATACGAGAAGATCGTTTTGGATACCTCCGCTATCTTTTCGTGAAGCTCGTTTTCGTCCATCTGCTCACCTCCATGTTCGTTTTCCGAAGCGCTTCTGCCATAATAGTGAAAGAAAAATGATTTGGTTAAAGTTTTTCTCAAAATATTTTGCTTTTTTTTGTGCCGCTTTCATGGCATACATTGATATAGTTATCTTACACCGTTACAGTTCACTCGTCCACCAGCCAAGGAGCAGATTCGTGCTTGCACGAATATCTGCTCTTGGCTGAATGGACGAAGGGAGCGCCATTTTATGAGCAAAAGTAGTCGCGAAGCGACGGAAAGCGCGTAAGCGCGGCTTTGCGAATGGCGCGGAGTGAACTGTAACCTTACACCATCGGACGGAATGCAATGCCGCTAATTGGTTCTTGACATTGTTTCTTTCCGGTGCTATATTTATTAACAGAGCGTAATAAATTCGTAACAATATAAGCACAGAACTGTAATAATTTACATAACATTTTTAAAGATATATGACATTAAAAAAGGACAGGCGGGCGAAGCTCCACGATGCTGCCTGATCTGTTACATAGATTCCGGAGGAAGATATGATTCGCAGAACTTTTAAGATTGCAGCATATGTATTGATGGCGGCTTTTCTGACTATGGCCGCGGACATGAGGGTTGAAGCGACCAGCATGGTTCTGCCAAGCGGTGGAATCGATATTTCTCTGGCAAGGGGACAGTCAGCCTCAGATCCAGGGGAGAGGGCAGAGGAGACGACGGAGAGGATTTCCCTGATCCTTGACAAGGTAGATCTGGAGGACGCTCGGAAAGCGGCGGGCATGGAGGATGAAGTCAGCGAAGATGAGGATCTGATGAGTCTTGTGATAGCCCAGGTGGATACATATGCGAATATCCGCAGTCTTCCTGATGAAAACGGGGAAAGTCTCGGTAAGCTTTATCACAATGGGGTGGGAACCCTGATCGGGGAGGAGAATGGCTGGTACGAGATTTCCTCCGGATCCGTGACCGGGTATGTGAAAGCGGATTTATGCGTGGCCGGAGAAGCGGCGATTGAGCTGGCCAAGACAGTTTCTACCAGGATCGCAACGATTTCTACAGATACTCTTAAGGTGCGCAGGGAGCCTGACCTGACAGCCGAGGTGCTTACGCTGATGCCGGAAAACGAGCAGCTGGAAGTTCTCCAGGAGACGGAGGACTGGGTCCAGGTGGATACGGAGGAAGGAACGGGCTGGGTTTTGACGGAGTATTGTGTGTTGAGCCGGGAATTCGAGGAGGCGGAATCCAAAGAAGAAGAGGCGGTCAGACTGAAAAAGGAATCGGAGGAACGGAAGAAAGCCCAGAAGGCTGCGGCGAAATCTATTGAAAAGGAAGCTGCGGCGGTTCAGGCGCCTTCCACAACCACAGGAAGCAGCAGTGAACTCGGGCAGGCCGTTGTCGATTACGCCATGCAGTTTGTGGGAAATCCCTATGTTTATGGAGGAACCAGCCTCACGAAGGGGGCGGACTGTTCCGGTTTTGTGATGAGCGTCTATGCGGCTTTTGGGGTCAGCCTTCCTCACAGCTCCGCAGCCGACCGTAAGCAGGGCTATGCAGTGGACGGGCTTGCCAATGCCCAGCCGGGAGATCTGGTATGTTATTCCGGGCATGTGGCTCTTTACGCAGGAGACGGCCAGATCGTACATGCCGCCAACTCCAGAAAGGGTATCATTGTTTCGAAGGCGAATTATAAAAAGGTGCTTGCAGTAAGGCGTATCTTCTGACACGGATAAAAAAAAGAAAGACAGTGAAATTTATTTCAGAACGCGGCGTGGTTTCGGTCACGCCGCGTTTTTGCGCGCCGCAGGGTGTACATCGGAAGAAAAAGGAGTGAAAAATCATAATGCTGCCGACTTTTTTAGGGAAGGGCGGGAGACGGTATCAGTTGTCTGATCATTTCTCCAAATTTGTCAAAATATTGAAAAAAGCGTCATTCAATTTTAAAGGATCGTTTATTGTGCATTTTCACCAAAAAAACCATTTTAAACGATATAACGATAATTATGAATTAAATTTGAGATAAAAGTTATCCACAGTCAAAATGGGCTAAAATAAAGCAAAAGTTGTTTATACACCAAGTTATCCACAGTATCCACAGCTTTTTTATGTAAATTCACAGGGTTTATTTATGGAAACTGAAAGAACATTCGTTTTGTGAAGTTGTGATAAAAATCACCTTTTGCGGTATTTTGTCGATTCTTGGAGAAGAGAATTTAAATTCAAAATCAAATCAAAAATTGATGAAATTGTTGCAAAACAGTGGAAGTTTATGGTATAATGACCATACAAAAAAGAACGGAAAGGGATGAGTCGCATGAAATTTACGATTACAGGCAGAAATATGGAGATTACTCCGGCATTGAGAGAAGCGGTAGAGGGCAAGATTGGAAAGCTGGATAAGTTTTTCAATCCGAATACCGAAGTGCATGTTACCCTGAGCGTTGAGAAAGGTCGTCAGAAGATTGAGGTTACGATCCCGGTAAAAGGAAATATCATTCGCTCCGAGCAGGTCAGCAACGATATGTACGTATCCATAGACCTGGTGGAAGAGGTCATTGAGAGACAGCTGAAAAAATATAAGACAAAGATCGTGGACAAGAAACAGAATGCAGGTTCATTCAGTCAGTTGTTTGTAGAGAATGATTATGTGGATGATGAAGAGGTCAGGATCGTAAGGACAAAGAAATTTGATATCAAGCCTATGTATCCGGAGGATGCCTGCATCCAGATGGAACTGCTGGGGCATAGCTTTTTTGTATTCATCAACGCTGAGACGGATCAGGTAAATGTGGTATATAAGAGAAAAGGAGATACTTACGGACTGATCGAGCCGGAAACATAAGGAAGGACGATACATATAGAATGCCCGCGGCTGAGACCTGAGGAAGGACGGAATGACAGGGAGTGTGCTTAAATGCACACTCCTTTTTGTGTACAGTCAAGTACACCCCTTTTTTGTTGCGCGTTCTGGCGGCGCAGGTCTTCTGGCCGGAAAGGTTCGGCAGAGAAAAGGAGGAGGGTTCAGCCCGTAAGATTTTCTGTGAAAAGTGATTGCAAAAGCCTGCCTCCTGTGTTATAATGGTGTACAGTGGAATGATAAAAAATTAACAATCATTCCAAGCTGCCCTGTATAAGGGAGGACACGTGTAAATTTCTCTGGTCATAAAGGAGAAAAGCAAATTTCTCAAATCAAATGGAGGAGAAGGAAATGGCTAAGAAAGTTGTATTGGCAGGCGCTTGTCGTACTGCAATCGGAACAATGGGCGGCTCTTTGAGCACAACTCCCGTTGTGGATCTCGGCGCAATCGTAATCAAGGAAGCAGTGAAGAGGGCAGGAATCGCTCCCGAGAATGTTGACCAGGTGTATATGGGCTGTGTCATCCAGGCAGGACAGGGACAGAACGTAGCGCGTCAGGCTTCCATCAAGGCAGGACTTCCCATTGAGGTTCCCGCCGTTACCATGAACGTTGTATGCGGTTCCGGTCTGAACTGTGTGAACCAGGCAGCGGCCATGATCCTGGCAGGCGAGGCTGACGTTATCGTTGCCGGCGGCATGGAGAATATGTCCATGGCTCCTTATGCGATCCCCCAGGGACGTTACGGCTATCGTATGAACAACGGGGTTCTGGTGGACACCATGATCAAGGATGCCCTTTGGGATGCTTTCAATGATTATCATATGATCAAAACCGCAGACAATATCTGTGAGGAGTGGGGACTGACCCGTGAGGAGATTGACGAGTTCGCCTTAAAGAGCCAGTTAAAGTGCGAAGAGGCTCAGAAGAACGGAGCCTTTAAGGCTGAGATCGTTCCCGTGGAAGTAAAGAAGAAGAAGGAAACCATTGTTTTTGATACAGATGAGGGTCCCAGACCCGGTTCCACCATGGCAGGCCTTGCAAAGCTTCGTCCCATCAATCCGGGCGGCTTCGTAACCGCAGGCAATGCTTCCGGCATTAACGACGGCGCGGCTGCTATTGTGGTGATGAGCGAGGAGAAGGCGAAGGAGCTGGGCGTGAAGCCCATGGCAACCTTTGTGGCAGGCGCCCTGGCAGGCGTTCGTCCCGAGGTGATGGGCATCGGCCCTGTGGCAGCCACGAAGAAGGTAATGGCCAAGACAGGCCTTAAGATCGAAGATTTCGATATCATTGAGGCAAACGAGGCATTTGCCGCCCAGTCCGTTGCAGTGGGCAAGGAACTCGGCATCGATGTGGAGAAGCAGCTGAATCCCAACGGCGGCGCCATCGCCCTTGGACATCCTGTAGGAGCTTCCGGCTGCCGTATTCTGGTGACCCTGCTGTATGAGATGCAGGCAAAGGGCGCCAAGACAGGTCTCGCTACACTTTGTATCGGCGGCGGCATGGGCTGCGCAACCGTTGTAAAAATTGAAGATTAAAGAGGAAGGTCAGGCGGCTGACCGGTCTTATCTGCAATCATATATGGAGAGGGTTCTTAAAGGAGCGCTCTCCATATGTAGTGTATAGGCGGGACAGCTTTGGAATGCGCATCATATGTCAAAGAAAAGTCCCGTGAAAAAAGGAGCAAAGCGAAGATGGAATATATTGTATATGAACAGAACGGCGGCGTCGGCGTGATCACCATCAGCCGCGAGCGCGCCTTGAACGCGTTGAATTCCACGGTTCTGGACGAACTGAACCAGACCCTGGACGGTGTAAATCTGGATGAGGTAAGGTGTCTGATCTTAACCGGAGCAGGACAGAAGTCCTTTGTGGCAGGCGCCGATATCGGCGAGATGAGTTCCCTTACAAAGAAGGAGGGAGAGGCTTTCGGCAAGAAGGGAAACGATATTTTCCGCAGGCTGGAGACCTTCCCCATCCCTGTGATCGCAGCGGTAAACGGCTTTGCCTTAGGCGGCGGCTGTGAGATCGCCATGAGCTGTGATATCAGGATCTGTTCTGAGAATGCGGTATTTGGACAGCCGGAGGTAGGTCTTGGAATCACTCCCGGTTTTGGCGGAACCCAGAGGCTGGCCCGCCTGGTGGGATCCGGCATGGCAAAGCAGATGATCTATACCGCCCGGAACATCAAGGCGGACGAGGCATACCGCATCGGTCTGGTGAACGCGGTATATCCTCAGGAGGAACTGCTTC
>CANQBS010000072.1 GCA_947589075.1 uncultured Acetatifactor sp.
TCAGAGATACAAATTTTTGAGGACAGGCAGTCTAACGGTCAGTGGCTTAAATCCATGAAATTCAAGCTCCCCATTATTGAGGGAGATATGGAATTGAGTTTGGACAATGATGAACATGTCGAGACGGTTGTTCAACTTTCCAAGGGAGAAATCCAGTAGAAGAAAATTTGCGTTGACTTTTCTCTGGAGAATATGGATATGTCCGATCATGGAATCTGTATGATACGGCAGCCCGGAGCCTGGCAGTGTGCAGGCCCCGGGCTGCATTTGCACTACATCAACTGTATGTCTACACCATTAGGGTCCTTTATGAAGAAAAACCGTACCCCAGGCACCGGACTGACAAAGGGAGTCGGATGGTACCCTTTGTCCTCCAACTCCCGGTGCGCTGTTTCAACATCCTCGACATGAAACCCAATGGAAAGCCCCGCGCCGGTGTATGGCGCTCCGGTTCCCTCGATCAGCTCAATCGGCGGGGAACCCGCGCCGTCAGAGACAAAGACGATGGGTATACCCCGTTCTCCTCGAAAATCGGTCTGGATCCGTAGTCCCAGAGCCTCCGTATAGAACCGGAGGGATTTGTCCAAATCAACTGTGTGGATTGTGATGTGTCCCATTTTCATGCTGTAAGCGCCTTCCTTCCTATAAAAAATAAATTTAACGTGGGCCAAAGCTCCTGATTGGTCATTTTCAGTGCCTGGCCGGCATGGCGGTAACAGTTCAGCCCGCTCGCTGCCGGGGCAGCCTCACGGTAAATACACTGCCGTTTTCTGGTGTGCTCTCCACGCGCACATCCCCTCCGTGGAGTGTGACGATCCTGCGTACAATGGTCAGCCCCAGCCCGTTCCCTTGCGTCCGATGGGAAACGTCGCCCTGATAGAACTGGTCAAAGATGTGGGCCTGGACGTTCTCATCCATGCCGGGGCCTTCGTCCCGGATGGCGGCCGTCAGGCTGTTCCCCTCCTGTTTCAGCGTCAGCTCCACCGTCCCGCCCGGAGGCGAGAATTTCACCGCGTTGTCCAGCAGGTTCACCCACACCTCTTTCAACTGGGCCTCGTTTCCGGAACACATCAGTTCCTCTCCGTCGAACTGGATGTCGATTTCTTTGGAGCGCCACTTCTGCTCCATGAGAAGGATCACCTGACGAAGCTGCTCCGCCAGGTCGAATTCGGTCACGCCGGTGAGGATTGTCTGGGTCTCCACCCGCCCCAACGCCAGCACATTGTTGGCCAGGTCCGCCAGTCGGTGGGCCTCCTCGCTGATGATCTGGAGATATTCCCGCCGCTCCGCCGGGTCCATCTCCTCATCCTCCAGCAGCAGGTCGGCAAACCCGCCAAGAGAGGTGATGGGGGTCTTGAACTCATGGGAGAAGTTGTTGACAAAGTCCTTCCTCAGCAGTTCGGTGCCTCCAAGTTCCTCCGCGGCGGCGTTGAACGCGGCGGCGAACTCCTTCAGCTCCCGGGGCCGCAGCTTTCCCCCCTCCGGGGTCCGCACGGAAAAGTCCCCGGCGGCCAGCCGCTTCATATCGTCCACCATGCGCAGGATCGGATTCAGGATGAGCGCCCGCAGGATCGCCATGACTCCCCCGACGATGAGGGACCACAGGCAAAACTGGGTCAGCCCGCCCACGGCAGCAAGCAATGGCATCTCAAATCGGAGCCAGCCCTGATAGAAGCAGAAAAGAAAGATCCCTCCCGCCGCCAGTTCGATCGCACCTACGACCATAAACAGCGCCAGCGTGAGCAAAAAGGTCAGCCCGATGCTCCTTCCCGGCCAACCTTTGGGACGTGCCTGTTTGTTCATGTGGACCGCTCCTTCCTGACCGCCCGATAGCCGATTCCCCGAACCGTCTGGATCTCAAAAGCGGGGCAGTCGCAGAACCGGGTCCGCAGGCGGTTGATGTGTACGTTGACGGTGTGTTCGTCGCTCTCCGAGTCCATACCCCAGATCTCGTCCAACAATTGTAACCGAGTGAAGGTGCGCTCCGGATAGGCCAGCAGTTTATAGAGGAGATTGAATTCCTTGGGCGGAAGGACCTGGATGTCCTCCCCCTGCCGCACCGTATGGGAGTCATAATCCAGCACCATATCCCCCACGGTGATCCGCCGCTCGTCCACGATGCGGGCCCGCCGCAGCAGAGCCCGGATGCGGAGCAGCAGCTCCTCCTTATCAAAGGGCTTGGTCAGATAGTCGTCAGTGCCCACCAGGAATCCCGCCCGCTTGTCCTCCGGCAGTGTCTTGGCGGTGAGCATCAAAATGGGCATCGTACTGCCCGTGTCCCGGATCGTTTCAGTCAGGGCGAAGCCGTCCAGCCTGGGCATCATGATGTCGCACACCAGCAGATCGACGTGGACCTCGTCCAGTTTCTGCAGCGCCTCCTCCCCGTCAAAGGACGGCACCGGCTCATAGCCCGCCCGGCTGAGGATGGCGCAGAGCAGCCGGTTGGTCCTGGGGTCATCTTCAGCCACCAAAATCTTGAACATGGCGCTCCCTCCTTTTTCAATCATCATACTACCATTTAATCATCATACTACCCAAAAGTAAACAAAAAATAAACGCCGTTGTTTATCCGAAGTTGATTTTTTTCTGGTATGCTCGGCACAGTTCAACGGGAATGTTCCGGGAACGATCCCGAAAGGAGGACATTATGAATCATAAGAAGAAAAAGAGCGGCCTCAAGCGGATCTTGATCGCGGCCGTTGTGATCCTTGCGGCGGCTGTCCTGTTTTTCGTCCGTTCCAGGCAGGGGACGGCGCGGCACACGGCGGAGGATATGCGCTCCGCCACAGCCCAGATCGGCGACGTTGTGACCACGGTCTCCGCGTCGGGGGCGCTTCAGATGGCCGCTCCCGAGGACGTGACCGTCCCCGAGGGTGTGGAACTGGACGAAATTCTGGTGGAAAAAGGCGATCATGTGCGCAAGGGCGATCTTCTCGCCACCGTGACCGCCGACTCCCTTCGCTCCGCACTGGCGGACGTGAAAGATCAGATATCCGCTGCGGACAGCGGCATGGAACAGCTCGTTAATGCCAGTGAGTCTGTGTATATCAAGGCCGGTGTGGAGGGTCGGGTCAAGGCCATTTACGGGGCGGAAGGCGATGCTGTCAGCGATGTCGCGCTGGAGTATGGCGGCCTGCTCCTGCTGTCCCTGGACGGCAAAATGGCGGTCACCCTGCCGGGCTCGGATCAGGCCGCTGTGGGCGATTCGGTCACCGTGACCCGCCCGGACGGCTCTGCCAAAACGGGAACTGTGCTGAAAAACGGCGCGGGCGGCCTGGTCGTGACCCTCACCGACAACGGTCCGGAGCTGGGCGAGCAGGTCGCCGTCACCACCTCAGACGGCACAGAACTGGGTTCCGGCACGCTGGCAGTCAATGCCCCAATGATGGTCACCGGCTACCGGGGCGTCATCACCGATGTTCTGGTGACGGAAAATAACTACGTCTACGCATCCACCAACCTGTTCAAGCTCACTGCTCTGGGCCACACGCCGGAATATGAGGAGCAGCTCGCCCAGCGGCAGGAGCTTGCGGATCGGCTGGCAGAACTGCTCCTGCTGGAGCGGAACGGCGGCATCACCGCCCCCTTCGATGGTGCCGTCCAGTCCGTGCCGGACAGCGGACTCGGTACAAACAGCTTTGCCCTGTCCCCCGATGGTGATATGACCGTCACCGTGGAGGTGGATGAGCTGGATGTCCTGTCTATCCAAAAGGGGCAGGAGGCCAATGTCACCGTGACCGCGGCGGGGGACGGCAGCTATATCGGCGCCGTTGCTGCTATCGACCCTTTCGGCAGCAGCGCAGGCGGCGTGACGAAGTATTCTGTGGAGATTGCTCTGCCCGGATCAGAGGAGATGCTGCCCGGGATGAACGCCTCGGTGGAGATCGTCGTAGACCAAAAGGAAGGCTGCCTGCTGATCCCGGAGGATGCGCTGAACCAGTCCGGGGCGGTCACGTTTGTTTACACCAGCTACGATCCAGAGACCGATACCTACGGCGGGGAAACAGAGGTGACCACCGGCCTGTCTGACGGCGTCCGTGTGGAAATCACCGGCGGGCTGACACAGGGGGCGGCGGTCTACTATCGCTATGCTGAGGCCAATGCCGGAACCGGGGAAATTGCTGCTCCCTGGCAGAACATGGGTCCCTGGGGGAACTTCAATTGAAGGGGGGGGCGGTGATATGATCATCCTGAGAGAAATCTGTAAGCGCTATCAGGTGGGCGAAGAGATGGTCTATGCCCTGGATCACGCCAGCCTGCGTATCCGGCAGGGGGAGTTCGTGGCCATCATCGGTCCCTCCGGCAGCGGAAAGTCCACTCTGATGAACATCGTCGGCTGCCTGGATCTGGCGGACAGCGGGAGTTATGAGTTGGATGGCCAGTCCATCGAAGAGTATACCGAAGATGATCTGGCGAGGATCCGTAATAGAAAAATCGGCTTTATTTTTCAGAACTTTAATCTGATCTCCAAGCTGACCGCAGAGGAAAACGTGGAGCTGCCGCTCATTTATCAGCAGATCCCAAAGCGGGAGCGGCAGAAGCGGGTAAAGCAGGCGTTGGATCAGGTGGGGCTGTGGAATCGGCGGCAGCACAAGCCATCGGAGCTGTCCGGCGGCCAGCAGCAGCGAGTGGCCATCGCCCGGGCCCTGGCTACCCGTCCCGCCATTTTCCTGGCTGACGAACCGACCGGCAATCTGGACTCCAAAACCACCGGTGAGATCATGGATATTTTCTGTGGTCTGCACCGTCAGGGCAGCACCATCGTGCTTATCACCCACGACAGCGGCGTGGCGGCACAGGCCGCCCGACGGGTCCACATTTTAGACGGCAAAGTGACGGAGGAGGAGACATCATGATTGTTCAAACGGCCAAAATGGCCCTGCAAGCGGTGTGGGGCAGCAAAATGCGCTCCTTTCTCACCATGTTGGGCATCATCATTGGGGTATTCGCCCTGGTGGTGCTGGTGTCCCTGATGCAGGGCTCCACCGACTATATTGCCGGAGAGATCTCCGATCTGGGCGGCAGCTATTATACCGTGCGGATCGAGGACGACCACGGACAGCCTCTGTCCCTGGATGATCTTGACACCATCATGGCGGAGGGACTCGGCTCCGCCGCGCCCCTGGGACAAACCTATGTCATCGGAAAGAACGGCAGGACCAGCGACTCTTTCCTGCTTTACGGCACCACCGCAGTCTACTCCGCCATCCATGACCTGCGTGTGGAGTACGGGACCTTCCTTCGGCAGAGCAACGAGGACAACCACAGCCGGGTCGCGGTCATCAATCAAAACGCAGCGTTGGATCTGATGGGTACACTGGACTGCCTTGGCGAGGACATCCTGTTCAACGGCATTCCGTTCCGTATCATCGGTATCCTGGCGGAGGACGACGGTATGGCCAGTATGTTCAGCATGCAGGACTACGTCGCCTATATCCCCTATTCTACCGTCCAGCGGCTGGATCCGTCGGTGTCCTCTGATCTCAGCAGCTTCTATTTCAGTGCCGCGCCGGAGGATACCCCAGAGCAGGCTCAGGACAGGCTGGAGCATTGGCTCCGAGAGCGCTTTGACCAGGATGAGAACGCGTACTCTATCGCGGACAACACCGCCATCGAAGAGACGATGCGCTCTGTCACCGGCGTTCTCCAGACCCTGCTCGGCGGCATCGCGGCCATCTCCCTGATCGTGGGAGGCATTGGGATCATGAACATCATGCTGGTGTCTGTCACTGAGCGCACCCGTGAGATCGGTATCCGCAAGGCCATCGGCGCCAGCCGCAGGATCATTCTGCTCCAGTTCCTGCTGGAGGCGTTGGTACTCAGCCTGTTGGGCTGTGCACTGGGTCTGGCGCTGTCTTGGATTACGTTGGTTGTCGTCTCACTGGCCTCCGGCATTTCCTCTTATACGATCAGCCCGGGGGTGGCTGTCATTGCAATCGTTTTTTCCTCACTCATCGGACTGATCTTCGGCTTGTATCCGGCAAATAAGGCTGCGGGGAAGCCGCCGATTGAGGCGCTCAGGTACAGCGAGTAAAGAAGCAAAACGATACAGTCCCATGGTTCCGCCAAACGTGAAGAACCATGGGGCTGCTTTTCAATTTCGGGTTGCTTTTGCATCCCAAAAATGCAGGTGGATTTCAAAGGAGGGCGAGGGTAGGGGCAGGTGAAATCTCTATAGGTACGGCTCCAAGGGAACGGAGCGGGGGTCACGCGTGCAAAATCGCGAAATGAAAGATGGGGGATAATGAACATTACAAAGTATCGAAATGACTCGAAATGTTCCATAATGTAGATTTTCCTAAGAAAAGTATATTTCTGCCCATTATTGCAATCCTAAGTACTGTATTCATATGGAATTGAAATGTTATCGAAATGTTATTGTAATGTACCGAAATGTTTGGTATTATAGTTATTCGAGAAAACAGTAGGAGGGCGAAAAAATGCATATACAAGAAATATTTCCGGATGTAATAACGGAAGATCTTGATTATGAGTATATACTCGCATTCCGAGCAGCGAAACGCTTACTTATAACTTTCTCATTTAAGGGCTGAGATACTCTCACTGTTAGGATGGCTGAATCAGCCGCCACCATGTGTTTCTATTATATGGAGAATCTGAAAAAATGTAATAGTGAAATCATGAATTTAAACCCGTGTTTTCACCTCTAAGCAGGTGAACGGCTATAGCCAGGATATACCCGTATCCGCAAAGCACAGGAGATTTATGATTCAAATGAAATTTGTAAATAGGGAACCAATCGATAAGGGCTGGTCATGTGGTCGGAAATACTGCGCAACGACTTCTGACGGAACGAAATATCTTTTACGGATCACACCCAAGGAGAAAAGCAGTTTAGAGAAGGTGGTACAGAGCAATGATCAATCAGGAAAAACTAAAAGACGTAATAAAGAAGTACGAGTCCATTTTTCAGGAAAGATGGCCTGATGAAAAGTTTAAGTGGGAAGCCATAAAGAACTTTAAAAAAACATGGGATATAAACGCTGAAAATTTTGCCGAGATGTTTCATGCCGCCACAGATAATTTATATGGATTTCTGGGTTCTATGAATAATTTTCCCCGCAGGATGATCTATGGATACGCGCTCCAGGACCCGGAAACTGTAAGGGGAATGTTTCTCAATCTGTACGATGAGTCGAAAGACATGATCGACAGAATGATTCAGTTTCAGGCGGCTGCCGAAGAACTCTGCAATCGTTTATCCCCTGGGATGCAGCATTATCAAAGACCCATGGCCATCACGGTATATCTGTGGCTGAAATACCCGGAAAAATATAATGTGTACAAGTATACTGTGTGTCGGGACGCCTGTCGTTTCCTGGAAAGCAGTTTTGTCCCTAAAAAAGGGGATACGCCCACAAATATAAAAGGGAATGATGAATTGATCAGTACCATTGCCGAGGCGATTGCCGGGGAACAGTCTCTGGCGGCATTGTACCATGAAGCTTTGGACGATTCCTGTTATGAGGATCCATCCTACAGAAACCTGGCATTTGATATTTGCTACTATATTTCAGCGAGGCTGTTAAAGGAAACGCCGCCGGATGATATTAAGGAGACGCAGCCGGAAGGAAATAAGGAAGAGTTGTCAGAGGAAATGAAGATTGATCCGGAACAAGATCCGTCAGATGATTCCAGGGAGGAAACGGTTGGGGATGTCCAGGATAAGAAACCGGATGATGAGAAGCCGGCCGACAGTGCACAAAATAAGAGTTCTGATGACGAGAAGCTAATTGACGGCACACAAAATAAAAATCCCGTCGCCGGGATTCCCGACGACAAGCATATAGAAAGTTATACAAAAGAGGATTTCCTTTCTCAGGTTTTCATGACAGAGGAAAAATACGATACGTTAGTCGCACTGCTCAAGAGAAAGAAAAATGTTATTTTACAGGGCGCGCCCGGGGTCGGCAAGACCTTTGCGGCCAAGAGGCTGGCCTATTCCATGATGGGGGTCAAGGATGAGAGCAGGGTCGAACTGATACAGTTCCATCAGAGCTATTCCTACGAGGATTTCATCCTGGGTTATAAACCAAACGGGGATGGCTTTGCGCTTCAGGAAGGCGTGCTTTATCGATTCTGCCAGAAGGCGGCGAAGGATCCGGATCAGCCCTATTTCTTTATGATCGACGAGATCAACAGAGGAAATCTGAGCAAGATATTTGGGGAACTTCTTATGCTGATTGAAAAGGATTATCGCGGAACGAAGGCTGTGCTGGCGTATGATGGCAGGATATTTTCCGTTCCGGAGAATGTGTACCTGATCGGCATGATGAACACTGCGGACCGCAGCCTGGCGATGATCGACTATGCCCTTCGAAGGCGTTTCAGTTTCTATTTGATGGAGCCAGGATTTACTTCAGAAGGCTTCCAGAAATATATGAAAAAGCTGGACAATGAAACCTTCAATCTTCTGATCGAAAAAGTAATGGATTTAAACGGGGAGATCAGTAAAGACAGTTCCCTGGGGAGCGGATTCTGCATAGGCCATAGTTATTTCTGCAATCAGACCGAATGCACGGATGAATGGATGCAGTCTGTTGTGGAGTACGACATCATACCGACGCTGGAAGAATACTGGTTCGATGAGCCGACAAAACTTCAAAAGTGGCAGAACATTCTGAGAGGGGTTTTCAACGACTAATGACCAGCGATAAAAGCATTTTCATTCAGAACATCTACTATATGCTGACCTATGCTTTTCAGGTTCTTAAGCATGATCATTATGCGGAGATCGCCACGGAGCATTTTGAAAATATTTATGATATGTTTGCCGCCATTTTGGGAAAAGGCGTGTCCAGGCAGTTAAAGCAGGGTCTGTATAAAGAATATGTTTCCTATGAGGATAACCTTTCCACCTTAAGGGGTCATTTGGATTTTCAAAAGACGATGCAGAACAAGCTGGCGAAGAAGCAGGAATTATATTGTCATTTCGATGAGCTGTCCGTCAACAATTTGTATAACAGGATTCTGAAAACTACCATGTGGCTCCTTTTCAGAAATGCGGACGTAAAACCGGAAAGAAAAGCGTTATTGAAGAAAAACCTGCTGTATTTCGATGAGGTCGAGAAAATTGAAAAAGCGGAAATCAAGTGGAGCACCATAAGATTCCAGAAATGTAACCAGAATTACAGAATGCTCTTAAATGTCTGTAACCTTGTTTTGGAAGGATTGATCCTGTCAACGGAAAAGGGCGAGGTGAAATGGGCGAGCTTCCTTGACGACCAGCGAATGTGCAGACTATATGAAAAATTCATTCTCGAATACTACCGATATCACCATCCGTACCTGCATCCCAACGCGGATCAGATCCCCTGGGATCTGGATGATGGAACGGCGGACTTCCTGCCAGTCATGCAGACAGATATTACACTGAAAAACAAAGAGCGTACCCTGGTTATTGATGCGAAATACTATTCCCACACCATGCAGACCCAGTATGACACATATACTATCCATTCCGGTAATTTATATCAGATATTTACTTATGTGAAAAACCTTGATAAAGATCATAGCGGAAACACCGCCGGCTTGCTCCTTTATGCAAAAACGACGGATAAAATACAGCCGGATCATATTTACCGAATGGGCGGGAATGACATTGGGGTTAAGACCCTGGATTTGAATTGTGACTTTGCGGAGATAAGGGCGCAGCTGGATGATATTGTGAGGAAAGAGTTTGGGGTGGGATGATGGGGCAGATTAAAATTTGGAGAACGTCAGAGTAAAGTTTTATTTGGAGAATAAAGAAGAGGACAACCACTTTGTAATAAAGTATTATCGACAAGAAATATTTTATTATAAAGTGGTTGTTCCTATGAGAAGTTCGTTTCTATAGTTATAAGTATAAAATGTTTTTCAGAAAAATGCTCGACAAATTTGAAAATTTCAGCGCATGTTATTTGCAAAGAAACATATCGGTTTTTACTTTTTCGCATTGATTGGGACGATTGAAAGCGTGTAGCCCAATGGGTTTAATATTTTGAATAAGGTATCGATTTGAGGAGTAGTTTTCATACTTTCAAGTCTTGCGATTGCTGGCTGTTTTACACCACTGATTTCAGCAAGCTCCCGCTGTGATAATCCCCTTTGCTCCCGAGCCTCAATCATTTTTCCAATTAATTCAATTTCAAAATTGATTTTTTCTCTTTCGGCAGGAGATACCCTTTCTTCATCGTTCATATACTCAGAAAATGTTTTTACCTGTTTCATATATTACCATTCCTTTCCAAAAAATCTTTGAGATTATTTTTTGCTTTTGTGATTTCTTTTAGCGGAGTTTTTTGAGACTTTTTAATAAAATGATGTAAAAGGACGAATTTATTATCTTTCCAATAGAAGAAAAATATTCTGTTTCCAAGTGGTCGTAGTTCTCATATTTCATCTTCGATGTGTTTTACGTAGGGTTTTCCAATTCTTGTTCCATATCGGGAAAGTGCTCCGATATAGGTAAGGATTTTTTCTCTGTTTATTCTGTCGGTTTTACTTGTTTTTGATTTTATTTCTAGTTCGTCAAGAAATTCAACGATTTCGGATTTCCCGTTCTTGTCATAGTAAAATTCAACCTCATACAATACCCACACCTTCTTTCTATTTTATGATAACATATTTGTTATCGTTGATCAATAGGCTAATAAAATTTTTCATTTTTTTTGTGTGTGACGTGTTCGTTGGGAATTTTTACGTGTGAAAATCTCACAGTATCATGAGTTGTTGATTGAATTATATGATTTCTTGTTATATAATAATGAATACATAGGTGAATACGTATTTATATTAGGAGGACAGGCAATGGCCATTTCGTATAATAAAATGAAGAAACGGATGATCGACCTGAATATAAAGCCAAAAGACCTAAAAGCATCGGCAGAAATAAGCCAAAATGTTATGGCGAAAATCAATAAGAATGAGCCTGTCAGCATAGATACACTGGAAAAGATATGCCGTGCGCTGAAATGTGACATCGGGGACGTTATGGAATTTGTGGGCGCTTCCCCGATTGTCCATTAGGGAGGGATTAGCATGAAATCAAATTTTGAGTTCTTGAATAGCCATTTTCCAGTGCTGGCCAATTTCGGTGAGTTGGCAGAAAAATATTGCTATTCTGACGCTAATTCCTGCCTGTTGAAGTTGGGTATGATCGGTGAAACTATCGTCAATCTGATTTTTACCTATGACCGTCTGGAATTGCCCTATGATAATACTGCTGCCGCACGGATTGACATTCTTCTGCGGGAAGGATTGATTACAAGAGATTTATCAGATATTCTCCATGCACTCCGAAAAGTCCGCAACAAGGCAGTACATGAAAACTATGCTTCTGTAGAAGAAAGTAAAACGCTGCTCCAAATGGCATACGGTCTGTGTGAGTGGTTTATGCAAACTTATGGGGACTGGAATTACCAGAACAAGCCTTTTATGATGCCCCAGAATGATTCTGAACCTGTTGTGACTGATAAACAAGCGGAACAGGAGCAAGAGGAAAAACTAGTACAGGAGGCAGAAGCTACGGCCGCTGCTTCTCCAGAAATAACGAAAGAAACACGAAGGCAACAAGCGGGGAAGGCGGCAAGCAAAAGAATCCGCACTGAGGCAGAAACCCGCTATCTTATTGATGAACAGCTTCGGAAAGTTGGATGGGAAGCCGATACAGAAAATCTACGTTATTCGAAAGGAACCCGACCGGCAAAAGGGCATAATATAGCAATCGCAGAATGGCCTACTGATTCCACGGTTGGCAACAAAGGCTACGCGGATTATGTTTTGTTTGTTGATACTCAGATGGTTGCTACCATAGAGGCCAAGGCAATTCATAAAGATATTCCGTCTGTCATTGACTACCAGTGCAAGGATTATTCCAGAAATATCCGAGAGGAAGATGCACAGTATCAGATCGCCACATGGAATAACTATAAAGTTCCGTTCACCTTCGCCACTAACGGAAGATCTTATCTGGAACAATATGATACGAAAAGCGGCGTTTGGTTTTTGGATCTAAGGCGGTCCGATAATGCGCCAAAAGCATTAAAGGGCTGGATAAGTCCCATGGGTATTTTGGAACTGTTGGAAAAGGATATTCAAGCTAAGAATCAGGCTTTACAAGAAATGCCATATGACACTCTGAGGGATAAAGACGGCCTGAATCTGCGTGAATATCAGGTAAAGGCTATACAGGCTGCTGAACGGGCGATTATTAACGGGCAACAGAATATCCTTCTGGCAATGGCTACAGGTACGGACAAGACGAGGACGATCTTAGGCCTGATTTATCGTTTCTTGAAAACAGAACGCTTCCGCCGTATTCTGTTCCTTGTAGACCGTAATGCTTTGGGAGAACAGGCAGAAGATGTTTTTAAGGAAGTCAAGCTGGAAGATTTGATGACCCTTGATGACATTTATAATGTTAAAGGGCTTGATGACAAAACAATAGACCGTGAAACCCGTATTCAGGTGGCAACGGTTCAAAGTATGGTAAAGCGCATTCTTTACAATGATGAAGATACGATGCCCGCTGTTTCCGACTATGATCTTGTGATCATTGACGAGGCCCACAGAGGCTACATATTGGACAAGGAGATGGGCGAGGACGAGCTGCTTTATCGGGATCAGGCTGACTACCAAAGCAAATATCGCAGTGTTGTTGAATATTTCGATGCTGTTAAAATTGCGCTCACCGCAACACCCGCACTGCAAACCACAGAGATTTTCGGCCAACCAGTGTTCAAGTATACCTATCGGGAAGCGGTCATAGACGATTATCTGGTAGACCACGATGCACCGCATGAATTGACCACCAAATTAGGGAAGGGCGGTATTCATTACAAAGAGGGAGATACCGTTACCGTTTATGACCCTGTTACGGGAGAAATCACAAATAGTGAACTTCTCTCTGACGAGCTGGATTTTGACATTGACAGTTTCAATCGTCAGGTTATCACAGAAAACTTTAACAGGACGGTTCTTGCCGAAATCGCTCATGATATTGATCCTGAATCCCCAGAAGAACAGGGAAAAACGCTTATCTATGCGGTGGACGACCAGCATGCAGATATGATCGTCAAAATCTTGAAAGAGATTTATTCTCAGACAGGCGTTGATAATGATGCCATTATGAAAATTACTGGCAGTGTCGGCGGTGGAAATAAGAAAAAAATAAAGGAAGCAATCAAGCGGTTTAAGAATGAGCGTTTCCCAAGCATTGCCGTTACTGTTGACTTGCTGACTACTGGAATTGATGTTCCTGAAATCACAACACTGGTGTTCATGCGCCGTGTGAAATCCCGTATTTTGTTTGAGCAGATGATGGGACGAGCCACCAGACTATGCCCTGAAATTCACAAGACGCATTTTGAAATTTACGATCCTGTCGGTGTGTATGATTCGCTGGAAGCTGTCAATACGATGAAGCCGGTTGTGGCAAACCCGTCTACTACATTTACCCAGCTATTAGACGGGCTGGAAGTCCTGGACGATGAAAAACAGGTACAATACCAGATCAACCAGATTATTGCCAAACTGCAGCGGAAAAAGCGCAGCATGGACGGAAAGACCATGGAACACTTTATCAGTATGACTGGCGGGAAGGATCCTACTCAATTTATTATTGAGATTCAGCAGAGCAAAACGGAAGATGCCCGAAGCCGTCTTCTTGCTTATATGGATATGTTCAAAATGTTACAGGAGTCAAAAGCAAACGGTGCCAATCCCGTGGTAATATCCGATGCAGAAGATGAACTGTTAGAACACAGCAGAGGGTATGGCGCTGGAAGCAAGCCAGAAGATTATCTGGATGCCTTTGCATCCTATATCAAAACAAACCTTAATGAAATTGCCGCTTTGAATATTGTTTGCACCCGCCCGAAGGAATTGACCAGAGAAAGCCTGAAATCCTTGCTGTTGACGCTGGTTCGGGAAGGTTTTACAACACAGCAGCTCAATACGGCGATTTTTCAGATGACCAATGAGGATATTGCCGCAGATATTATCAGTCTGATCCGCCGTTATGCAATCGGCGCTACACTCGTTTCTCATGAGGCACGGATCAGACGGGCAGTAGATAAACTGAGAAAAGGTCATAGCTTTTCCAAGCAGGAATTAAACTGGATCGCCAGAATGGAAAAATATCTGATGGAAGAATCTGTCCTGAATATTTCTGTTTTTGATGAAGATGGACGGTTTAAGGCACAGGGCGGATTCAATAAAATCAACAAAGTATTTGGAAACAAATTAGAAAGCATTGTGATGGAACTCAATGAGTATCTGTATGATGATGGAGGGAAAACAGCATGATTTATTATCAAAATACATATCCAATTTATAATCAATATCCATACACCATTTTTAATCAGACTTATATGGAGCCAAATTATCTTCAACAGATCCAGAGAAACAGGTTTTGGGATCAACAGAAAAAGATTGGTGATATGGTAAAAGCTATATCTGATTATTGCGAGGCTGCCCGTAGTATTGAAGGTGAGTATCGGCAGGAGGCTGTTAACGCTTGCCTTGTTGAAATCGCTCGTCAAATGGAAATTGACCGTCAACGTATGGGGGGTATGAGATGACCACGCAGGAAATCGTATCAAAGCTCTGGAATCTTTGTAACGTCCTGAGGGATGATGGCATTACATACCACCAATATGTGACCGAGCTTACCTATATCCTGTTTTTGAAAATGGCGAAGGAAACGGGGGCAGAGAGCCAGATCCCCGAAGCTTACCGCTGGGACGCTTTGACCTCCAAAAGCGGGATCGAGCTGAAAAAGTTTTATAAAGAGCTTTTGAACCATCTGGGCGAGAACTGCACGGGCAGAGTACGGGAAATCTATCAGGGTGCCGCCACCAACATTGACGAGCCGAAGAATCTGGAAAAGATTATCACGACCATTGACGGGTTGGATTGGTACTCTGCCCGTGAAGAAGGACTTGGAAACCTGTATGAGGGATTGTTGGAGAAGAACGCCAATGAAAAGAAATCTGGTGCAGGCCAATATTTCACGCCCCGTGTGCTGATCGATGTGATGACAAGGCTTGTAAAGCCTCAGGCTGGCGAGCGATGCAACGACCCCGCCTGTGGTACATTCGGGTTTATGATCGCCGCCCATCAGTATGTGTCAGACCGGACGGATTCTTTCTTTGATTTGGATGCTGATACGGCAGCTTTTGAGCGTGAAAAGGCGTTTACAGGCTGTGAACTTGTCCATGATACCCACCGTCTGGCGCTGATGAACGCCATGCTCCATGATATAGAGGGAGAAATCATTTTAGGCGA
>CANQBS010000073.1 GCA_947589075.1 uncultured Acetatifactor sp.
CGGCACGAACCGCTTTATCTTAGTTGTGTCGAAGAACATGCTCTCCGCGATCTTCTGTCCCACCAGGACAGCATCCCCCTTCTTTACAACAGGCCGCGCCGGTGCGCCTATATGCTGGGATACAGGATATACCATTTCCCCCTTGGGGAGAAAATCCAAAATGGGCTTATCTTTGGACAGCTCCTTCCCGTCATAGGGATGGATGCCGCCGGTAAATGTCAGCTTAGCCATATGAACCCTTTCTGCAAATGCATGTCGTATTTTATCATAATTTCAGGATTTCTTTACTTATATATAAAATATACTATCTTTTTCACAAAAATACTACTGTTATTTTAAGAAATATGTTAAAATAGACCTCAGGATCCGTCTGTTGTCCGGGCGCGGTGCTGTCCTTTTCTGATCCTGCCATTACTTTACCAGCCTAAGGAGCCTTTTATATGAAAACAATCGAACAAGCATTCAATCCTATAGAACCCAATTATCCTTTCTCCCATCTCGGAAGGAAGGAAGAGCTTCTTTTCCTGGATATCGAGACCACAGGCTTCAGCGCCAGAACGTCGAACCTGTATCTCATCGGATGCGCCTTCTGGGATTCTGACCGCTGGCGTCTCATACAGTGGCTTGCGGAAAAGCCGGAGGAAGAAGTCTATCTTCTGGATGCCTTTGGCGCCTTTGCCGCAAAGTACAGGATCTTGATCCATTTTAACGGGGAAACCTTCGATCTGCCCTACCTGCTCCACAAATTTAAGGCCTATGACCGCCCTTATTCCTTCGATGCCTTTGAGAGCGTCGACCTTTACAAGCGGATCTCTCCCTTAAAGTCCTTCTTAAAGCTTCCAAACTGCAGGCAAAAGACCCTGGAGCAGTTCCTGGATCTGGAGCGGGAAGACATTTACAGCGGCGGGGAACTGATCGAAATATACCATCGGTACGCGAAGAATCCATCCGAGGCACTGGAACAGACCCTTCTTCTGCACAACGCCGACGATATGCGGGGAATGCTTTCCATCCTTCCCATGCTGGCGTATTACGACCTGTTTCGGGAAAAAGTCCTGGTCAAAAAGGCTCAGGCCAATTACTATAAGGACTTAAGCGGGCTCAGGCATCAGGAACTGTTGATGTACCTCGCCATCGGGACAGCTCTTCCGAAAGCGGTCTCCGCATCCGCCAGGGGCTGTTATTTTACCGGAGAAGGAGAACGGGGCGTCCTGAGAGTTCCCATCTATGAAGAAGAGATGAAATTCTTTTACGCCAATTATAAAGATTATTATTACCTTCCCGCGGAGGATGTGGCCCTCCACAGATCCGTGGCCGCCTATGTGGATAAGGAATACCGGATCCCCGCTTCCGCGTCCAACTGTTATACCAGAAAGTATTCCTGCTATCTGCCCCAGTGGACACATTTTCGGAGCCCTTTTTTCAAAAGGGATTATCAAAGCGACGAAATATTTTTCGAACTCACGGAGGAACTCAAGCACGACCGCCAGGCCTTTCACGATTATGCTAAATATATTCTGGAAATGCTGCTTTTAAAAAATCCCAGCTTACCGCCAAGTTCCGGTTCTCCGCAGGATAAGTGAAAAACGATCCACACCCCCTGCCATCGTACCATGCCCATTCAAAGGCGTCACACCATTACCCCGGGCTTGTCCCGCATGGGAGCAGCATAAAAAGAGGATGCCGTATTCCTACAGCATCCTCGCATTTTTAAATTCCTTTATTCCTCAGCCTCCGTAGCCGCGGCTACAGCTTCGATATCCACAGGCGCTACATCCTCATCCTCCTGTTTTGCGTGGGACTCCGGAGCGCTGAGCGCCTTGATGCTCAGGGAGATCTTCTTGTCTGCCTCGTTGAAATCGACGATCTTCGCGGTGATCTCCTCTCCCACCTTCAGCACATCTGCCGGCTTCTCCACATGCTCCCTGGAGATCTGGGATACATGAAGCAGAGCGTCCACGCCGGTTTCCAGCTCTACGAACGCGCCGAAATCCGTCATCCTGGCGACCCTGCCGGTTACGATATTCCCTACCGCATACTTTGTGGCGGCGTCCTTCCAGGGATTGGCATCCTCAAACTTCAGGGATAAAGCGATCTTATTGCCGTTGATCTCCTTGATCAGCACATTCAGAGTCTGCCCTACCTTGAAGACCTTCTTGGGATGCTCTACTCTGCCCCAGGACATCTCGGAAATATGAAGAAGTCCGTCTGCTCCTCCCAGGTCTACGAACGCGCCGAAATCCGTCACATTCTTCACAACGCCTTCTACCACGTCGCCCTCATGGATCCTCTCAAAAAGAGCCTTCTGCTGCTCCGCCTTGCGGGCAACGATCAGCTGCTTGCGGTCCCCGATATATCTCCTTCTCTTAGGATTATACTCACTGATCACGAACTCGATTTCCTGACCTGCGTACTTGGACAGATCCTTTTCATAAGTATCGGAAACAAGGCTTGCGGGAATAAAGATCCTCATCTCCTCCACCACTACGCTTAAGCCTCCCTCCAGAACCTGGGTCACAGGCGCCTTCAGGATCTCCTTATTGTTGTATGCCTCCTCCAGCCTCTTATTGCCCCTGTCGGCGGCGAGTCTCTTGTAGGTCAGGACCACCTGTCCCTCCCCGTCGTTCACTTTCAGGATCTTGACCTCCATCCGGTCTCCGACTTTTACTGCAGTCGTTAAATCTATACTGGCATCATTGGAGTACTCATTTTTTGTAAGAATACCGTCCGACTTGTATCCGATGTTCAAAACCAATTCCTCGGGCTTCACATCGATAACTGTGCCTTCGACTACCTCTCCTGCATGTATTGTCTTTAATGATTCTTCCAGCATTTGTTCAAAAGTTAACTCTGACATAATTTTGAACCTCCTCAATTAATTTGTTTGGGGTGGAAGCCCCCGCAGTAATACCAATTAGTCGAACAGCTTTAGGTAGATCTAAATGCAAGTCATCCAGTGTCTGTATAAAATAGGTCTTTGCGCACTCCTCACAACATATCTCATAGAGCTTTCTGGTGTTGGAACTATGCCTCCCCCCTATTACGATCATTACGTCCGCTTCACTTGCAATAGCACGAGCCTGTTTCTGTCGTTCCTGTGTTGCATTACATATAGTATTTACAACACTACTATTGTAACCTTTTTCTTTCAAAATTTCAACTATATATTGAAATTTATTGTAATTAAATGTCGTTTGAGCGACAATACAAAGGGGCATTTCCCTATGATTTTCTTCTTTTTGGGCGAATTCACAGGCTTCTTCGGGCGTTTCCAGCACAGTGACCGGCCCCTCGCACCATCCTACGATCCCTTCCACTTCCGGATGCCTGGGATTTCCCACCACGATAATATGTTTTCCTGCCCTGCTCTCTTTCTCCACAATTCCGTGGATCCTTTTCACAAAAGGACAGGTGGCATCGATCCATTCGATCCCTTTTTCGCTGAGAAGCTCACAGATCTTTCTGGGAACTCCGTGAGCGCGGATGATCACAGTGCCCGATGCAAGCTCTTTTAAAGCTTCCTCACCTTCCAGGATCCCTACACCCTTTTGCGTCAGTTCCCTCACCACTTCGTCGTTATGGGTGATCGGGCCATAAGTATAGATAGTTTTCCCCGTTTCAACCTGTTCATACACCATGTTCACCGCACGTTCCACGCCGAAGCAGAAGCCTGCGCTCTCAGCTACCCTAACTTCCATATTTCCTTGCCTTCTTCTCCCAACACTTTAATTACATTTTCAGGCAACTGCAGTTTCGCAATTACCTATAATTACATTTTAGTCCTTTCCTGAAAGGCCCTCCGCTTTGCAATATCCTCCGCACAGGGAAATGATATGCTGCGCTACTTCTTCGATCGTCATTTCCGATGTATCCACAAGGACAGCGTCCGGCGCCTGTACCAGGGGAGCTACCTCTCTGTGCATATCCCGGTAGTCTCTCTCCTCGATATCTTTCTGGATCTGACCGAGATCGCAGGCAATTCCTCTCGCACACTGCTCCGCATAGCGTCTCTTTGCCCTCACCGCGCTGCTTGCCGTCAGATAAATCTTTACATCCGCATTGGGAAGCACACAGGTCCCAATATCCCTGCCGTCCATGATACAGTCGCTTTCCGCCGCCAGACGGATCTGCAGGGAACGCAGCTTCTCCCTGACCGCCGGCTGAGCGCTGACTACAGAAGTCAGCCTGCTGACCTCTTCCGTCCTCAGAAGCCTGTTTACATTTTCCCCGTTCAGGATCACCACCTGCTCATCTTCCCGGTAACGGATCGTAATGTCCGCTTCACCGCATTTATCCGCAACTGCTTTTTCATCGGACAGATCGACCTTCTCCCTCAGCAGAAAAACAGTGATCGCACGGTACATGGCCCCTGTATCCACATAGATCAAACCGAGCTTTCCTGCCACGAGCCTTGCTATCGTGCTTTTCCCGGCTCCTGCCGGTCCGTCCACAGCTATATTAAAACCCATTGTTTTCATTCTCCTTTTCCGTCGGCAGCAAACCGTCATTTTCGCTTTCCATCCCTGCGCTTTTCCCGGCAAGATAGCCTGTGGACCAGGCGATCTGCAGGTTAAATCCTCCGGTCAGGGCATCCAGATCCAGGACCTCGCCGGCAAAATACAATCCTTTTCTTTTTTTGGATTCCATTGTAGAAGGATTTACCTCCCGGACCGCGACTCCGCCCTTGGTAATGACCGCCTCGTTAAAATCTCTCACGCCCAGGATCCTCAAAGGAAGCTTCTTTGTGATCTCTGCCAGACGCTTTCTTTCCTCCCGCGTGATCTCGTTGACCTTCTTATCCGGATGAATACCGGATAATTCTATCATGACCGGTATCAGGCGTATGGGAAAAAGCGCCCCCAGGGCATTTTTAAACTGCCGGTTTTTGTTCTCCTCAAAATCCCTGAGAATCCGTCTGTCCAGCTGTTCCCCGCTCAAAGCGGGCTTAAGATCGATATATAATACCGACTCGGGATATGCCTGCCCCTTCCCATCTTCAGCCCTTTGTCCGGAATCTTTTTTCTTCCGCCCATCCTTCCACCTGCGGTATTCCTGTACATAATAGCTGCTGGCACTGAGGATCAGGGGGCCGCTGACCCCAAAATGAGTAAAAAGCATTTCTCCGAGTCCGCTGTATATTTCCTTTTTTTCAAAGAAAAGGCTGACGGAAATATTTTTCAGGGACAGCCCCATAAGCTCCCTGCACCAGCCTTCAGAAACATTGAAGGGAACCAGGGAAGGAAACGGTTCCGTCAGACTATGTCCCGCCTCTCTGGCGAAGCGGTATCCGTCCCCTGTGGAGCCTGTGGCTCCATAGGAAAGACCTCCTGTGGCAACCACAACAGAATCTGCATCCAGATGTCCTCCATCCGTCAAAAGGACCCCTGCCGTCCTGCCTTCCCGAAACAGGATCTCCTTTACTTGGGTACGGAGCCTCACTTCTATTTTTCGTTTCTGCATCTGCCCCGCCAGGGCTGCAATGATATCAGAGGAATGGTCCGTTACCGGAAAAACCCTTTCTCCCCGCTCCACCTTAAGCCTGCAGCCTGCTTTTTCCAGGAACTCCATCACAGCCTGATTATCGAATTCATGGAACGAACTGTACAGGAATCTGGCGTTGCTCATCACATTGGAAAAGAAAACCTCCCTGTTCCCTGCGTTGGTCACGTTGCATCTGCCCTTGCCCGTAATAAAAAGCTTTTTCCCCAGCTTTTCGTTTTTTTCAAGCAGACAGACGCGGCCGCCTGCATCCGCGGCAGCGATGGCCGCCATCATGCCGGCCGCTCCGCCTCCAATTACAATGACCCTTTTCATTTTGACTCCAAATCTTCTTCGTTGATCACATCAATTTCATCGTTCAGATAAACCTGGTAATTATTCCATACATCGGACAGCAGATCCAGATTTTTTTTCACTTCTTTCGGCTTCCTTCTGCACATCGACACGATCAGTCCGTTGAGCAGACTCATGGGCGCCGCAAGAGAATTCACTATGGATATCCCTTCGCTCCCCGCCAACAGATTGCAGGAAGAATACAGATTCATGGGAGAATTGATATCATCCGTTATGGCGATCACCCTGGCATTGCGGTCGTTTGCAAATTCCATGGCTTTCAGCGTCCTCACGGAATATCGCGGGAAGCTGATCCCGATAAAACAATCCTTTTTGCTGATCCGGAACATTTGTTCAAAAATTTCACTCATATTGCTGGACTGCAGCAATATCACATTCGGACGGATCAAATGAAGATAAAAATGGAAGAAAACCGCCAGAGGCTCATCCCCGCGAAGCCCCATGATATAAACCGTTTCTGCAGCCAGGATATCGTTTACAGCCGTTTCAAAGGCATTGGGATCCAGCTGCTTCCAGGTATTTAGGATCTGTTCTGTATCCGCCTTCATAACGGAACGGAATATCTCAGGCAGATCTGTTCCGGCCTGTCCGCCTTCCCCGCTTTGTACAGAATTCAGCCTTTCCTTCACGCATTTTTCCAGTTCTTTCTGAAATTCCGGATAACCTTGATAGCCCAGTGCGGCGGCGAACCGCACTACCGTGGATTCACTGATCCCAAGTTCACCGCCCAGCTGCGCGGCTGTCATAAACACAGCCTGATCGTAATGATCTAAGATATAAAGAGCGATCGTCTTGTGGCTCCTGCTCATTTTGGCCAACCTTTTCTGCATTTGGATCAATACGGTTTCTTCTTTCTGCACCATCATTTATCACCCATCCGCTCCTGTATTCCTTCTCCGCTTATTTCCTTTTCTTTTTCCGGGACCTGTGACAAAGAAGAACTGTCGTTATCACCAGGATACCCGCGGCTGTAGCAGCCAGGGTCAGCAGAATGAATCCCACTTCAGACCGATGAGGATCATAGATCGTCACATCGATCTCCTCATAACCGCCATTATGGACAGGATGTTCTGAAGCTTCCAAATTCTGTCCGCCGGGATTTTCTTCTGAAGGGCCTGTGACTTCCCCGGAACCTGTTCCCGCGGCGCTGGCAGATTGCTGCGGCCTCGCCTGCAACGTCTTTACTCTTTCCTGCATTTTTCCGATGGCATCACTCAGCCTGGCTTCCATGGTATGATAGCCGATCTGTACCATTTCCCCCTTATCATTGTAAATGCTGTCCCGGGTGATCACAGTTTTCAATCCCAGGAACGCGACGGCCTGGTCCCTTGCCGTTTTAAGACCGGCCATACTTTTTTCGGTATATTTTCCTTTTTCGGCGATCATTGCCTCCGCCTGTCTGAGCAGCTCCCTTAAAGAAGTAACATCGATCAGTCCGGCATAGGCTGTATTTAACTCGTCAACGATGACCGCCGCCTCATCCTTCAAACCCACAATATCGTCCAGCTGGACTGTATCACGTCTTCCCAGCAAAAATACCGCCGAATCCATGGCTTTCTTCCAGGCCGCAAGGTTTCCTTCCGTATATTTTCCTTCTTCCTCCCTGCTGAGCTGTGACTTGATGACAGCAGTGCGCAGCTGAGCCACCACGATCTCAAATTGAAGGAATCGGCTCTTGGTTTCGATCTCCTCCACACTGGGATCATCGTTTTTTTCAAGATATTCAAGGGCTTCTTGAAATCTTCGGATCAATTCCCCGCAGTCTACACGGCCGTAACCCTCAATAGCGGCGTTGGCCTCCACCAGGATATGAAGAAGACCATATATCGGCCTGATCCTCTCTATCGCCGTTTTCAGCTCCTTTGCAGCCTGACCTGCAGCGGCCCTGTTTTTCTGGTCCACCGACAGCGCCTTCCTGTATGCATTCTGCAGATCCGTATATGCCCGGATCCCTGCAAACAGCTTACCATCCAGGACGCTGCCCTCTCCCACATAACCTTCCGCTTCTTTCAGCACATCTGCCAGCTCGGAATCGGTTTCCTGATATACCAGAATAAGTGAATCACTGGCGTTCCCGTAATCAAAATCCACCGTTTCCTGCCGAAAGGTGTTCACGATCTGATAATCCCCGACAGTCACTTCTATCTGCGGAGGGGCATCCTTCTTATATTCATCCGCGCTCAAAAGTCTGAGCTGACCCAGATCTATAAACTCTCCCGGTTTCCTGAAAAGGTTTATCCTGCCTGACACATAAATAGAAAAAATCCCTTTTTTTACTGCCTCATCATAGCTGTAGGTCCATTCCCGGACGACAATTTCCTGATTGCCGGCGATGCTTCCGGCAAACGCAAAGGATGGATTCCTGACTTCCCCGGAGATTTTAAGCTGCAGCATGAAGGTTTTGATACTGCTCGCTTCTTCCTTAGGAAGCCTTATCCTGACATCCAGCTGGTAATCTCCGGAATTTTGCGCCATGGATACCAGCTTCTCCTCTTCATCCCGGGCTTCTGCCGCCCGGGATGAAATGGGATCTGTCAATACGATCAAAAAAACAACTGCCAGCATGGTAAAAATGTATTTCTTCATAATGGACTTCATGACTCCGATCTGCTGAGCTTTATTTTGGGAAGGTGCTCCGTCAGCTCCGTCAGCTTCGTATCGCTGACCAGTCTCTGTCCCTCATTGTTCAGCGCATTATCAACACGGTACAGTTCCGCCCGTACTGCCTGGGGAGCAGAAGGTGAAACTCCTGCAGAAGGCTCTATCCAATAAATAAACCTTCCGTCGCTGGTTTCTCCCAGCTCGCCCTGATCCGGAACCTCCGCCAGAATGATCTGGTGGGCGGTCAGTTCGCCGTTTTTGTCGGTTCCTCCCACGATATTGCCTTCCGCGTCATAAAGAATGACCACATTATAGGCCGGATTTCCCTTATACTGACCAACAAATACCAGGGAACCCTTCGGTATTTTATTTCCCTTGTCATCGTAAATAAAGTCCTCTTCCAGATAACCAAAGGCAGGGGATGCAGGATCTGCCGCAAGGAATTCCACGTTATCCCCTGTAGGACCCAAAAGATCGATTTCCCCAATGGAAATATTCTTTCCTCCCTGGCCGTCGGCAATCAGTCTTACGTAGGAAGCATCATAGGTACAAACCCAGGGATCCTTCCTTTCATTTCTGAAATAAACGATCTCCGCACCATCTTTTTTCTGGAAAGAGCCTTTTCCAATGGTCTTCCAGTTTTCTCCGTCTCCGCTGATCTGAATCGTATAATCGGTTATGCGGTTTTCCTCCGGGGCAGTGTACTTCAGTCCCGTAATCCCCGTGAGCTCATTCAGCTCCAAAACCACCACCGGATCCTCAGATAAGGTAGAACCGGTATAGACAGAACCCATCTGATCGTCCACTGTAAGAATGATCCCCGACTCAATTTCCGGATCGCAGGGATCTTCTTTGGTACCCTTTGCGTCCACATCAGATTCAGACACCATATTGGTCGTCACCTTCCAATAAGTCTTATCATAGCTTCCATCATGGGATATCTTCACAGGTTCCAGGGCCTTCGCAGCAGAACGGTTCAAAAACTTATCCACTACCGTTACTTCATAAGTGAAGACTCTGTTATTGATGGAAGAAATGGTATCCACAAAAGTGGCGTCCGTGGTAAAGCCGACCACCTTCTTTTCCACTTTGCCGCCGCTTGTCATACACCTGGTGATCTCATACCCGAGAACAGCTTCCGGATACTGGGCTGTATTGGCAAGGCTCAGAACAACCTGATTAGGAGCATCAGGGCTTACGGCAAGCCCGATCTTCCCGACCACGTCCTTCCCCTGAACGGTTTCCGTCTCCATCAAGGCGCTGTGTTCAACGGCATACGCCCTGGCTTCATCATTCACATAATAGATCGCACGATCTTCCTTCTCATACTGCGACATATATCTGAGGGTTTCCTCGTCCGGAACCATGCCCCAGCGCACAAAGAACTCCGTCAGATCCTTCTGTGCAGCGGCAGATGCCAGCCTCATCAGTTTCTGATCAATATCGATCTCCACCGGCTTCTTTTGGGCGTCCAGATTATTCAGCGCCAGAGGGATCTCTGTCTTAGGCGCCGCGGCAACATTTCTGGCATAGGTATCCACCCTTGCGAAGAAAAGATTGCTCAGCTGTTCTTTATAACTGTCATAAATCTTATAATTATAGCCCTTATCATAGGCAAGGTGCAGCTGCCAGTACATACCGAGCTGAGTAAAGACATTGGAGGATCTTCCCGTTACCCCTGAGGTCACCTTGTCATAAACATTTTCATACTGGAAACGCACGGATTCATTTGTTTCCTTCGCCTGGGCCAGCACTGCAAAATAATTATTCGTCACCTCGGCGATGGCATAGGTTCCCTGATTGATATCATGACCGATCTCATGGGCGATGCCCCATCCAAAATAATTGCCGGACACATATTTTCCATTTTGCACTGTAACCGGCACTCCTGCGGACAGCCCCGGCACAGAACCCCATTCAATTCCAATATGATCCCCGGATGCATACATGAAGGCTCCTGCAAACATCCTGTGATACCGAATGTTCAGGTGCTGGGCGGGAAGCTTATTATTGACGCCGGAATCCGCCGCGTTGCTCAATCCCTTATGCTGATAGAACAGAGTCATCATCTCTTCCATCGCCTGCAGAGACTGGGACAGCCTGACCGCTTTCTCATGAACGGATCCTTCTCCCAGACCTTTCAGGATCTGTTCTCCCGATACGGACAGCATCATCTGATCCATCATGATCTCAGTTGCGCCCAGGATGCAGTTTTCCCTGTCGTATTCGTAATTGACGGTGGGAGAAGTCTCATTCTTATGTACCTTGTCATGCAGCTTCTCCTGATCGTCAACATGCTTCTCCAGCTCTTTTACATAGACTTCCGTGCGCGCAAGCCAGTCCGCGCCTCCCGCCTCCACATTGTAAAGGTTCAGAACCGGAATGGACTGTCCGCCCTTCACTCTGACTCCATACACATCTTTTGGATTGTTGCCGGTATACTGGATATACACTGAACCGCCTTTTTCAAAGTCAAAGGAAGCGATTTCAGGAACGGTAACAAGGTTCTGCCCCACTTTCAGCTTCTGGGAAAGCACCTGTTTAAAAGGTGTTGATTCCGCATGATACTGAGTCACCACAACCTGCAGCTCAGTAGCGGCTCCGGTATTCTTGCCTTCGTGGCCCACATAGATCACAAGTTCTTCTCCCGCGTATGCGGTAATTCCCAGAGGCTGCCAGGAATTCAGGCCGCCGAAGCCCAGATGACCATCCTTTTTGCCCGTAATGGAGGGCTCAATGGTCACGACTTCCACATTTTTCAACGCATCGGCGTCTTTCAGGATCTTCTCTGCAGTATCCAGCTCAGATAAGATCATGGCGCGGTAAGGATGCTCCGAATGAACCTTTCTCCGAAGCTCATCGATCTTTGCCAGCGTCACGCCCTTCTTCAGGACCAGATGCATACTGTCCTCAAACAGATCCATTACTTCCCGCTCGATGGGATCATAATCATAAAATCTGATCTCGGAAATACCAATGCTTCTCGCCCCGCCGCTGCGCTCAAGGCAGATTCTCACCTGATCCGTTTTGATCGGGTCAAAAAGCTTGATGATATGATATCGCCTGCCCTGGCCGTCCACTCTGGAGGACACCGTCAGATTCTCCGCTCTCACTTCCCTGCCTTCCCCGTCCAGGTAATACAGGGCGGCATTATAGTAGGTGTTATCCACAATATCCGCAAACATGATCATATTCATTTCATGTTTCTCGGTCAGTCTCACAGTAACGCCTTTATCCTGCCCCCCGTAAATACATCCGTCATCCCAGTCTGCAATATGATAATAGGAGCCGAAATCATTGTCCACCAGGCCCAGGGCGCTTCCTGTTCCCGCATTTGTATCCAGGGTACTGCCATACATTCCCTTTGTCCTGGTATCATGGGTGTTCCAGGATGCGCTTTTGACATGGTCCAACAACCCTGTCCTGACATCCTTCCTGGGCGTCGTAAATAGCATATATTCCGGGAATTCCACCGGGCTGATGCTTGTGGTGGTCACATTGCTCTTAAGGGAGGCCGCTCCCTCCCCCAGCTCATTGGTTCCCGTAACCCAGACAGTATATGTTTTCACAGCCGAGGAAGGCAGATAAATCGTGCAGCTGTTGCTCTCCGCTGCAACGGACTGCCTTGTGGACGGCTGATTCTTTTCCTCATAATAAACTGTATAGCTGAGTGTATCCTTCATTTTCTTCCAGCGCACTTCGATGGAGCCCATGCCCGCCGCAGCCACTACATTATCCGGAGGCGCCGGCTTTGAAGTGGGCTTCGGAACCGCATCTATGGAAACAGAATAATCGCTTCTCCACTCCGCGTTGACGGAACGCACCCGTACCCGGTAGGTATCGTAATTTTTCAGTTCCTCGCCGTTAAAAGCCGTTACGCTCAGAGAATTTGTATCCGTAATAAAGGTCCAGGCAGGACCTGACGGATTTGACGATCCTTTTTCCAGATGAATGATCTCCACCTCATAACCGGTGATATTCACCTGAGCATTCCAGTACAGATTAAAGGACTTGCTTCCGCTTTCGTACCTTAAATCCGCGGGAATGCTTAACTGAGGGGCAGGTATTCTGTCTTCCATATTGTTCAGGAATTCCACCTGGCTGATCTCCGCCAGATTACTGTGGTTCGTTGTTCCCGTAACCCTGATGGTCACCTTCTTCACAGCCACCTGTTTTCCCAGTTCCACCACAAGGCTGCCATTTTCCACACTTACGGTATTGGCAGCTCCTGTACCGATCCCCGGAATACCAGCCGTACCTACCACATGATAACTTTTGGAAGCTGCATCCCCAAAGACATAGTCCATGTGCTGTATTTTGCCGTTTTCCTCATACTCGACCCGGATTGCGCCGCTCTGGAGTCCGTTTCCCGTTCCTTCAGGAGACTTGATCACAATTGCCTCCATCGGAACCCCTTTACTCTTTTCATCCGCAATGGTAAGATCCATCTCCACCGGATTATTTTCGGAAATACTCTCTTCCTTTGCAGGCTGAAGGGTTACAACCGCATCATTCTCCTCAAAAATGGCTTCCTGGAGCTTCATATCCTCCTGCAGGGATATCGTCGTCCCCTCCAGTCCTGCCACATCAATATTCTCAGAAAGAACCGTTGTGAATACATCGGAAAGCAGTCTTTCCTTTCCCAGGCTCTGGGACAAATACTGCAGATCCGCCAGATCCACGGTCCCGTCCCCGTTTAAATCTTCATGGAGCCCCGAGCCTTTAGAGCCCATTGCCCGAATCAAAGCTTTATTATCTTCTTCATTGATTTCCCCGTCATAGGGATCGGAAACATCCCCAAGAGGAATCACTCCCGGATGCTTGCCGGCGCCGTTCTCCCTCTCCAAGTAATATTTTACATCATGATAGGAGGTATACAGCTCTACCCTGTATTCCAGCCCGTCATCCGCTATCGTAATATCCTGACTGTAAACAGCATATTGATCCGCCTCCACCGTAAGGGTATAGGTTCCCTTTTCAAGGCCTTCAAAAACAGCAGTCCCTGACAGACAGGCGTCATTCCCCTCCTTCGTCAGGCTGATCTTCTGAACTCCCTGTCCGCCCAGAGTTACGGTAAAGCTTTTTCCTTCTGTAAAATCATAAAATGACACTAATTTCACTTTGAAATGACTTTTTAACGGAGTCACTTCAACCGGGGAATCAGTTTCTCCCAGATTATTTCCCGATACCTCTGCTGCATAGGAGGTCAACACTTGAAACGGAAGCTGCATCAGGAGACATACCGCCAGCAGACATGCAATTACCTTCTTCATCTGATGTTTCCTTCTCTTTCCTTAATGATATGAATTTACCTTGAGTATAACAAAACATTTCCTGGGATGCCTCAGGGCACCCCAGGATCTTTCTGTGCGGCTTTCGCCAATTGCATTCAAAATTACTTTTTATACCGGATAAGCCCCGTTCTTGGTATCAGCCTGGGTCATATCCACCTTTTCCTGCTGGGCCTGGCGATATTTGAAGAAGTCCATAGCCACCTGCGGGAACAGGGCGTAGCTTAAAACATCCTCGTCCTGCTGCTTGTATTCCTTCATCTCGCTTTCCAGCTTATCCATTTCGTTCTCCAGCAGATCCGCATAGCGGCAGGTGATCCTCTCCTCACCGGGGATAACCTTGTCGATGACCTCCTGGCTCATGGGATTGATGGTCTGGCCATATTCGCCGCGAAGCACTGCCTTGGTCTCCTTGGTGGCCATCTTATAGCGCTCGCCCATCAGCACATTGAACACTGCCTGGGTACCCACGATCTGGGAAGAAGGGGTAACAAGAGGAGGCTCGCCCAGATCCTTACGCACCCGGGGGATCTCCTGGAGCACATCATAGTATCTGTCTTCCGCGTTCTGCTCCTTTAACTGGCTCACCATGTTGGAAAGCATTCCGCCGGGCACCTGATAAAGCAGGGTCTTGATATCCACGCCCATTACCTTCGGATTCAGCAGACCGTTCTTCAGGCACTCATCCCTGTAAGGTCTGAAATAATCTGCGATCTCAGCCAGCAGGTTCTGGTCAAAGCCGGTGTCGTAAGGAGTTCCCTTGAAGGTCTCCACCATAACCTCAGTTGCAGGCTGGGAGGTTCCCAGTGCGAAGGGGCTCATGGCGGTATCGATGACATCGACTCCAGCCTCGACGGCCTTCAGATAGGTCATGCTGGCAACGCCGGAGGTATAGTGGGTATGCAGCTGGATGGGAAGCTTGGTGGCACTCTTCATGGCCTTGATCATCTCGCTGGCCTTGTAAGGCACCAGAAGTCCTGCCATATCCTTGATACAGATGGAATCGGCGCCCATTTCCTCGATCCTCTTTGCGGTATTCATCCAGTACTCCAGGGTATAAGCATCTCCCAGGGTATAGGACAGGGCAACCTGAGCGTGGCCTCTGCCTTCCTGTACCTTAAACTTGTTGGTGGCGTCCACCGCTGCCTGCAGGTTGCGCAGGTCGTTAAAGCAGTCAAAGATACGGATGATATCGATACCGTTGGCGATGGACTTCTGTACGAAGTTCTCCACCACATCGTCCGCATAGGGCCTGTAGCCCAGAATGTTCTGTCCGCGGAACAGCATCTGCAGCTTGGTGTGTATGAAGCCGTCACGCAG
>CANQBS010000074.1 GCA_947589075.1 uncultured Acetatifactor sp.
AATATCCTTTCCTGCAACACTAACGGCAACTTTTTTGCCGGAGCCTTTAGAAGTGGAAGTTAACTTTTCACTTCACTAAAGTATTGTAGCATTCTTTAAAAAAAAGTGTAACCCCTCAGCTCCGCATATGCACGTCCACCTGGGGGAAGGGGATCTCGATCCCATTGTCATCCAGGGCCAACTTGCACTGCTCGGTAATGCGCCACTTCCCCGGCCAGTAATCGTCTGTCAAGAACCAGCAGCGGACGATCAGATTCACGCCGGAATCCCCCAGCTGATCCACCACCACCAGCCTGTCATGGTCCTTCAGGGTCTTCTCGTCCTCGTCCAGCACCCGCTGCAGTACTGCCTTCGCCCTACGCAGGTCGGCGCTGTATGCTATGCTCACAGGCACGTCCAGCCTCCGCATATGGGAGGAGGTTACATTTACAAGACAATTATTGGAAAGCTGCCCATTCGGGAGCATCACCGTTTTATTATCCGGCGTCACTAAAGTGGTATAGAATATCTGGATCTTATCCACAGTTCCTTCATGACCGTCACAGTCAATGATGTAGTCCCCCACCTTAAAGGGCTTGAGCATCAGGATCATCACGCCGCCCACCAGGTTGGAAAGACCGCCCTGTACCGCAAGACCGATGGCCACGCCTGCAGACCCTAACAGGGCAACAATACTGGCGGCGTCCACTCCAAGGGAGCCTGCGATCATAAAGGCAAGGACTACATGGAAGGAAAACTTTAAAAAGGAATCCACAAACTGGATGACGCCTGTATCCGCATTTGCCTTCCGCATAGAGCTCTTCACAAGTTTACGAAGCAGCTTGATCAGACGGTTCCCCAAAAAGAAAAAGGCTACAGCCAGGATCACACGGCCGCCGATTGTCATTACCTTATCAGGGAGTTCCTGAAAGAACTCCCTGATCACGCCGATATCTTCTTCTGTAATCCTTGCCTCCGCGACTCCCCCTGTAAGCGCCGCCGCGGTGATCCTGGTCCAAAGATCAGACACTGCCATACAGGAGCGCACCAACAAATTGTTCATATGCACAAACCTCTTTATTATTACCTGACATTTTTCATCTGTCTGATGCCTGCATCAGCATTTAAAATATCTCATTCTTTCACGTCCGCATCAGCACTTTAAATAATTCATTCCTTCTCGTCCGCATCAGCACTTAAAATATTCCATTCCTCCCGGCAGATCGTCCGAATTCTTTCTCTCCGCCGCGTTCTTCATGGCGTTCTCCACCTTCTCCAGATCCTCCTTGGTCTGATTGGTGGCAATGGTTTCCACAGCCTTCTTATTCACGGCAGTCGCCTTTTCTTTTGCGGAAGCAGTCTTTCTGCCGGCGGTCTTGGCCCTGCGGATAATAGCGTTCTTGCGGATCCGCTGCTCGATCACCTTTTCCAGCTCTTCCTCCGTATAAGGCACGAACTCCAGGATGCTGAGGGTAAGGGGCGCCATCTTCACGGATATGGACAGTCTCCTGTCGTCCCATTCTTTATCCTCGGCTCTCTTGACGCGGCCGTTTACATTGCCGCTGCCGCCGTATTCCACATCATCCGTATTCAGGATCTCCTTATATTTTCCCTCATAAGGAACTCCGACCGTGATCTCCTGCTCCACTCCTGCGAAATTCGCCACTACCACAAGGGTGTCCTCAGGATGTGCTCCCTTCCTCAGGAAGGATACGAAGCAGGCCTCCGGCGTAATGCAGTTGATCCACTGGAATCCCTTGGAAGAGTCGTTCAGTTCGTACATGGCCTTATGGCTGCGGTAAAGAGTATTCAGATCCCGCACCAGCTTTGCGACGCCCGCATGCTCCGGCACATCCAGCAGGTTCCATTCCACCCTTCTTCCTTCATTCCACTCATCGAATTCGCCCAAATCCTGACCCATGAACAAAAGCTTTTTGCCGGGATGGGTCATCATATAGGCATAGGTCAGACGCAGATTCGCGAATTTCTGGGGACGGTCTCCAGGCATCTTTCCGATCAGGGTCGCCTTTCCGTGTACCACCTCGTCATGGGAAAATACCAGCATGAACTTCTCGCTGTAGGTATAGATCATGCTGAAGGTCAGCTCATTATGGTGGTGGCTCCGGAAATAAGGATCATAGGTGATATAATTCAGATAATCATTCATAAAGCCCATATTCCACTTCAGGTCGAAGCCCAGGCCGCCCTTATCCAGATCGCCGGTGATCATGGAATAAGCCGTGCTTTCCTCCGCGATGGACAAAGCCCCGGGATTGCGCTTCTTTAAAATGGAGTTCAGGTGCTTGATCATCTCAATGGCTTCCAGGTTTTCCTTGCCGCCGTACATATTGGCGACCCATTCCCCGCTCTTCTTGCCATAATCCAGATACAGCATGCTGGCCACGGCGTCCATACGGATCCCGTCCGCATGGAACTTTTCCACCCAGAACAGGGCGTTTGCGATCAGGTAATTGGAAACCTGAGGACGTCCGTAATTATAGATCAGGGTGCCCCAATGGGGATGGGTTCCCTGCCTGGGATCCAGGTGCTCATAGAGACAGGTTCCGTCAAAGTTGGAAAGCCCATAGGTATCTCTGGGGAAATGAGCGGGAACCCAGTCCAGGATCACGCCGATCCCCGCCTTATGCAGCTCGTTGACAAAGTACATGAAATCCTCCGGGGAACCATATCTGGCCGTAGGCGCGTAATAGCCGATCACCTGATAACCCCAGGAGCCGTCGTAAGGATGCTCCATGACAGGCATCAGTTCCACATGAGTATAACCCATTTTTTTCACATATTCGATCACCTTCGGGGCAATATCCCGATAATTGGCGTAATATTCCCCCTCCTTCGGCTCCACAAAGGAACCCAGGTACATTTCATAGACGCTGACAGGGGCGTTGCCCAGCTGAAAGGAAGCCCTGTTCTTTACGAATTCCTCATCCTCCCATTGGAAGCCCCGCAGATCCGCTATCACAGAAGCGGTATCCGGACGCAGCTGGGCCGCGTTGCCATAAGGGTCGGACTTTAAGTATACCAGTCCGCCGGCAAGCTTCAGTTCATATTTATAATTATCCCCCACCTTTGCGCCGGGTACAAACAGCTCAAAGATGCCGGAATCCCACAGTCTCCTCATCTGGTGGATCCGTCCGTCCCAGTGGTTGAAATCGCCCACTACGCTGATCCGCATGGCGTTCGGCGCCCATACGGCAAAATAGGTTCCTTCCTCCCCGTCCAGGGTGCAGGGATGAGCTCCCAGCTTTTCATAGATCGTATAATGTATCCCGTTTTTAAACTTCTCCGTATCCTCCTGGGTGATCAAAGGTTCGTGCCGATAAGGATCCCCTGCCGTCACCATCTCGCCGCCTTCATACTGTACCGCATAACGATAAGCAGGCATCTTGCGCAGATCCAGCAGGGCTGCAAAATATCCCTGCTCATCAGCCACTTCCATCTCCACTTCCGAAGACACATCCTTACCGTCCTCCAGAAGCTGAATCTTCGCTGAAATCGCATCCGGGAAATAGGCCTGGACCAAAATCCTGTTGCCGACCCTGTGAGGTCCAAGTAAGTCGTGGGGGTGATCGCTTTCAGAATAGACGATTCCCTCAATTTGCGGCCAGTTCATCAGTTCGTAAAGCTTATCAGTCATAATCCATCCTATCCGCGTGTTGCGTCACGCACATTAAGGCCGGAGACCACCCTCCTGCCTGCCGACACCAGTTCCGCAGTTTTGAACCGGCATCTTTTCCTCTAACTTCCTCTAACAAAAATCTGTTATTCTTCGCTCTTAAGGGAATGGATAAACAATCCGCTCCTTAATTTCGGCTCAAACCAGGTGGACTTCGGAGGCATCAGCAATCCCGCATCCGCCACGGCAAACAGTTCCTGAATGGAAGTGGGATACATGGAAAACGCCACCTGCATATCCGTATGCACCCTGCGCTCCAACTCCCCAAGTCCCCTGATCCCTCCTACAAAATCGATCCTTTTATCTGTCTTAGGATCCCCGATCCCCAGTATGGGATTCAGCAGATGATCCTGCAGGATAGATACGTCCAGACCCTTTACGGCGTCGCTGCTTAAAATCTCCTCCCTGGCAGCCAGTTCATACCATGTTCCGTCAAGATACATCCCAAAATGTCCTTTCTTACTGGGACGGAAAAGAGATTCCTCTGCCTCCCTTACTGTAAAGCATGCCTCCACCGCCTTCAGGAAAGATGCCTTGTCAAGGCCATTCAAATCCTTTACCACACGGTTATAATCCATGATCTGAAGCTCGTCCTCCGGGAAAAGCACGGACAGAAAATAATTAAATTCCTCTTCCCCGGTAAACCCTGGATTCTCCTGCCTCCGCTTAAGCCCCACCTTCACGGCGGAAGCACATCTGTGATGCCCATCCGCAATATACACGGACTCCAGCCTGCCGAAGGCTTCTTTCACCCGACCTGTCCAATCCTCCGGGATCACCCAGACCCGGTGGCCGATGCCGTCTTCCGAAATGAAATCATAAACCGGCTGTTGCGCCATAGCAGTGTCCATGGCCAGGCGAAGCTCCGGATCCCTGCGGTACGCCAGGAAAATCGGTCCGGTCTGGGCATCGCAAAGATCCACATGGCGGATCCTGTCCGCTTCCTTATCCGCTCGGGTATTCTCATGCTTCCTGATCACCTGGTTCTGGTAATCATCAATGGAAGCGCAGGCCACGATCCCCGTCTGGCGTCTGCCGCCCATAATCTGCTGGTACACATAATAACAGGGCTTCTCTTCCTGCACAAACCATCCTTCGGAAATTTCCTTCCACAGCAGCTCCCTGGCCTTCTCATACACCTGGGGGGCATAGGTATCCGTATCGGAACCAAACCAACACTCAGCGCGGTCAATCCCCAAAAAGGACTTCGGATTCCTCTTCACCACTTCCGCAGCTTCCTCCCTGTTGTAAACATCGTAGGGCAAAGCTGCAATTTTGTCTTCCAATCCCTTTGCCGGACGGTATGCTCGAAAGGGTCTGATATCTGCCATCCCGTAACCTCTCTTATAGTTTTCGCTTTATTCTCTACTCTATTTTATCAAAAATTACTATACAACTCAAGCTTTTGGTGATAAAATATGTAAAAAATTTGAAAATATTTTCCAGGGAAAGGAATATAAGAAAATGACGACGGAAGACAGAAAAATATTGGGACGTATCAACGCCTATGCAGAAAAAGAGCTGGGGGACATCGACCCTCAAAAGGTGCCCATTTCCACCCAGCTGGAAAAGCTCCGCCCTGTTATGGAGGAAATCGCCGCTGAAAAAGGGATCAGCCTGGAGGATATGTTTATTTTATATATGGATCTTCAAAGCGAAGCCTCCTGCCTTTCGGATGCAAAGTTACGGGAAGAGCTGCAGGATTTAAACGACGGGGATGGAATGCCCCTGCTGTACCGGTAAACCCAGGGACATACAAATTAGCCCGGGAAAATGCGAAATCACGCAGGATCCGAAAAAGGAAGGAAGCCAAAAAGAAGGGGAAGGGATGTTTCCGCAGCCAGTCACATCCCTTCCCGGATCATCATCTGTTACATCCCTTCCTGGAGCAGGATGGAAATCCTGTTGTTCATAATCCCCTGCACTTCCTCCAGGGACTTTGCGCCGCTAAAATATTGTTCCGCTTCTTCGCAGACAATGGCGATGATCTGCTCTTCCGTCACCGTAAAGGGCAGGAAATCAGCTGTTTCTATGGCGGCTCTCATGGCTTTCATCCGATCTTCATTTACATAACCGGACATCACCTGATCCGTGCCGTCCGGATTTTTAACCCTCTCTCCCAATGCATTCATCACATACCGCAGGGTTCCGGCTTCCTGCGCCATCATTTCAAATTCGTCCTCCCGGGTAGGGAAATAATTAAATAATGGGATACTTAAAGAATCTGTCCGATACAGATCGGCGTCAAGGAAAGATTCCAGGAAAGCCACAGCCCCTTCCTTATGGCTGGAAGCTTCCACAATGCCGATACTGTCCTGCACCTCCGCAATATGATAAGGAGTCCCGTCCGCAGTGGGATAACCCAGCAACACCACATCCGTACCAAGCCATTCCTCCATATCCAAAATCCACTGGAAATCAGTCCCCCAATGCTGTAACAGGGATACTTCATCGGGAACCCCTTCCAGGCCGTAGAGTTTTCCTGTCGTATTTCCGTCCTCATACTGGATTCCCTTGATCTGTTCCAGCAGCTTTCCAAAGTCTCCGTCGTCAAAACTGCAGGTTCCCGTTTCCCAATCTATGTATTTTGTCAGATATTCCCTCGCAAAAAAGGTGCGCAGCAAATATCCCCTGTCCTCCCAGTTCAGCATCACGCCTCTGCCCGCGGCATACAGCTGATTTAACACATCCATCAGTTCCTGACTGTCATAGCCTCCTGCCAGGGATCCTACATCTTTCCCGCGGCCCACAACCGTGGTTAAAGAGAACTGTCTCGGAATACATACCAGCCTTTCCCTTATGGTATAATCTTCCCGCAGCTTCTTAGGATAAACCGATACTTTTTCTTCCCCAAGGAGCTGTGTCAGATCCGCCAACACATCTTTTTCGGCATATTTCCAGATATCCAGACCTGTCAGATCCAAAAGGTCAGGAGGATTGTCAGAAATCAGCATGACGTCCAGACGGGCGCCGGCCTCATCGACGACTGACTGTCCTGCGAACCTTTTGCTGCCAAAGGATTCCAGACTGATCCGATAACGGTCGCTTTGACGATTAAAGGAAACGACTGCCTTCGACAGCTCCGACGAAGGCAAAAGACTGGCAAGCACCACCAGCTCCTTCTTGGGCAGATCCTCCAGAGGCGTCTTTTTCAAAAGAAGGATCTCCCGGTCCCCTGCATAGGCTGTCAGGAAGTCTCCATTCGGCAGGGCCACCACATCCCGCACATCATTTCCAACCAGGTCACTGTCCTGCCACCGGAGTACCGGTTCCTGTACAAAGCCTTTTTCCTCCTGCCTGCAGGAATACAGGATCCCATCGTCTTCATCGATCAAAAGCCCGTTCCCGTCCATATAAACTTCCGCAAAGCCGGCGCCGCTGCAAACATAAAAGGGCGACAAGGGCTCATTTGCGCCGGGATGCAGAGCCAGGACCGCAGGACCCTTATCCTCTGCCACACAGAAGACATTTTCCTTCCCATCCTTCATCAAAAATAGGGTAGAATATTCGTATCTTCCCGCATAATCCCCTAATGGAATGCTTCCCCTGGAAGTTCCGTCCGGGCCAAAAAGGGAAACCTGCTGCGGATCCAGCCAATAAATCAGCCCGTCCCCATCCACGGACAGACAATCATAGGTATACTTAATATCCATTCGCAGATAAGGCACTTCTAAGTCATCCACCTTAAAAAGCTCATTTCCGTCCTTGTCCACTCCCCGCAGGAAACCTTTGCGGACAGCATTATTTAAATCTGCCAGGCTCCCGACGAACACGCCGCTGCTGCTAAAACGGGCCAGATAATAAACATTGCCCGCAAGATCCGCCGTATAGGCGCTGATCCCTTGATCAGCAACGATTTCCTGATAATCAAAACCGCCTTCCTCCCCTTCCGGGAAATCCACCCGGCATATGGCCGTTTTCCCACTTTCCAAAACCTTGAGAAAATAGAGGGAATTCCCCTGTACCAGAAAATGCTCCCCTTCCTCTATCAAAGAAGACAGCTCTGCATATGACTCTGAATTCTGCACAACATAAACATAGCCGTCCACGCCGATCTCCCACTCTTCCTTTTTCCCACAGGCGCTGCAGGACAGAATCCCCAATAAAAGCACGGTCAACATCCCAATCAGTTTCCATTTCTTCATTGAACCATTCTCCTTTCCCAGGACTTCGAATCATAAGTTCCTCACCGCTGCAGCTAAGATTATTATAAATGGGAGGCAAAAATAGTTCAATATGTTGTAAACACTTGTTAATGAATGTTTCTTTAAGGAAACTTTAAGATTTCTTTAAGGCGGAAATAATGCGTTGTCCAAGCCTTCAAGAATCGTTTTCTGTGCCCTTAAGAATCGTCGTCTGCGCCCTTAAGAATCGCTTTTTGCAGAAAAAAGCAGCCGCCCGGAAGTCCGGAACGGCTGTAAAAAACAACTTTGTATGATTCAAAAACCTGAAATTAAAATGAAAGCCTTTTTATGATTAAAGCCCTTTCACGATCCTGACGCGGTATACACCGTCGATGGCCTGCAGTTCCTTCATCATTTCCTCTGTAGGAGCGGCTGCCACGTCCAGCATGGAGTAAGCGTATTCGCCTTTGGATTTGTTGGTCATGTCATTGATATTAATGCCATTTTTACCGAAACAGGAAGTAAACTGGCTGATCATGTTGGCAATGTTTTTGTGGAAAATGGCTACCCGGGCAGGCTGAAGGCAGACGCCCATATCACAGCTGGGATAATTCACGCTGTTGGCAATGTTGCCATTCTCCAGGTAATCGATCAGCTGCTTTACCGCCATCTTCGCGCAGTTATCCTCGGATTCCTCCGTGCTGGCGCCCAGGTGGGGGATCACGATACAGCCCTTTTTCCCTGCCGTGGTGAGATTCGGGAAGTCCGACACATAGCGATGGATCTTACCGGATTCAATCCCCTTAAGCACATCCTCTTCCTTCACCAGAAGATCCCTGGCAAAATTCAAAAGCACTACTCCATCCTTCATCTTGCTGATGGCCTTCTCATCGATCATGCCCTTTGTGGAATCCAGAAGAGGCACATGAATCGTGATATAATCGCAGTCCCCATAAATATCGTCCACATTCAGCACATGCCTTACACTGTGGCTCAAGCTCCAGGCGGCGTCCACGGACAGGTAAGGGTCATATCCATAGACCTCCATTCCCAGAGAAATGGCGGTATTGGCAACCTTTGCGCCGATGGCGCCCAGGCCGATGACACCCAGCTTCTTGCCTTCCAGCTCCGTGCCGGCAAATTTTTTCTTCTCCTTCTCAGCTGCCTTGGCGATTCCGGGATCCTCAGCGTCGGATTTTACCCAGTTGATCCCGTCCACAACATCCCTGGCAGCCAGAAGCATGCCTGCGATCACAAGCTCCTTCACCCCGTTGGCGTTGGCCCCCGGCGTGTTGAATACCACAATTCCCTGTTCCGCACACCGATCCAGGGGAATATTGTTGACTCCGGCCCCGGCCCGCGCCACGGCAAGGAGATTTTTGGAAAACTCCATCTCATGCATGGAGGCGCTTCTCACCAGAATTCCTTCCGCCGCGTCCGCATCCTGGGTGATCACATAATCCTCCGGCAATTTTTCCAATCCCACCCTGGAGATCGGGTTTAAACAATGTATCTGAAACATATTTTCCTCCTGCTCTTCTTTTTATAACATACCATCCTGTTTTCGTCAGCCCAGCCTCGCCTTAAACCTGCGTCAGCCCATCCTCGCCTCAAACTGCTTCATAAACTCCACCAGCTTTTCCACGCCTTCGATCGGCATTGCGTTATAAATGCTGGCGCGCATGCCTCCTACGGTACGGTGACCTTTCAGATTCACAAAGCCCGCGGCGGCAGCTTCCTTTACAAATTCAGCGTCCAGCTCTTCGCTGCCGGTCACAAAAGGCACATTCATCAGGGAACGGTCTTCCCTGCGCACCGTACCATGGAAAAGCTTGCTTTCGTCCAGGAAATCGTACAGCACTTTCGCCTTTCTTTCGTTGTACTCCTTCATGGCCTCCAGACCGCCCTGCTTTTTCAGCCATTTAAAGACCTTGCCGCAGATGTAGATGCCGTAAGCGGGCGGCGTATTATACAGGGACTTATTGTCCGCATGGATCTTATACCTCAGCATGGTAGGGGTGCCGGGAAGCACATCCTCCGTGATCAGATCCTCCCGGATGATCACGATCACCACCCCGGCAGGTCCGATATTCTTCTGGACGCCGCCGTAAATAAGCCCGTATTTCGTCACATCCACAGGCTCGGACAAAAAGCAGCTGGACACGTCCGATACCAGAGTCTTGCCCTTGGTATTGGGTAAGGTTTTGAACTTCGTGCCGTAAATGGTGTTGTTTTCACAGATATAAACATAATCCGCATCTTCGCTGATGGGAAGATCCGAACAGTCCGGTATATAGGAAAAGGTTTTATCCTCCGAAGACGCGATCTTATTGGCCCTGCCATAAAGGCACGCCTCCTGATAAGCCTTCTTCGCCCACTGCCCGGTCACGATATAATCCGCCACCCTGTTCTTCATCAGGTTCATGGGAATCATGGCAAACTGCTGACTGGCTCCGCCCTGCAGGAACAAAACCCTGTAATTGTCGGGGATGTTCATCAAATCCCGAATATCTGCCTCCGCCTCCTGAATAATGGTTTCATACGCTTTGGAACGGTGGCTCATCTCCATGACGGACATTCCAGTCCCCCGGTAATCCAGCATTTCCTCCGCCGCTTCCTTTAAGACCTCCTCCGGCAGCACCGCCGGACCAGCTGAAAAATTATATACTCTGGACATTTCCTTCCTCCTGCCTTTACAAGTTTCATAACTCCCCAACAAAACAAGTTTCATTGCTCCCCAATGAAGAGTGCCGGATCCCCTGATTCCAGACCTTTTTCTGTCTCCGGCAATTTTTCCATATTGTAACCGCTTCCGGCACTTTAGTCAACTGCATTGTTAAAATATCAACGCATTTTAGTACTAAAGTCCCAATCTAAAGTCCCAGTCTAAAATCCCAATTTAAAATCTCGGTCTAAAGTCCTGATCCCAAGTCCAGCTGAAACCGCCTAATGAAAGAACCTCCTAATTGAAGATCACCACGGGCGTGCCGATCTCCACATTTTCATAGATCACCTTCATATCCTCTCTGGGAGTGTTGATGCACCCATGGGAGCCGTTGGTCTTATAGATCTCGCCGCCGAATTCCCTGCGCCAGCTGGCATCATGGATCCCGATGCTTTTATAAACCGGCATCCAGTATTTGACAAAAGAGGCGTAATCCCGCCCCCTGAGGGTACGGTTGCGCTGTTTGGCATAAACGTAGAAAACCCCTTCGGGAGTCCCATTTTTTCGCTTGAGGTTGCCGGTCACAATGTCCGTGTCCACAAGACATTCCCCGTCCACATAATAATACAGTTTCTGTTCCGTCATATCAATTTCAATATAGGTTTTTCCGATATCGTCCCTGCCCCGACAGTAGCCCTCTCTTTTATAGGCAGGACTGTGTACCTCGTCCACCGGCTCCCCGGCGCAGGAAACACATCTTGACAAAGCCTCCGAAAGATATTCCAGTTCCTTTTCATCATTGAGCTCCGTCCCGTAATTGCCTGCCGGAACCAGCACCACATCCCCTCTGGTGGAGAGAAATTCCCTCTCCCTTCCATAGGTATTGTATTCCTCTGTCAGTTCAGCTATGAAGGCTTCCACCTTTTCCTCATCGATCAGGAACTTTCCATCCTCCCCGCAGACTGGAAGATTCTCCTGATCCTTATCCAGGAAATCCTCCAGAACCCTTCCGGTCAGGGCGATCTGTTCCGCCCCCATATCGAAAACGATCCTGTTCTTCCCATAAGCTTCCAGCTTATCCCACAACGCGAAAAGTTCTTCCTGCTCTCTGGTATAAGGCAGATCCGCATACAATCCGTTTTGTGCCAGATCCAGCTCATTTTCCCTGGAATAAAAGGCCTGCAGAAGCAGCTCAAAGCCCTTCTCCACATCAAAATGATGCCGCATGGTATCCTCCAGCTGATACCCTTCCCCGGTCCATATGAGCTTCACATCACCGGGACCGCCGTTTCTCTCCTTCTGAACGAAAGGAAGCGAATCCCATTTTTCCCGAAGCTTTTCTTCCTCGATGGAAATCTCAGGTTCCAGTTCTTCCCTGCGTCCATTGATCAGGTTATCGATCCATAAAAATGGATTTTGCCTGTTCATCAGGCGGCTTAAGGGTTCCCTGTAATCCTCCCTGTAGCCGCATTCCTCCAGATCGATCCGGATCCTTTCCCCATCCTCGTCCAGAACAGTAAGGATCGGAGCCTTTGTCCGCTGCAAAAGCTCCGAATTTACCTCTTCTGCGGTCATGCCTGTGCAATAAACCCCATTGATCCAGGTATGAAAGGAATATCCGTTCTGATAATAAAACCCGATGGCGAAATAAGCCGCTGTCAGGAGAATGAACATCACCTGTAATACCCGCAATAACTTATGAACCCTTTGTTTCATTACCTTATCCTTTGTACAGCCAAATCATCCCAAAATCATTCCAAAATCTTCCAAAATTATTTCAGATCGTCCCCGTCGAATACCTCGCTGATGGGCGCCCCTGCCGGAACCATAGGAAATACCTTGTCGTCCTCGGGTATGATGCACTCTACCAGGACAGGAGCCTTCAGGGCGATCGCCTTACGGATCGCAGGCTCCACCTCTTCCTTGGCAGTCACCCGGATGGCTTCACAGCCTAAGCCCTCCGCCACCTTGCAGAAGTCCACCTTATCCTGCAGCACGGTCTGGGAATATCTCTTGCCGTAGAACAGTGTCTGCCACTGGCGCACCATCCCCAGAACGTGATTGTTGATCACCACCTGGATCACGGGAATGTTATATCGGCTTGCCGTAGCCAGCTCCTGCATGTTCATGCGGAAGCACCCGTCGCCTGCAATGTTGATGCAGATCTTATCCGGCTGGCCCAGCTGGGCGCCGATACAGGCTCCCAGTCCGTAGCCCATGGTTCCCAGTCCCCCCGAGGACAGGAAGGTCCTTGGCTTTGTATAATGATAGTACTGCGCTGCCCACATCTGATGCTGGCCCACATCCGTGGTGATCAGCGCCTGCCCGTCGGTCACTCTGTCAATGGTTTCCATAATATAAGGGCAGGACAAAACCGAGGTATCATACTTTAAAGGATACTTTTCCTTAAGCTCCTTAATATGGGACATCCATTCCGGGTGGGACTGCTTCGTAAGCCCGTCATTCAGCTCTGCCAGCACAGTCTTTAAATCTCCCACCAGGGAGGCATCCGCATGAATATTTTTATTGATCTCAGCGGCATCGATATCCAGATGTACGATCTTCGCATGTTCTGCGAAACGCCTGGGGTTGCCGATGACGCGGTCGGAAAACCGGGCTCCCAGAGCGATCAGAAGGTCGCATTCGCTCACCCCCAGATTAGAGGTCTTGGTCCCATGCATCCCGATCATGCCGGTATAACGTTCACTGTGACCGTCAAACGCCCCCTTCCCCATCAGGGTATCACAGACCGGAGCGTCCACCAGCTCCGCAAACTTTGCCACTTCCTCAGAAGCACCCGAGATCACGGCTCCGCCTCCCAGGTAGATATAAGGCTTCTTTGCCTCCGTGATCATGCTGCGTACCAGATCTATCTCCTCTTTCGTATAGCGGTTGATCCGTTCCACGGGTCTGGGAACCTGGGGCGTATATTCACAGACCGCCGCCGTTACATCCTTGGTGATATCCACCAGCACAGGTCCCGGTCTGCCGCTTTTGGCAATATGAAAAGCCTTTCTGATGGTGTCCGCCAGAATATCCACATTTTTTACAATATATCCATGCTTGGTGATGGGCATGGTAACGCCGGCAATGTCCACCTCCTGGAAGGAATCCTTCCCAAGCAGAGGAAGGTTCACATTGGCAGTGATGGCAACCATGGGAACAGAATCCATATAAGCGGTGGCGATGCCCGTCACCAGGTTCGTGGCTCCCGGTCCGCTGGTGGCCATACATACCCCTACCCTGCCGGTAGCCCTCGCATAGCCGTCCGCCGCATGGGCGGCTCCCTGTTCATGGGAAGTCAGGATATGACGGATCTCTCCGCTATGCTGATATAAAGCGTCATACACATTCAGGATCGTTCCTCCCGGATATCCGAACACAGTGTCCACTCCCTGCTCTTTCAGACACTCCACAACGATCTGTGCACCTGTAAGCTGCATTTTGCTCATCCTCCTGTTATTCTTATGCCTTCGTCAAAACCCGGGATCCCTTTTAACGGTCGGGGATCAAAACCCGTAATCCTCTTTACCCGCCGGGGATCAAGCCCCGGGATCCTTACCTGCTGGGGATCACCGTTTACCTGCCGGGGATCTCCAATACGGCGCCTCTGTTGCCGCTGGTCACCAGCTCCCGGTATCTGGACAGATATCCGGTAGTAACCTTCGGCTCCCTGGGCTGCCACTTTGCCCTTCTTTCTGCCAGCACTTCATCGGATACCAGCACATCCAGCCTGTTTGCCGGAATGTCAATGCGGATGATATCCCCTTCTTCCACCAGGGCAATGGGTCCTCCCACTGCCGCCTCCGGGGATACATGTCCGATGGAGGCTCCCCTGGAAGCTCCGGAAAATCTTCCGTCCGTGATCAGGGCAACGCTGGAGCCCAGACCCATGCCCGCAATGGCGGAGGTGGGATTCAGCATCTCTCTCATGCCGGGACCGCCCTTGGGACCCTCGTAGCGGATCACCACCACGTCTCCCGCCACGATCCTGCCGCCCTTGATGGCATCGATGGCGTCCTCTTCACAGTCAAACACCCTTGCCGGTCCTTCATGCACCAGCATCTCGGGAGCCACCGCAGAACGCTTTACCACGCCGCTGTCCGGCGCCAGGTTGCCCTTCAGCACCGCAATGCCTCCAGTCTGAGAATAAGGATTCTCCACAGGACGGATGACCTCCGGATTCTTATTCACACAACCCTCTATATTCTCGCCTACGGTCCTGCCCGTTACCGTCATACAGTCCAGACGCAGCAGATTTTTCTTCGCCAGCTCATTCATTACGGCGTACACG
>CANQBS010000075.1 GCA_947589075.1 uncultured Acetatifactor sp.
GCCTCGGGATCGGGACGGTTCCTCCGGGCTCGGTGCTGCGGCAGGGCTCGCGTGGGCAGGATGTGGTGACGCTGCAATATCTTCTGAATGTGATGGCACAGTATGATCCGGCGGTTCCGGCTCCGGCTCAAGACGGCATTTTCGGAAGCGAGACCAGGCAGTCTGTAGTGGCCTTTCAGCGCAGTGCGGGGCTTACCCCGGACGGCATCGCTGGACCTAAGACCTGGCAGGCGTTGTACGACCGTTACCTTGGTATCGGGGAAAATGTGCCCATGCCGGGTCCCGGAGCCGGAACCATTACCTACACGGTTCGATCGGGGGATACCCTCTGGCTTCTGGCACAGAGGTACAAAACCACGGTGGAGGCCATCAAGCGGGCCAACGGTCTTACCACCAACATCCTTCAGATCGGGCAGGTGCTGCGGATCCCGGTGGGATAAAAGGGAGTTTTCGTTTAGGAGACAGACCTGGATGACGGGGTGTAATTAATTGTCTGAAATGTTTGAAAAATCTTGGAGGTTGTGGTATTCTTTTAGGCAGGTGAAATGAATTCCGGGGGATTCTTGTTTATGAGAAAAAAGATGCTTGTTTTAATTGGATTATTTTGTATAGGCGGATTGTTAGGGACTTTGGGAATTTTAAAGCTGAATCAGAAGATCAACAACCTTTATGCCGTGGTCGTGGAGCTTCAGGAGGATAGGGTCGAAGGAGGATTCAATAATTATTATAGTGACCGTTGTTCTTATATTCCGGAGTTAAGATCAGAAGAAGGCTGGATCATAACCCAGTTCGGAGACCCGAACCGGCAGCAGGAAATGTGCTATACCCTGACCTCTGAAAATGGTCTTGTAATCATTGACGGGGGTTTTGGCTATGAGGTTCCCAGACTTCGGGAGATCATTGCCAGATATGGCAATAGTGTGGAAGCCTGGATCCTGACCCATTATCATCCCGATCATATCACGGCATTTTTGGATATTTACGAGGACCCTCGGGGGGGGGTCATTCATCATGTCTATGCGCCTGAACCGGCAGATATGGATCTTATGAAAGAGCTGGCATCCTGGGATGATTTTTCCGCGCTTGAAAGGTTTGAAAAGCTTGAGGTCGATGAACTGGAATATCTTCATACAGGAGATCAGGTGAATCTTCTTGGTTTAAGGATGAATGTGCTGAGCGCATATGAGAAGGGAATGGAGAACTATACCGACGACCTGATGAATGATGGGTCTGTTATGTTCAGACTTGAAGGCGAAGAGGATTCTTTTTTGTTTTGCGCTGATGTGGGGATCGGGTTGTCAGACTTGCTGGTGCAGAAATATGGGGAAACTCTCAAATCAGATTATGTCCAGATGGGGCATCACGGATTTGGCGGACTCGGAGAGGATTTTTATCGTCTGACAGCGCCCAAAGCAGCCTTTTTTGATGCGCCGGACTGGCTGGTTCATGGAGAAGGGGACAGAAGCACCCGGGAAAAGGAAAAGCTGATGGAGAATATGGATTGCATGATTTTCAGCTATTACACCGCTCCCAATCAGATCCTTTTCAGGTAAGGTCTGCTGGAAGAATTCAGAAAAATGCAGCAGGGAACCCAGATATGGTGTTTCAGGAGGTCTTTGGATCATGGATCGTTCGGCGCTGTTCTTTGATGTGGACGGGACAATATTGAGCGAGATTACGAAGAAGGTGCCCTTCAGCGCGGCAGAAGCTTTAAAAAAGGCGCAGCGCAGGGGACACCTTCTCTTTGTGAATACGGGCAGACCTTATTGTGAGCTTCCTGCCAAGGTGCTGGAGGTTCCCTTTGACGGCTTTTTATGCGGGTGCGGTACTCATCTGGTCTATCGGGGGGAGGTGTTGTTCAGACGGTATATCCCGAAAGAAAAAGGGCTGGCTTATTTGGATCTCATGGAGGCCTGTGGTGTGGATGGGATCTGCGAGGCGGCGGAGGACATTTATTTTCCCGGAAAGGTATCCCGCTTTGAAGGCCTTGAGGAGACCCGGAAAAGTTTCGGAAGAAGAAATCTGGGAAAAAAGAGTGTGCAGGAGGACAAAGATTTTGTCTATGATAAGCTTTTTGTTTATACGGATGAGAAAAGCGACCGAAAAAGGTTTCTGTCCGAGATCGGCAAGGACATGGAGATCATCGACAGGGAGCTGAACCGATATGAACTGGTGCCAAAGGGCTTTTCCAAGGCGACGGCCTGCAGCTTTATCCTGGAGCATTTTGGAATCTCCCTGGAGCGCTGCTATGTGTTTGGAGACAGCAGCAATGATCTTGCCATGTTTCAGTTCGCGCCCCACGGAATTGCCATGGGCAGCCATTCGTCGATTCTGGAGCCGTACACGGAGTTCGTAACAAAGACAGTGGAAGAGGACGGTATCGCATATGCCCTAAGCTGCCTGGGATTGATATAAAGCCTGCTGCATCAAATGCTTTCGACAGTCTGTGGGTGTTCCCTGCAGGATTTTTTGGGGCTTAGAGCTTCCGTCCGGTAAAATACAGGGTTCCCAGATACAGAAGGCTGAGGGTCGCCTGGCTTGCCAGGATTCCCCAGAGGCAGCCGGCGATGCCGAAGCGGGGAACCGCGAAGAAGACGAAGCCTAAGCGGATACACAGGCTGAAAACGTTCATCAAAAAAATGCGTCCCGCCATGCCCAGCCCCTGCAGGATGCTGGAAAGAGTGGTATCCAGGTAGATAAAGGGGCAGATCAGGCTCAAGGTGCGGATGAAGTGGCCCGCAAGGGGGCTGTGGAACAGGTTGATCCCTGCCCAGTTTCCTGAAAGGAAGAAGCCCCCCAGACAGATCAGACCTAAGAGCAGGCAGTATTTGATGGTACGGCCTGTATTTTTTTTCACGGAATCCAGATCCCCCTTTGCATAAGCTTCCGAGATCATGGGCAGCAGCAGGACGGCCACCGCACTGGTAAGGGCGTTTGGAAAGAAGATCAGGGGCATTGCCATGCCCGTAAGGACTCCGTAAACGCTGAGAGCCGTTTTGGTATCGTAACCGTAGAGCCGCAGCATCTCCGGAATGGATACGGATTCCAGGCTTTGAAGGAGGTTCAGCACAATGCGGTTGGCAGTAAGGGGCAGGGCTGTTGCCAGCAGAGGGCGGTACAGACTGAAAATATTGTTCAGGGAGGGAAGTATGCTGCCTTTTTCTTGCCGGGAGGGGAATTGCCGGGCGAATTGTCCGGCGTCCTTTGAAAGAAGGGATTTCTTCCACAGCAGATAGTAGATGGAGATCAGGGACAAGGCGGTGGAGCCGGCTTCCCCTACAACCAGACCCAGCGCCGCCACGTTGATGGTAAGGGAAGCGCCCTTTGCCGTGGCCATGGCGGAGAACAGATAAACGCATCCTACCCGCAGGCATTGCTCCAGAAGCTGTGTCGCGGAGGGGATGCCTGTTTTTTTGGTACCGTAAAAGTAGCCGTTGATACAGGCGTGGACGGCGCTTAAGGGGATAGTGAAGGAAATAATGCGCAGCATGGGAGCGGTGCGGGGCTCTAACAGGAATTTCTCCGCAAGGACATCTGAAAAATGATAAATGAACATATTGCACAGAAGGGAAAGAGGAAGGGAAATGCTTAAACCTGCCGCCATGGGGCGGAAGGAGGCTTTCCCTTTTTTGGCGGCGCTTTCCGCCACCAGCTTGGAAATGGCGGTCTGATAGCCTGCGGCGGCCAGGGCGAAGGACAGGGAGGTGACGGGTCCTAAGAGCTGGTAGATCCCCATGCCCTCCTCTCCGAAGATCCTGGAAAGATAAATGCGGTAAAAAAAGCCGATAACGCGGCTGATGAGTCCTGTAATGGTCAGGATAATGGTTCCCGTGATGAGGGGATGGGATTTTATTTTATTCATGGACGCCTCTGAAAATATTTTCCGTTTATTTATATTCCTGTAAAAAGCATGTCAGAACAGGGGAAAGCTTATGATTGAGAAATATCCGGGGCACTATTGACAGAACCCAGATGGGGTGCTATATTGTTAATGGTAATTCTTAGTACTTTACTAGGAATTAAAAATGACACAGCGCAGAGGTGAGATGTTACAATGATTTATTTGGATAACGCGGCGACTACTAAGACCGCACCGGAGGTAGTGGAGGCCATGCTTCCCTATTTTACAGAGAATTACGGGAATCCCAGCACGATCTATTCCCTGGGGACCGCCAGCAAGAAGGCCGTCAATCAGGCCAGAAAGACCATTGCGGATGCTTTGGGCGCCAATATGGAGGAGATTTATTTCACGGCGGGAGGTTCGGAATCCGATAACTGGGCCATTAAGGCCGCGGCGGAAGCATATGCGGGAAAGGGCCGTCATATCATAACCACAAAGATCGAGCATCACGCGGTACTTCATACCTGCCAGTATCTGGAAAAGCACGGATTCGAGGTTACCTACCTGGATGTGGACAGGGACGGTCTTATCGACCTGGAGCAGCTGAAAGCGGCGATCCGTCCGGATACCATCCTGATCACCGTCATGTTTGCCAACAATGAGATCGGAACCATTGAACCCATTGCCCAGATCGGCGCCATCGCGAAGGAAAGGGGAATCCTGTTCCATACCGATGCGGTGCAGGCTTTCGGTCAGGTACCCATCAATGTGGACGAAATGCACATCGATATGCTGAGCTCCAGCGCCCACAAGCTGAACGGTCCGAAAGGTGTTGGTTTCCTTTATATCAGAAAGGGCGTAAAGATCCGTTCTTTTGTACATGGAGGAGCCCAGGAAAGAAGCAGAAGGGCCGGAACAGAGAATGTGACCGGCATCGTAGGTTTTGGCGCGGCGGTGGAACGGGCGGTCCGCACCATGGAGGAGAGGACAAAAAAGGAGACGGAGCTTCGGGATTATCTGATCCACAGGATAGAGACGGAGATCGATCATTGCTGGCTCAACGGTCACCGAACCAGTCGCCTGCCCAATAATGTGAATTTCAGCTTCCTGTTCATTGAAGGGGAGTCCATGCTGATCATGCTGGATATGAAGGGGATCTGCGCCTCCAGCGGATCTGCCTGTACCTCCGGTTCCCTGGATCCTTCCCATGTGCTGCTGGCCATAGGGTTAAAGCACGAGGAAGCCCATGGTTCCTTAAGGCTCACTCTTTCTGAGGAGAACACGAAGGAAGAGCTCGATTATGTGGTGGATCAGCTGAAGCAGATCGTGGAGCGCCTGCGGAGCATGTCCCCCCTGTATGAGGATTTTGTGAAGAAACAGCAGGCGTAAAAGAAGCAGGTATAAAAGCATCAGGTGTAATAGTTGCAGGAATAAAAGCAACAGGAATAAAAATGGCAGGTATAAAGTCAGAAAGCTGATATTTATAATAAAATGACGAAGCCGCAGGGGCGGCAGAATGTGAGGAATTATGTACAGCGAAAAAGTGATGGATCATTTCCAGAATCCCCGCAATGTGGGGGAGATAGAGAACGCCAGCGGCGTTGGGACTGTGGGCAACGCCAAATGCGGCGATATCATGAGGATGTTTTTGGATATTGATGATAATGGGATCATCCAGGATGTGAAGTTCAAGACCTTTGGCTGCGGGGCTGCGGTCGCCACAAGTTCCATGGCTACGGAGCTCGTGAAGGGCAAGAGCATCCAGGAGGCTCTGCAGGTGACCAATAAGGCGGTGATGGAAGCCCTGGACGGACTTCCGCCTGTAAAGGTGCATTGCTCCCTGCTGGCGGAGGAGGCCATCCATGCTGCTCTTTGGGATTACGCCCAGAAAAAGGGAATCGAGATCGAGGGACTTTCCAAGCCGAAATCCGACATCAGCGAGGGCGAAGAGGAAGAGGACTACTGAGATAGGAATTACTGAGATAAGGATTGCTGAGATAGGGATTACTGGGATAAGGATTACTGAGATAGGGTATAAAAACTTACAAAAATGTAAGTCGGGAAGCGGAAATGTAATGTAATTCGATGGCATTGCATTCCCGTTTCTTTTATACTGGGCAAAAAGGGATAAGGAGAAAAGGGAAATGATGTTATCAAATGGAAAAACAGGACTTTTGCCCAGGCTGGCAGTGAATTCTATCCGCAGGAACAGCGCGGTTTACCTGCCCTATATCGGCGTCTGTATCTTTGCGATATTCACCTTTTTTGTCTATGGCATGATCTTAAACAGCGATGTGACGGAAACCCTGCCTAGGGCAGGCTACGCCACAATGCTTCTTCTGATCGGTCAGGTATTGCTGGGACTGATCATGATCCCCTTTCTGGTCTATGCCAACAGCTTCCTGCTAAAGGGGCGGAAAAAGGAGCTGGGTCTTTACAGTATTCTGGGAATGGGGAAAAAGCATATTTGCAGGATGATGTTTTATGAAACGATCCTGATCTTTTTGATGGTGCTGGCAGGGGCGATTGTCCTTGGGCTGTTGTTTTACAGGCTTCTTTTTCTCCTCCTTTTAAATCTGGCAGGGCTTCCCGTAAACATTACCTTTCAATTCAGCGGCGCCGCCTTTTTGGAGACCATTCTCTTTGCCGGTTTTGTGATGCTGCTGCAGCTGGCGATGAATCTGTATCAGGTATGGAAGGCCAATCCCGTGGACCTGATGAGCGAGTCTGGAAAAGGGGAGAGAAAGCTGCGTTTCACAGGCTTATGGTGCCTTCTGGGACTTCTGGCAACAGGTTACGGCTATTGGACAGCCCTGAGCGCAAAATTGGACAGCAATATCTTTACCAATTTTTTTGTGGCTGTTTTCTGTGTGGTGATGGGAACCCACTTCCTCGTCACCTCCGGGAGCATCATGCTGCTGAATTTCCTGAAACAGAGGCATGGGTTCTATTATCGTTCCGAGAATTTTATCACCATATCCGGGATGCTTTACCGGATGAAGAAAAATGCGGCCGGTCTGGCGAATATCTGTATCTTTTCCACGATGGTCATCATTACGGCTGTATGCACCGTTTCCCTGTATCTGGGTCTTCCGGGGCTCATCCGCTATCGGTATCCCGGTCAGATCCAGGCGCAGTTTCTGGATAGAGGCGAAAATTCATTTCGGGAAAGGGATCTGTTTAGGGAAGAGGCGGAAGCCCTGGCAGGACAGACAGGAGTAAGGATATCGGATTACCGCGGAGGTTTCCTGGGGGAGGAAGGAACTGCTCCTGGAGAGGAAAGAAATTTATCTGGGGAGGAAGGAACTGTGCCGGGAGAGGAAGGAACAGTTTCTAGAGAAGGAGAAAATGTGCCGGGAGAGAAAGCAGATTTACCCGGGGAGGAAGGGATTGCTTCCGGGGAAAGTGAGGTCGTGGAGCCGAGGGTTTATCTGATAGAAGTGAATCCGGAGGGAGATGAGGAGGCTGTGAAGGAATTTTCCGGACAGCTGCAGCAGTTATTTTCTGCCGGGGAGGGATTTCTTTCCTATATGGATTATGGGGAGGCTATACTGGAAGATAAAAGTATGTACGGCGGTCTTTTGTTTGTGGGGATCACCTTTGGCATGATTTTTCTGATCTGTCTGCTGATCATTATGTATTATAAACAGATCGCAGAGGGCTTTGAGGACCGCAGGAATTTTGATGTTTTCAAAAAGGTGGGAATGGATGAGGCAGAGGTGCAGGAAACCATCAAAAGACAGATCCGGCTGGTATTTTATCTGCCTCTGACAGGAGCCTTTCTGCATACCCTGGCGGGAATGCATATGGTGATCGTTCTGCTGGGAAGCATTCATCTTTATGATCAGGGAATCATGATCGGGGCGGCCGCCGTAATCTGTGTGCTGTACGCTTTTGTGTATGTCTTCTGTTACCGCAGGACTGCAAAAGCCTATTACCGGATCGTAAGACATTCCGGAAATTAGAATTCCGGGCGGCGAGGTTGACAGGGTACGGGACAGATTATATAATAAAAAACGGTGCGGAAGCATGAAAGAAGGCATTAAGGTTAAAATACGCTGATTTAAGCTGATCTGCGCGGAGGAATGGAATGAAGAAAAGGGTTGTGGTTGGGATGTCCGGCGGGGTGGATTCCTCGGTGGCGGCTTACCTTTTGAAGGAGCAGGGATATGATGTGATCGGTGTTACCATGCAGATCTGGCAGGAGGAAGAGACAGAACTCCAGTCGGAAAATGGGGGCTGCTGCGGTCTGAGCGCCGTGGAGGATGCGAGAAGGGTGGCCCAGGTTCTGGACATTCCCCATTATGTCATGAATTTTCGAAAAGAGTTTAAGATCTGCGTAATGGATTATTTCGTGGAGGAGTACCTGCGCGGCAGAACCCCGAACCCCTGTATTGCCTGCAACAGATATGTGAAGTGGGAATCCCTTTTAAGGCGCAGCCTGGAGATCGGCGGGGATTCTATCGCCACAGGGCACTACGCCAGGATTGTGCAGCTCCCAAACGGCCGTTTCGCTGTCCGAAACAGCGTGACGGCAAAGAAGGATCAGACCTATGCCCTGTATAATCTGACGCAGTTTCAGCTTGCCCATACCCTGATGCCGATAGGGGAATATACCAAAGAAGAGGTTCGCAGGATCGCTGAAGAGCTTTCCCTTCCGGTGGCCCATAAGCCGGACAGCCAGGAGATCTGTTTCGTGCCGGATCATGACTATGCGGCTTTTATTGAAAGGGAAGCGGGAAGCCGTGTCCCGGGACCGGGCAATTTTATCACGGCTGAGGGGGAGATATTGGGTCAGCACAAGGGAATCACCCATTATACCATCGGTCAGAGAAGAGGGCTTACTCTCCCCATGGGGCATCGGGTGTTTGTGACGGATATCAGGCCGGACTCGGATGAGGTGGTGATCGGGGAGGAAGAAGCCCTTTATACCACAAAGGTCTGCTGCGATCATTTAAACTGGATGTCCATAGAAGATCTTACGGAACCCAGACGGGTGTTGGCTAAGATCAGGTACAACCATCCGGGAGAATATTGTGAGATCGAAAAAACGGGAGAGGATCAGGTCCTTTGCCGTTTTGAGCGGCCGGTAAGGGCGGCGACTCCCGGACAGGCGGCAGTTTTTTACGACGGAGAATATGTGCTGGGGGGAGGAACGATCTGCCGTTAAAGCTTATAGAACCTGGGCCTGCGCTTTTCGAAGACAGTATAGTAACGGAAACCGCAGGCTTTTAAAGCTTCCTCTGCCATCGGAAAGGAATCCGCTATCGCAGATGGTTCATGGGCGTCGGAGCCTATGGTGACGATCTCCCCGCCAAGCTCCCGGTATCTGTTCAGAATGCCTCTGCAGGGATGGAGATCCAGAAGCCCTTTCCGCACGCCTCCGGTATTGATTTCAATGCCCTTTCCCTTCTCGATCAAAAGTAAGAGAATCTCATCCCAAATTTCCCTGTATTTTTCACAAGAATAATTCCGGTCCCGGTTCGGTCCATAGCGCACCACATAATCCAGATGTCCGTAAACGTCAAAGTCAGAAAAAGCCCGGATGTTTTCCAGAATAGAGGAAAAATATTCCCCATATGCATCTTCTTCCCTTCTTCCCGCAAAAAAAGAGGGATAATAGGGATCCTTTTCATGACAGACGTGAGAGGAGCCTATGATGAAATCAAAGTCAAAGCTTTTGGCGTAGTCTGTATTTTTCTCGGCAATCTGGGGCTGAAGACCCAGCTCGACCCCGAAAAGGAGCCGGATCTTTTCCTGATATTTCTCTTTACAATAATTGAATTCCTGCAGATAGGAGCCGGTGTCCAGCAGAAAGGTGTTGTCCGGCGTCCCGTCCTGGGACAGGTAATCGAAATCATTGTGCTCCGTAAAACACATATGCTCAAGTCCCTGCCGGATTCCCCGGAGGATCATTTCCTCCATGGATGCGTCGGAATCCCCGGAGTGGGAGGAGTGCAGATGGCAGTCCGCGGTTATTTTCATGATAATCTCCATTCCGGAGCGTTTACGCGACGGGGCGATTAGAAATCGCGAATGCGATTTCTAATCTGCCATCAGGGCTATTTGTGACGCTCCGGCACAAATAGCCGTGTGAAAAATAAGCTATCGAGCTTATTTTTCACACTGTAGCACCTCTTTTTTGTTTGATCCGTGAATCATCATAACAGAAAATGAAGGAATTGCACAGAGTTTTTCTAAAACTTGTAAATATTTTGAAAATTTTGCAATTCATGCTATGCGAGCCGTATTTTTTGTGTTATAATACAAAATAGATTAATCATGGGGGCGTCTGCATACAAGATATTGTGTAGGGTGCCTGCCTCGAATTAATAAGTTTTTTCATTTATTATAAACGGAGGGCTGAAAAACATGAGTACCAATTCAAAAGCGAGTCAAAGAATCACAGCTTTACTCGACGACAACAGTTTTGTTGAAATCGGCGGACTTGTAACGGCAAGGGCTACGGATTTCAACATGAAGCCTGGTGAACTCCCGTCAGACGGCTGTATCACAGGCTATGGGGTGATCGATGGCAGTCTTGTGTATGTCTACAGCCAGGATGCGGCCGTGATGAACGGTTCCATCGGCGAGATGCATGCGAAGAAGATCACCCGTCTCTATGATCTGGCGATCAAAATGGGTGCGCCCATTATCGGCCTGGTGGACAGCGCCGGACTTCGCCTGCAGGAAGCGACAGACGCCCTGAATGCCTTCGGTGAGATTTACGCGAAGCAGTCCATAGCCTCCGGCGTGATCCCTCAGATTACGGCGGTCTTTGGCAACTGCGGCGGCGGCTTGGGTCTGTTCCCCACCCTGACGGACTTTACCTTCATGGAGGGAAAGAAGGCAAGACTTTTTGTGAATGCCCCCAATGCTTTAGACGGCAATGTGATCACAAAGAATGACACCTCCTCAGCTGAGTTCCAGGCAAAGGAGAGCGGCATTGTGGATGTTGTGGCGGATGAGGACAGCGTTCTTGCACAGATCAGAGAGCTGGTCGGTTTCCTTCCTGCCAACTGCGAGGACGGCGGCAATATTGAAGAGTGCGGAGATGATTTAAACAGAGTGAATGAAGAGATCGCAGGCTGTGCCGGCGATACCTCCGTCGCCCTTTCCATTCTTGCCGACGATAATCGCTTCTTCGAGCTGAAGAAGGATTATGGTAAGAATATGGTAATTGGTTTCCTGAAGCTGAATGGGATCACCGTGGGCGCGGTGGCCAACAGGAGCGAGATCCTGGACGAGGAAGGCAATGTATCGGAGAAGCTCGATGCGGTGCTTAGCGTGGCAGGCTGTGAGAAGGCCGCTGATTTCGTGAATTTCTGCGACGCCTTTGATATTCCTGTTCTGACCCTGACCAATGTAAAGGGCTACGAAGCCACAGTCACTTCCGAAAAAGCCATTGCGAAGGCTGCGGCGAAGCTGACCTATGCCTTTGCAAATGCAACGGTTCCCAAGGTGAACGTGGTAGTGGGCAAGGCATACGGCACCCCTTATGTAGCCATGAATTCCAAGGCGATCGGGGCGGATATTGTGATGGCCTGGCCGGATGCCGAGATCGGCACCATGGATGCAAAGCTGGCAGCCAAGATCATGTATGAGGGAAAAGGCGCGGATGTGATCAATGAAAAGGCTGCCGAATACGCTGCGCTGCAGACAAGCGCAGCCAGCGCGGCAAGGAGAGGATATGTAGATCAGATCGTGGATGCAGCTGAGACCAGAAAGTATGTGATCGGCGCCTTTGAGATGCTGTATACCAAGAGAGAAGACCGTCCGGATAAAAAGCATGGCACAGTCTAGAAAGGGTGATATCGAGATGAAAAAATATTTAGCCTTAATATGTACGATTGCCTGCATCTTCGGATTGACGGCCTGCGGCGGAGAAAGTAAGCTGACAGACTATGAACAGCAGAAGGTGGATATTGCAAAGCAGCATGCCACCCAGCAGATCATTCCTTTATTTGAGGATCTGGTTGATAATGGAGCGGAGGATATCCTGGCTGAATATACTGCCGAAGAGATCGAGTACAGCGTCGGCACCAATTACAGCATGAATGTGGACGGCAATGCGGTGCAGAAGGGCATCTCTTCTTTTGCCTCCGGCCTTAAGTCCATTGGAAGCATTGTGTCGGTGGGAGAAGCGGATGCGGTCATAGACGGCAGTCAGATCATTGTGAACGTGCAGATCGACGGAGAGCTGAAGGACGCTGAAGCGGAAGTGGTTTTATCCAACGATATGTTCTTCAGCCTGGAATCTATCTCCCTGAATCCCGTTTCCACCATGGGAGAGCTGATGGAGAGGGCGGCTCTGAATACCCTTCTGGGCATGGGAACCGTTTTCTGCGTGCTGATCCTGATCAGCATCGTGATCTCCTGCTTTAAGTTCATTTCCGTGGCCCAGGAAAAGGCGGCGAAGAAGGCAAAGGAGGCCGAGGCGGCGAAGGCGCCTGCTCCTGCCCCCGCAGTACAGGAAGTTGTGGAAGAGGCATCGGATGAAACCGATGACCTGGAGCTGGTAGCTGTGATCGCAGCGGCAATCGCGGCCAGCGAAGGTGCAGTTACTACGGATGGATTCGTTGTGAGAAGCATTCGTAAAGTGAATAGAAGCAGACGCTAATAGAAAAATGGAGGATAAGAAAATGAAAAATTACACCATTACCGTAAATGGCAACGTATACGACGTAGTAGTAGAAGAGGGAGCTTCCACAGGAGCGCCTGTGGCTGCAAAGGCTCCCGCAGCACCTAAGGCAGCGCCCAAGGCCGCACCCGCAGCAGCACCTGCTCCCAAGGCATCCGGCGCGGCAGGCAGCGTCCGCATTGAGGCCGGCGCGGCAGGCAAGGTATTTAAGATCGAGGGCAAGGTCGGCCAGGCAGTAAAGGCAGGAGATCCTGTGGTGATCATTGAAGCGATGAAGATGGAGATTCCCGTAGTTGCTCCTCAGGACGGAACCGTTGCAAGCATTGATGTGGCTGTTGGCGACCCTGTTGAAGCTGGTGCATTACTCGCAACCATGAACTGATCATCGTGTCCGAAACCGGATCGCCGGGCAGATGCGTCTGCCTGAAGAGCCGGTCCTTTGCAACACGATAACACAACAGGAGGTCAACAAATGGAATATATAGCTACAACACTGGACAATCTGGTCCATCAGACAGCCTTTTTCAACCTGACCTGGGGAAACTATCTGATGATCGTTGTCGCATGTGCTTTCCTTTATTTAGCGATTGCGAAGGGGTTTGAACCGCTTCTATTGACCCCTATTGCATTTGGTATGCTGCTTGTAAATATCTATCCTGACATCATGCTGAGCATTGAAGAGTCAGCCAACGGTACGGGCGGCTTGTTGTATTATTTTTATGTACTGGATGAGTGGGCGATCCTTCCTTCCCTGATCTTCATGGGGGTGGGCGCCATGACGGACTTCGGTCCCCTGATCGCCAATCCCAAGAGCTTTCTGTTAGGAGCAGCGGCACAGTTCGGTATCTTCGCCGCATATTTCGGAGCGATCTGGATGGGCTTCAACGACATGGCTGCAGCGGCTATTTCCATCATCGGCGGCGCGGACGGTCCTACCTCCATCTTCCTGGCAAGCAAGCTGGGACAGACGGCTATCTTAGGACCCATCGCGGTGGCGGCATATTCCTATATGTCCCTGGTTCCTATCATCCAGCCCCCTATCATGAAGCTGTTTACTACGGAGAAGGAGCGCAAGATCAAGATGGCGCAGCTTCGTCCCGTTTCCAAGCTGGAGAAGATCCTCTTCCCCATTATCGTTACCATCGTGGTCTGCCTGATCCTTCCTACCACGGCTCCCCTGGTTGGCATGCTGATGCTGGGCAACCTGTTCAGGGAATCCGGCGTGGTCAGACAGCTCCAGGAGACTGCTTCCAACGCTTTGATGTATATCGTGGTCATTCTGCTGGGTACTTCCGTAGGCGCTACCACCAGCGCGGAAGCTTTCCTGAACCTGGATACGCTTAAGATCGTGGCCCTGGGCCTGATCGCCTTTATGTTCGGTACGGCGGCAGGGGTACTGTTCGGCAAGCTGATGTGCATTGCTACCCACGGCAAGGTGAATCCGCTGATCGGTTCCGCAGGAGTATCCGCGGTCCCCATGGCGGCCCGTGTTTCCCAGAAGGTGGGCGCGGAAGCGGATCCTACCAATTTCCTTCTGATGCACGCTATGGGACCTAATGTGGCTGGCGTTATCGGAACGGCAGTGGCGGCCGGTACCTTTATGGCGATCTTTGGAGTATTTTAAGCAGTGATTTGCGGGCTGCAGGCCTGCAGCCCGTTTACGCAGGGAAGAGCGGCTTCCCGATCAATTATGTGGAGGAAAATGAAATGTCAGAACAAGGAAAGAAACCGATTAAAATAACGGAAACCATACTGCGTGACGCCCATCAGTCCCTGATCGCTACCAGGATGCCTACCGACTTCATGCTTCCCATTGTGGAGAAAATGGATCAGGTTGGCTATCATTCCGTAGAGTGCTGGGGCGGCGCTACCTTTGATGCTTCCCTTCGTTTCCTGAAAGAGGATCCCTGGGACAGATTAAGAAAGCTGCGTGACGGCTTCAAACACACCAAGCTGCAGATGCTGTTCCGCGGACAGAACATTCTGGGCTACAGG
>CANQBS010000076.1 GCA_947589075.1 uncultured Acetatifactor sp.
CTCTCTCAACAATATATGATAACTAATACACATCATTCGGGATACTGGGTATGGAATCTCGGATTACAACTGAGCATTAATTTATGTATGGGTGAATGGAAAACCGAGAGTCCCGTTTGTAACCCAAGAGTCCCGTTTTATAAATGAGGTATCAAATAGACACGGCAAATAAGTTGTCACCCAGTTGTATATAACGGCTTGAGAAATATCTAAGAAACGTTTTCTGAATTGTGCTTGACAAGAAAGTGTATGAGTCATATAATACAGTTATAAAGTGTATTATATGACTCATACACTTTTGCGTTTATATATTTTTTGTACGGGAAAGAAAGAGTGAGGTTCGCGGCGGATGATATCATTTGAAGATTTCATATTGGAGGATAATGGGCCGATTTATCTGCAGATCATCCGTTACGTGAAGCGTGGAATCGTATCGGGGAGCATTGCAAACGGGGAGGAGATGATTTCCAGAAGGGCTCTGTCCGCTCTTCTGGGGGTCAATCCCAACACCATACAAAAGGCTTATCATCTTCTGGAGGAAGAGGGCATCATTCGTTCCAGGTCAGGAGCGAAGAGCTGTGTGGAAGTGGACGAAAGGCAGAAGGAAGAGATCAGGAGAAGTCTGTTGGTGCAGGATACCCTGACCTGGGTGCAGGCTATGCAGCAGATGGGGGTTGAAAAGGAAGCGGCGTTACGGCTGGCTGAGGATATTTGGGGAGACTCGGGGGAAAAGAGGTGAAGGGAATGAGAAGAAGTCTTATTTTTGCATTCTGTCTGTTTCTGGCAGGTGCATGTAGCATAATGAATATCATTCCTGAGATCCAGTCCCAAAAGGAAGCCGTCGTAATTACGGAACAGATTCTCGAAGGGGATAAAAATGCGGCCAAAGGAATTGGCTTTCAGGTTAGTGTATGGAATGGGTGCCTTTTCTGGAACACCCAATATCATATCGGAGAATGTGATGGAGAAGATGGCAGCGCAGCTAACGGAGAAGGCGGTAGTTCGGTCAGTGGAGAAAGCGGCAGTTCAGCCGGCGAAGAAGAAGGCGGCTCAGCCGATGGAGAAGGCGGCAGTTCAGCCAGTGGAGAAGGCGGTAGTTCAGTCGGCGGAGAAGAAAGCGGCGCAGCTGATGGGGAAAGCGGCAACGCAGCCGGTGCGGATACCTGTGAAACGGAATTTTCCTTTTCCATAAGAGGAAACAAAACAGTTGGAAACAACAGTCATTCGGCTGATTTAAAAAATCGTCCCCTCAATCTGTATGGCGATTATGGAGCCGTGATGAAGCTAAAGGAAGAAGGATTTGGCCTGGGGGAGGACTCTTTATCCGGCATACAGATTCCAGAAGGACAGCAGGAACGGCAGTATATACTCAGCGCAGATAATTGGGTATATTTTTTCCCCAGGGCGGTAAAGGCTGCTTTGGAGTCCGGAGATTATGAGGAGGGGAGTGGAAAGTATACAGGAACGGTAAAGTTGGCCGATTATTATCCCTATTATCCTCTTAGGCTCAGATTGGATCAGGAAAGTTATGAGGAAGAAGACCTGAAAAACGCTTGGGGAATCGGAGACGGGAAGGAGGATTCTGAGAGGTTTTATGATGTATGGAACAACGAGGATGGTTATGATATCACAGAAATACTTCGGGTTCCCATACCTAAGGAGGCTGTGTTTAAGGTTTCCCTGGAGACGAATCAGGGAGTGTGGGTTAACGTTTCCCCGGAAAATCTCCCTTCTTTGTATGGAGTACAGGCCAGAGGAACGGAAGGGTATTATTTTTCCTTTTATGCATCCCTGGACGAGGTAACAGAAAGCGGCTCGGTCATAAATGGCGGCGTTGGTTCGCCCGTGCCCTGCGGCAGCGAAGCAGGGAATGGAATTTATTTTATCCCCGTGAAGAAGCAGTATGGACGGGACGGTGGAATCCCTGTTTATCCTCAGCTTCGTAAAATCTGCGACATTCCTGAGGAAAGCTTTGTGATCGACCTCATGGTTTTGCAGGGAAATGGAACATTACGGGAAAATGGGGCTTCACAAGAGAGCGGGATTTTACAGGAGAAAGGGAATTCGCAGGAAAACGAAATTTCACAGGGAAATGGAGCTTCGCAGGAAAATGAAACCTTGCTTCTTGTCATCTGGGAAAATGGATGGTGGCGCCTGGATGTGCTGGATCCTAAAACCGGGAAGGTATCTCAGGGGGAAACGCTTTTGTACGACCCTGACTGTGCCTATCTGGAAGTGAGGCAGGTGGCGGACAGACAGCTCCTGATGCTCATGGACGGACGGTTTTGCCTTGCCCGGGTGGAATCAGGCAGATTTACGGAGGAAATCAGCGGGCAGCTTGACCTGGATGGGAATAGCTGGGTTCGGGCTTCAGATGTTGCATCGGTGTATGAAGATATGGTGATGCCGACCCGGGTGCCGGTTTATGAGGCGGATTACAGAGAAGGACAGCTGGTATTTTTGGCCGCGGAGGGAAGTTCGGGCTGCAGTGTGAGGCTTTCTATTTTTGACCGGGATGGACTGCAGTATCTGGGGTCTTACAGCCACAGCTTTGACAGGCTGGCGCAGGCAGAACTGATTTCTCAGATTTGTGCTCACATAGATTTTGCGTATGATTCTTCCATGGAGAAATCTGAGAGCAATCATTTGGATGATCCTTGATCAGGGTGATAAGAGAAATGGAGAGAAGGATTCCTGGGAGAAGCAGGAACAGACAGTTTTCAGGATAGGGAACAGGCTGTCCTGGAAAAAATCAGGAAAAGCAGTTTGGGAGGAAAAAGAAACAGACGATCCTGGAAAGAATCAGGGACAGGCAGTTTTGGAGGAAAAAGGAACAGACGGGAGGAGAGAACATGCTGGAAATTAAGGAGCTCGTTAAATTTTACCATCAGTCCACAGGCTGGACGGAAGCCCTTGCGGGGATTGACCTGCAGATCCCCCAGGGGGAGATCATCGGTTTATTTGGGGAAAACGGGGCAGGCAAGACCACGTTGTTTAAATGTATTTTGAATTTTGTTTCCTATCAGGGAACGGTTCTTCTGGATGGGGAGAAAATCGGGACGAGGAATCTCCACAGGCTGTCCTTCGCCACCAGCGAGCATTCTTTTTTCCCAAATATGACGGCTAAGTCCCATGCAGAATTTTATCAGATGCATTTCCCGGCATTCCGGCAAAAGCGGTTCCAGGCGTTAATGGATTTCTTTGAACTGCCGGGGAATAAGGCTCTCAGGAGCTTTTCCATGGGGCAGAAGAACCAGTTTGAAGTGATTCTCGCCCTTTCCCAGGGGGCGGATTATATTCTGATGGACGAGCCCTTCGCGGGAAACGATATTTTCAACAGGGAGGATTTCTATAAGGTACTTTTGGGAATCCTGGAGCCCACAGAGACCGTGATCCTGTCCACCCATTTGATTGAGGAAGTGGAGAATTTCGTGGGAAGGGCGCTGTTATTGCGCAGGGGAAAGCTGGTGGGGGATGTGAATACCCTGGCTCTTGAGGAACAGGGCAGGACCCTGGTGGAATATGTGAAGGAAGTGTATGACTACCGCACGGACAGAGTGAGCAAAGCCCTTTCCAGGTTGTCGGAGTAAGGGGAAACGAGGAGGTTTGCGATGAAGAAATATATTGCGGTGTTGTCTTTACAGGTGCGCAGCACGATTTATAAGATAGCGGGAATCTTTGCCCTGCTGGCAGCGGCGGAGTTCCTATTTTTAGCGGTATATCTGGGCAGGGTGGAGGAGGAAACCGAGACGTATTTTACATCCCTGCAGCATACAGGAGAATGGGAAAGAATGTCGGATGCGGAGAAAGAGCAGACTCAGATTTTGTGGGAGATCAGGCGCCATAATCTGGGAAGAGCGGTGGATAAAAGCCATGCGGAGCCTTTCTTCCAGTTTGGGATGTTCGGTGTGATTGTCGTTTTGTCCTGGGCTGCCTGCAGGGAAAAATCCAGATATTCCATGAGGCGTTTGTCTGTAAAATGCAGGACCGTTTACTTTATATGGGCGGTTTATCATGTCCTTTGCCTGCTTCTGTTATTCGCCTGGCAGCTTTTGCTGGTGTTTTTCATGGATCAGGTACTTTGTAAATACAGTCCGGTCTGGGCGAAACTGCCCCAAAGATTGTTTCTCTCTTTCTACCAGAATGGGCTTCTGCACAGCCTTCTGCCTCTGGCGGATATTGCGAGATGGCTCAGCAACGGCTTCTTTCTTCTTGCCGCAGGGCTGTACACGGTTTTTATCGGGTACAGCACCCTTGACAGAGCTGCTGCAAAGGGGAGGGTAAGGATTGTTTTGCCCGGCATGGCTTTGGGCTTGATGATCGCTCTTTTTGCAAGAGATATTGATTTTGAAGGATTTCAATATGGGATACTGGATCTCGCCGTCGCCCTTGGCGGTCTCTTTTGTATCATCTGGTGCCTGACATTTATGCTGCGGGAAAAGCAGGATTGAACTTATTCAAGGAAAGGTGCCGAAGAGGAAGGCGTCAAAGAGGAAAATATTAGAGAAGATACAAAAGAAGGAAAGTACTAAGGAAGAAGGCACCAAAGGGGAAGGTGTTAAAGGGAAAGGTATTAAGGGAAAGTACCGGAAAGAAGGAACATGTGATATGCGGGACAGGTTGGGAAAATGGTCGCCTCCCGGCTGGGACAGCAGCGGGGAATGGTATGGGTTTTGGATCCTTATGATTTTCAGCATCCTATATAGTTTCCAGTTTTGGAGCCGTTATTGGAAGGCTTATCAGGCGTTATTTTATTTTGACAGGCAGATCGGGGAAAAGGTTTTAGAGGAAGGGGCTGTGATGGAGCCCTTTGGGGAGCTGTCTGAGGGGTGTTTTCTGGGATTTTTCCTGTTGTTTTTTCTGGCGTTCCTGTTCATAGCTCTGCGGTATTTCTATTATTATCAGGAAAGCAGAAGCATCTATCTGGTGAGACGTCTGCCGGACAGGGGCTTTTTGTGGAAAAGCTGTGTGGTGGTGCCGGTTCTTGGAATCCTTCTGGATTTATTTGTGATGGGGATGTTGTGCCTGACTTATTGGGGATGTTACAGGATCTTTACGCCTGCGGAAACGCTGCGGCGCTGAAGTCCGTGGTTGAAGTCCTTTACTGAAGTCCGTTGCTGAAATCTGGCGCTGAAGCCTGTGGTTGAGGTCCGTTGCTGAAGTCCAGTGCTGAAGAACTGCCTGGGAGGTGTATGAATGAAAAGAAGTCTTGGAATCGCGTTTTTTATGATGGCGGCTGTTTTTGCGGCTGCCTGCAGATGGATTCCCTCCGTTACCGGACAGGAAGGGGAGATCTCCATCGCTGAGGAGGTGCTGGAGGGAGACAGGGATGCAGCGAAAGGTTTTTCTTTCCGGATCGGTTCAGAGGTGGATGCCCACCTGATCTGGGATACGTTTTATGACCCATGGGAGAAAGAGATAAACAAGGTGTCTTTTCGCTTTAGCGGGCCGGAAGATGCTTCCGTTACGGATGTCTGGAGCCTGTATGAGAAGTATGAAAAAAAGGGACCTCTGGACTTGCTTCGGTCGGGGAGCTTTCATTTGACCTCCTCCCACTCCGTTTCCTCAGGGGCAGCCTATTCTGCCACTCCCACCATGGCAATTAATGCGGTAGCAGAGATCTTCCCGGAAGCGGTGCAGTCGGTCATTGACCAGACCAGTACCGGCGCAAGCCTGACAAGGGAGGTATCCCCCGGGGATTATTATGATTATCTGCCCCTGGAGCTATGGCTGGATTATAAAGGCAGCGGAAATAGGTTCGTGGAGGTAAAAGGGAACATCACCCGGTATGGAACCGGATTCGATGTGGGAGAACTTCTGCAGATCCCGGTGCCGGAGGATTACAGGCTTTCGGTGACAGTGAGGTTAAACGATTCCAGGGAGCTTGAAGCCCTAGAAGTCAACGAAATAGGAGATTTCTGGCTTTACAGCAGCCAGATTTCCAGAGAAGAGGGCTGTTATTTTGCCTTTTATCTCACCGACGAGGAGGGGAGGTTCCTTCCGATTCCTGAGAGGGAAAGCTCCGGCAATGGAGTTTATTTCGTCCCTGCCACAAGAGAGGATGACAGGGTGGTTCTTTGGTATGACAGGATTCGGAAGGTCTGTTCCCTGCCGGAAGAAGCTTGTGTGGTGGATCTGGAGGAAGGAAATGAGGAGGATGAGATTCTTTTAGTCACTTTAAGCGGCGGGGAGTGGAGGCTGGATTCCATGAACGTAAAGGATTACAGCGTTTCTGCCGGACAACCCCTTTTAGAAGCGGATGTGCCTGGTTCCTTCCTGCGGGTCAGTGAAGTATCGGACGGAAAGCTTTTGATGCTTGGGGATGGGAGCTTCTGTATGGCTCAGAAGGAAGGCGGAAGCTATCTGCCGGGGATCAGGGGAAAAATCGACAGCTACGGTTTAACCCCGGAAACCTATTTTGGCAATGATCCCAGGGTTTCCTATGCGGCGGAATACCGGGATGGGAGGCTGGCTTTCCTGGGACCGATTGGGTTATATCGCAACAGCCTGTACCTTTATGTTTTTGGGGAAAGCGGTCTGCTTTATAAAGGGCTGTACCGGCACAGCGGCGATCTGTGGACAGACAGCGGCTGCGCTTTTTACGATGCCTGGAGTAATGCAGATGCTTTGGGGTTTGTGGAGGAAACCGGATTCGACGAATGACTTTATGACGATAAGATTTGGGGAAATTGCCAACTTGGCTGGATAAGCGGCCAGAATCGAACGTGCTAGAGGAACGTTGGGTGGATCAGCGACCATAATCGGATGGGCTTGGGATACGTTGGAAGGATAAGCAACTATAATCAGGCATGTTTAGGAAACATTCAGACAGACATGAGAAGAAGGAGGATCAAAAAAATGGATCGTGCGAAGATGAGAAGAACGGACCGCAGTCTTTCAAAGGAAGAGGCGGAAGAAATTTTACGGAAAAGTCAATATGGAGTTTTGTCCACGGTCTGCGCGGACGGCTATCCTTATGGGGTGCCGATGAGTTACGCCTGGCACGACGGGAAGCTGTACTTTCATCACACTGTGGAGAGCAGCCTGCTCGGAGAAAATATCTCAGGAGAGGTAAAGGCATGCTTTACGGTCGTAGGGGATACGCAGGTGTTACCAGCAAAATTTTCCACAGAATATGAAAGTGTGATCGTTTTCGGCAAGATCAGGGAAAGCGGGGATAAGCTGGTTGGTCTGATGAAGCTGGTGGAGAAATTCAGCCCGGATTATCTTGAGCAGGGGGATCGGTATGCCAGGGCGTCCGCAGACCGCGTGAAGGTCTATGAATTTGAGATCGAGCAGGTGACCGGGAAAGCCCGTCGTGCAAAATAGTATACACGAAAAAGAGTTGATGCAATTCAGAAACGATGCAATTCAGAAACAACGCAATTTAGAAACGATGCAATTTAAAAACAATTTGGAAACAAGTTAGAAACAAATGAATTTTATCGTTTAGAAAGAAGGGATAGGATGTAGAGAGGAAGGAGCATTTTCAATGAACAAATTAAGAAGTATGAAATTAAGAAGTATGAAATTTCAGGTTTATCATGAACGTAATCGATTAAGCTTTTCTTTATGTTGCCTGATGTTGTATGTATCTCTGTTTCTGGCATCATGCGGCAAGGACGGTATCTCTGATCAGGATGTCATATCAGGTGAAAAAGCTGTTTCTGATACCATACAGGGTCGGGAATGGGTTTATGTGCCGGAAGTGATCACGGTGGGGGATGAGCGTGCGGATTATAGCAGAATGCAGCCCGTGGGTGATACCTTCTGCTATGTGTCGCTTGGAGAAGAATCCGGGAACAGTACAAAGAGTATTTTCCGGTATTCCCTGACCGATGGAACGCTTAAGAGCGTCCCCATTCACTGGCCGGAGGGAGGAAACAACTGGGATGTGGGCTACCGCTTTTTTACCCAGGATTTTAATTTGTATTTGACTGCAAATGTCTATCCGGCAGCCGGCTCTATGAAACGCTTTCTGTGCAGGTTTGATCTGGAAGGGAACTGCCTGTTTTCCGAGGATATCACAGAGAAGGCAGGAAGTAATGTTTCTATTCACGAACTGACCATGGACAGTCAGGGGAGACTCTATATTTTCCTTGATAACGGGGAGATATTGCTGTATGACGGTGACGGGGCTTATCATGGCTCTGTCCGCTATCTTTCCCCGGAGAATCAGGCGGTCGTCCGGATAAAAGGAGCCTGCGAAGGCGCGGATGGCAAAGTTTATGTCTGTATCAGTCAGGAAAAAATAAACATTGCAGAGGAGAAGAATGGCGTTCGCTGTACCCTGATGGAAGTCGATTATGAGAATGTCCGGCTGCTGGAAGTCGCTGAGAATCTTCCGAATATCAAGGGTCTCTGCACGGGAACCGGGAGAAACAGTGATTCCGCCGGAGGGAGTGATGATTTGGACGGCGGATATGATTTACTGCTGTATGATGACAGGGCTGTCTATGGGTATCGGTTTGATACTCAGAAAAACGATTCCGGATCAGCCGGGGAAGAATTATTTCTCTGGATAAACAGTGATATTAACGGGTACTATGTCGCAAATCTGTATCTGCTGGAGGACGGCAGGCTGTGCGCTACAGTGGAAGATTGGATGAATGATGACAGGTGCATCGTGGCACTGGAAAAGACAAAGGCGGAAAAGGCGCTTCAAAGGGAAGAACTGGTGCTTGCCACTTTGGACTTGGGGAGTGATTTGGCAGCAATGGCAGTACAGTTCAACAGGGGAAACGGCAGATATCATCTCACTGTGAAAAACTATGAATCACTGACAGACTTATACAATGCTGTCCTGACAAAGGAACCCCTGGATTTAATCGACCTATCCGGCATCGACGTGAATAAACTGGCAGACCGGGGACTCTTTGAGGATCTGGCGCCTTATGTGGATCGGTCGGAGGCGTTTGACCGCTCGGATTTTGTGGATGGGATATTGGAAGCATATACCTGCGGTGATATTTTGGTGGGAATTCCGGCGGAGTTTATGATCCAGACCGTAGTAGGAAACGTGGCGCTGTTGGACAATAAAGAGGGTCTGACATTGGAGGGGCTGTATTTGCTGGCAGACCGTTATCCGGGGGCGAAAGCCTTTGACGGAGTGACAAAGGAAGATGTGATGAAGTTTTGCCTGATGTTCAATGAGGATGCTTTTATCGACCGGGATACCGGTACATGCCATTTTGACTCGGAAGAATTTCAGGCGCTGCTTGAGTATGTGAACCGATTCCCGGATGCTGTGGTGAATGGGAGAGAGGAGGAATCCCTGCCCGTTAAAATGGACAAAGGGGAAGTACTGTTTGCTGTAGTGGAGACGACTCCGTATGTGTTATGGGATTATTTGAAAGTGTTCGAAGAGAATGCTGCTTTTGTGGGGTTCCCGACTGCAGACGGCCGGGGAGGGCATCTTCTGCTTGGCAGTGACGCGTATGCGATTGCAGCCGCATCAGAGCATAAGGAGAGTGCATGGGACTTTATCGAGGATTCTTTGACACGGGAGAAAAGTGATCTCTATGCAGAACTCTGGATCACCTATCCTGCATTGAAAAAGACATTGGATGAGAGGATGGCGGCAGATGCCATAGCGATAGATAGATTTACATGGGATGATGTCAATGCGGCACTTAAATTAGTTCCGGATGCAACGCCTTTCTTTTCTGTGGATGATGAAATCCTTCAAATCATCAATGAAGAAGCAGGAGCTTATTATAGCGGGCAAAAAGGGGCAGATGATGTAGTAAGTATTATACAAAATCGTATCCAGCTATATGTGAATGAAAATAAGTAAAGGGGCATCCGCGGCCCGTATCAAGGGCTATGAATTTGAGATCGAGCAGGCGACCGGGATAGCCCGGAAGAAGGTTTGAAGTAAAATTTACTGAAGCAAAATATTTTCCCCAGAAGTATTGACATGCGCGTTCTACTGTGGTAGTATGTATTCTACCAGAGTAGAACGCGTTTTGTATGGTAAAATATGGATCAGATTTTTGGAAAGGAGACAGGGTATGGACATTAAGCTGTTTGATTCGGAGATTAAGGTGATGAATGTTCTATGGCGTGAGGGGGATGTTACCGCCAAGAGAATTTCGGATGTTTTAAAGGGGGAGACAGGATGGAAGATCAATACCACCTATACCCTCATCAAGCGCTGCATCGACAAGGGAGCCATTGAAAGAAGGGAGCCGGGCTTTGTCTGCCATGCCCTGATTTCCAAGGAAGAGGTACAGGAGGCTGAGACCAATGAGCTGATCAATAAGGTTTATGACGGCTTCGCGGGCAATCTTTTCGCTGCGCTTCTTGGCAAAAAGAGGCTCACGCAGGAGCAGCTGGAACGGTTGAAGAAGGTTGTTGAGGACTGGGAGTGAAAAGAGGGGGTGATGAGGATGAACCCTTTGCAAATGAACTTTATGCAAATGAACTTTATGCAAATGAACTTTACGCAAATGAACCTTTTGCAGATGAGTTTATCGGGAGCAATTTTGATTTTGGTCATTGCCGCGATTCGGGCAATTGCTGCGGATAGGCTGCCCAGGAAGACCTATTTGGCCTTATGGGGCGTCGCGCTTGCAAGGCTTTTGGTGCCTGTGTCCTTTCCGCTGCCATTCGGCGGCATCCTTTCGGGGCTGAGATGGAGAATGGGGCGTTCCTGGAATGCCGGAGTGATTGCTGGAGGCAGTTCGGAAATCAATGCCGGTGCTATTGGAGAAGGGATGGGAAATGGCGCGGCATCGGCTATATCGGGCGGAGCGAATCAGACAATGCCCGCTGCCTCCTCCCATTGGATCACTTTGACCGTCTGGGCTGTGGTGACTATCTGGGCTGTATTTGCGGTGTGTTTTGCGCTGTACTTTGTGATGGTCTGGATGCGGTGCAGGCGTGAGTTTCAGACCGCTTTACCGGTACATAATGAATTCGTGGAAAGGTGGCTGCAGGAGCATTCCCTTCGGCGCAGGATAGAAATACGCCGGGTTTCCGGGCTTTCCTCTCCGTTGACTTATGGTATCGTCCATCCCGTCATTCTCATGCCGGGCGATACGGATTGGAAGGATGAACGCCAGGCGAGGTACATATTATTTCATGAATATGTGCATATATGTCGTTTTGATGCGTTATGGAAAGGGATTGCCGCGGCAGCGCTGTGCCTTCACTGGTTTAACCCGTTGGTTTGGGTTTTATTTGTTTTCCTTCAACAGGATATTGAATTGGAATGCGACGAGTGTGTAGTCCGCTATTTTGGCTGGAAGCGCAGAAAGGAGTATGCGGAGATCCTGCTGCAGATGGAGGGAATCAGAAGCGGTCTCGTCCCATTCAACAGCTATTTCAGCAAAAATACGACAGAAAAGAGGATAAATTCAATTATGAAGTTACAGAAAAAAGGAAGGCTGGCGCTTTTGGGGGCGGTGATTCTGGTAATCGCAGGCGTTGTGGCTGTGTTCGCAGCACCGGGAACCTCAGGCGGGAGCTCTGATATAGGGAATATTCTAAAGGGAGAGGGCGAGTTTTTATATATTTCTGAAAATGGTCCGGTTTCCAGTAAAATAGAGGATGTTCCTGGTTTTTTCGACCCGGAAGATCCTTATATGAAGATCTGGAATTTTGCACAGGTGGATCTGGACGGGGATGGTAAGGAAGAAGCAGTACTGTTTGTATATGGAGCTGCGGGGGATACAGGGGGAAGTCTTGTATTACATCAGATGGGCGGTGAGGTCTATGGTTATCGAATGGATTACCGGCAGCTTGAGAATCTGAAAACAGACGGTACATTTTCTTATTCGGATCCTACGGGGGTGAGGGAGGCAGGCATCTGCGCCATTACTGATTTTACCCAAACAGGTTTTGAAAGCGATAAGATCACCTATTGGACGGCGGCAAATCCGGAAGCAGCATCCGATGAAGGGCAGGGAAGCTTTGTTGTAGATCACCGGAGTACCACTGAGGAAGAATATCGTGCCGTCTGGGAGGAACAGGCCAGGAAAGCGGATGCGGAATGGTACGATTTTACGGATGAAAATCTGGTGGAGTTGTTTGGAAAATGAACTGCAAGGGAAAAATAAATCACTTCGGAAAAGGTGATTTAAGAATCCGAAAAAACACCAGTAAAATCCAGTAAAGGGAATAATACCCTCAAAATAAGGGGAAATTAGGATTGACAACCCCCTTATTTTGAGGGTATTATATTATTATGGATGAAATAAAGTGCTTTCAATTTATGGCAAAAGCCGGAGGTCGAGGTATGGAACAGTTTGCATTTCCTTCTGAGCTGTCGGGAGAAGGTTTGAAGAGAATACGTAGGAAGCTTAAGCTGACACAGGCTGAGTTCGCATCCTTTGCGGGTGTTTCTGTGAAGACGGTAGAGAGGTGGGAGACGGCGGGGCAGCCCATTTCAGGTCCAATCGTGGTGTTGGTGAATCTTCTGGAAGAGTATCCTCAAATCCCAGAAGATTTTTCGATTCCCCCGAAGGAGTATCCCATGCGTTTATGGTATTATTTTCGGGAGAGGCTTTGCACCCTGATTGATGTGGATGAACTGCATAAGAAGGTTAAAATACGGAACTATACCCGGGATGATCTGCTGAAGGCTTTTGGAGTGAATGAAAGACCGGATTTTAAAACCTATGAGGAATTTCTGGAATCCCGGTGTTTTCCCAGGAGCAGGGATAAGATGAAGATCGCGCTGGAAGAGCTTGGACTTCCTTTTTATGATCCCCTGCTGATCATAGAAAAGACCCAGGGGAGAATGGCGGAGGATGATTTTTGGATCAGAATAGAGAGATAAGCGCCGAAGGGATTGGCAGCTCATTACCATGGAACGTCTCTTTCATCAGAAAACAGGTCAGGGCCTGAATCAATCCATATATTCCATGAGTGTCTTTTTTTTGACCATGGGGCGGGGCTCTTATCAGATACCACGATGGACTATCCCATGGAGATTGAGTTGGAAAAGCTGCTGGGGACGGTACATGCAAAGACATTTTGTACTGATTTTGACCAACAGCTTGACATGGCGGAAGAATTATATGGACAGCAGATCCGTTTCTATTTTACGAGAAAAGATATAGAAAATCTGTTGGAACAAGAAAAAAATTATCCGCAAAGGGTCAAGGAAAGAGTAGAAAAGATCCTGCTGAACCAGATGCGGAAGTATGAATATTTATTTTGATCTTTTTGGTTTTGCCAGGCAGAGAAGCTTCAGGAAAAATCAATACAGACCGCGTTTGCATCAGTCAAAAAGAAAGGATTGATGATGGGAAAAATAATATTGATACTACTATCAACGTTAGTAAATTATTTAATAATAGCAACAATTATAGACAGCTTTCTAATGGGTGCATTACATTTTCATTTTTCAATAGAATGCAGGAAAAAGGAGTTTGTTATTAAAAAAGCGAACAGAATAGATTTTCAGAAAAAATATGAATGTTCCGCGTTTTCGTCAGCATACGTTTTACGGCACTGGGATATTGAAGCACAGGGTAATAAATTATATGAAACTATTTCCAATAAAATGAAAGATGGATTAGTGTCACCCAAAGGAATATTGAATATGCTTTCCCATTATGGCTTTAAGGTAAAGTATTGTTCCGGAAATATTACTGCGCTTAAAAATGAGGTCAGCAAAGGAAATCCGGTAATCGTGATGATACGAGTCCGAGCGGATGAAAACTGGCTGCATTTTGTACCTGTTGTCGGATATAATGAACAACATATTTTTCTCGCCGAATCAATGGCGGATTTTGTTAATTGTGACGAGCCATATTGTAACAGAAAAATTCCCATAAAAGAGTTCAAAACACTATGGAATACAAGTATGCTTAAAATGCCTCTATATAGAAATACATACATTTCCATATTTAAAAATCATTTTAACGAACCGCAAAACTGCGCAAGCGTGTCTGGATATGGTGCATGACATCGGCAGGGCAGACATTATTAACATAACTGAACAACGGCTTGGGCTTCAAAACGAGAGCAGATCGCAGAACAGGCAATAGAGCAGGATTAAACGATGAGAGAAAGAATTGTAGAACGAAGGGAGAAAGAATTGTAGAAAACGGTTGAAATGTGGTGTCGGAAATGGTATATTGGTAACGTGGCGAAAGCCATAGGAAAGTGCCCATGACAGGGTGGTAGCCTCCCAATGCTTAATGACCGGCTTGCCGGAATACATAGGAGGG
>CANQBS010000077.1 GCA_947589075.1 uncultured Acetatifactor sp.
TGGGCTGTTATCACTTGGGTGTGGGAGACTGGTGGTATGCAAGAAGAATTGACTATCACATACAGCAGGGAAATATTGTGATTGCAGAGGATTCTGAAAATAAATACGCAAGACTAATCTGTCTGGCTGGAGATTTGCTGATTTAACAGATTCCCGTTTGTCAGGCAGGAAAATCGGAATAAGTCGGAAACAAATAAGCAACTTACACCATACTTGCACGCCGATAACTTCCGGTTTTCGGAAGTGAATCAGAGCAAAATCGGGAGTTTTCGGAGGGAGTTATGAGGGTTCCATAAGGAGCCGTTCAGATTGATTGATGAATTAGGATTTGGAATTTATAATCCGTCACTTCAGTCTTTAATTTAAGATATAAAAAATAATTTTTCACAACTGTCTCATTGCATTCCTTTTAAAAACAAGCTATGCTTGAGGACAGGAGGTACGATTATGGCGAATGAAGATAAAAAAGATTTTAATGCTATGCTGAATGACAGCAAGGATATGCCAAAGTTCCAGATAATCACAGATGAAAAGAGTATAGAAAAATATGGCGGGAGCAGAATGTATTTTGCTCCGCCGATCGACTATGACAGAATAATGAAGCGGATTCCCTGTGGAAGCGTGATTACTGTCGGAAAAATCCGTGAGTATTTTGCGAAATTAAGCGGCGCGGATTTTACGGAACCGATTACTGCCGGGATTTTTGTATCGATTGCAGCGTGGGCAAGTTATCAGCGTTCCGAGGATAAAACGCCTTATTGGAGGACGTTGAAAGCGAATGGGGAGTTAAATGAAAAATATCCCGGCGGCATTGAATCGCAAAAAGAAATGCTGGAAGCGGAAGGCCATACGATCATCCAAAGAGGCCGCAAAAATATCAGGTACTATGTAAAAGATTATGAGAAAGTTCTTTTTGAATTGAACTGAACAAAACGGACGTTTGAAGGGGGTAATTTACCATGTGGTTTGTGTTCGCGCTCTTGTCCGCGGTATTCGCGGCGCTCACTTCGATTTTGGCAAAGATTGGCATAGAGAATGTCAATTCTAATCTTGCGACGGCTATCCGAACCGTCGTAGTGGTAGCTCTGGCATGGGGCATGGTTTTCCTTACCAACACACAGAGCGGTATTTCTGGGATCAGCAGAAAAAGCTGGATCTTTCTGATTCTTTCCGGCGTGGCGACCGGCGCTTCCTGGCTGTGTTATTACCGTGCGCTGCAAATCGGAGAAGCGTCAAAAGTGGTTCCGATTGATAAACTGAGCGTGGTGATCACGCTGATCCTGGCGTTTGTCTTCCTACATGAAGAATTTACGGCCAGATCGCTGATCGGCTGCATTTTGATCGGGGCGGGAACCCTGGTGATGGTGCTGTAAATCGAAAATGGTCACATTTGAAAAAACCTATATTGGAGAACGCTGAAAGCTGTTTTGACTGGAAACTTGGGGGACAAAGACCATAAGTTTTCAGTAAGCGCTTGGCTTTTCGCCGGTGATGTGCTATACTGGAAACTTGGGTGATAATGCCCGCAAGTTCTCAGTTTGCATGATTGGAGAATTGCTATGCAGAATATTATCAAACGCGAAGGGTATCTCAAAAAGCTTATCGACCGGCGCGAAAACGGACTTATCAAGGTCGTTACAGGAATCAGACGGTGCGGCAAAAGCTTTCTGCTTTTTCGGCTGTTCTATGATTATCTTATCGATAGCGGCGTACCCTCGGAACAGATTATAACGATTGCCCTCGATGACGATACCTTTGTAAAGTATCGCGATCCCGATGAACTGTCAAAATATATTCGGTCGAAAATCGTCAATAACGAGATGTACTGCATTCTGATTGACGAGGTTCAATATGCCATCGCGAGGGACGAATTAAAAAACCCTGAGAATATTCGGCTGTACAATGTCCTGAACGGTCTGATGCGGCTTCGGAATGTGGATCTCTATGTCACGGGGAGCAATTCAAAAATGCTCACGAAAGACGTAATGACCGCATTTCGCGGCAGAGGCGACGAGGTAAAAGTTTATCCGATCTCCTTTAAGGAATATTACTCCTTCGCGGGCGGTGACAAATCCGATGCATATGAAGAATACGCGCTCTATGGCGGTATGCCCCTCGTGTTTTTCAAAAAAAGCGATGCGGAGAAAATGGATTACCTGAAAAGTCTGTTTTCGGAAGTTTACTTTAAGGATATTGTAGAGCGCTATGATATTGAGCTTCCCGATGTGCTTAAAGAACTGACGGACGATTTATGTTCCTCTGTCGGCTCGCTTACGAACGCCAACAAAATTAAGAACACATTGCAGTCCGTAAAGAACATACAGGTTTCCGGTACAACTATCGCGAATTATCTGAATTATCTGATCGAATCCTTTCTGTTCAGCAACGCGAAGAGGTATGATGTGAGAGGGAAAAAGTATTTTGAATATCCTTCGAAGTATTATTGTACCGACGTCGGGCTGAGAAACGCCCGCCTCGGTTTCAGGCAGCAGGAAGAAACGCATATCATGGAAAACATCCTCTATAACGAGCTTCTTTGCCGCGATTATTCTGTCGATGTCGGCGTGGTGGAGATTACAGAATACAATAGCGGAGCGAAAGCAAAAAAACAGTGTGAAATCGATTTTGTTGCAAACCGAGGTACTAAGAAATACTATATACAGTCTGCGCTTAATGTAAGTGACCCGACAAAGCTTGAAACGGAACTGCGCCCGCTTAAAAACACAAACGACTTCTTCAAAAAAATCATCATCAGCAAAACCTCGATGAGGCCGTGGACAGACGAGGACGGCATTCTGCACCTCGGACTTTATGAATTCCTTTTGAACGATGATGCGCTGGAATTATAGTGTATAGGGCTGACTGCCGCGTGGTTCGCTGCACGGCAGTCAGTTTTTGTGAAATCCTACGGCTATCGCTTTTATGAAAGGGTATGCCCTTGTTGGCGGGAAATCGCTTATATAAGGACAAAAGACGCTTCTTCGAACCGTCGGATCTTAAAATCAATGCGCCATTCGATGTCCCCTTCCACCGGCTCAAAGTGCAGGGAAGAATATGCACTGCGAAGTTTTCCCTGCCTGCCGTTTCCCAACAGGATGGAGGTGGGTCCGTCCGCTCCGCCGATGGCAAACACTGCGGCGCTTGAGTTGGCGGTGGGGCGCATATGAGCGGTGGGACACATAGGGTCTTTTGGTGCAGCTTCTATGGGGCGGTCGCCTTCCCTGCAGTCGCAGATGAGCAGGTCTTCTTCCGGTTCCGGGGAGAGGGTGCAGCTCATGGCCACCATATTTGTCGGATAAACCCATCGGTCGGAACCAAAGGACCTGGAAGGGAGGGTCTGGGGCGCAAGTTCCTGTACGGTCAGAGTATATTCCGCATTGCTGACCGGATGGGAAAAGGTAAATGTGTCCCCGGGCTGATGGATTTTGAAATGCGGTCCCGGAAACCGCCCCGGCTGTTCCTCCATGGTGAGGGAAAGGGTTTTGATCTGGGGACGGCGTTTGCCCGCCCAGGGAAAGGCGCTGCGGCAAATGACCCAGCAGTAAGCGGGATCCAGGCCGTAATGTTGGACGGCCCAGTTCGCTTCCGTCTGGTCGGCCCATCCTTCCAGCGCCCGGGGATAGAAACAGATGCCGGAACCGTGGGAGGTGTGCAGGGGTTTCCCGTTGCATACAAGCTGCGGACGAAAATGCAGGCAGCAGGGATTTTCCCATTCCATCTGCATCTGCTGTTCCTGTGTGAAATTCTCGTCCGAATCGTTTGCCGGGTTCAGGTTCCATTTCTTCATAAAATTTTGGATTTCCTCCAGATCCACCCGCATACAGAAATCCATCACCAGCCCCTTGCTGCAGGAGTATGCCGCAGGAATGATCCAGGAATGGTTTGCCCAGGTAAATTCCCTGCCGAAGGGGATCTCTGTCCCCGCCCGGTCTTTTCCGTGATGTCCCCAGAAGTTCCCGTTAAAATAAACCTTCCATTCCGGTTCTGTCGGCTGGACATTGGGATTCATGTCCAAATCATAATAATCCTCGGTATACTTGATCTTATGATAGTCAAAAGAGGACTGCAGTTCTTTGAGGTAGGTCCAGGGATGTTCCATCTTCGTCAGCTGCAGCTTCCCGGCCACTTCGGACAGAACCTGTTGCTGCCCTGGCGTGGGAGGGTTTTCCTGAAGGAAGGAAGTAAACTGCGCTTCGTCCCACATCCAGGCCTGTTCCAGGGCCGCCGTATCGCCGCAGGCCAGCAGAAGGCGCAGAAAATCCGCGAAATCCTTTGCCAGGGGATGCACATAGTTCGGCGCCCCGTTCATGGGGCTGACAGCGAAGACCATTCCGCCAAAGCCGCGGATAAAGCAGAAATGGATTCCATCAACGCCCGCCCAGCCAAAGATAGAGGCGCCCTTGGGGGTACAGAAATAAGCCGAGTTGTCCTCGGAACGTCCCGCTCCAAGGGGACCCAGATCGATGCCAAGCCGCAGGAACTTTTGAAATGTTTTATCCATAAGACCACCTTTCCAGATTCGTCAGGCTCATCAAAGGCATCAAGTCGTCGATATCATTATTAGACAGATTCAGCCACGTCAATCTCTCCTGATTTCGATGATACTACGGGCCGACACAAATTGCAAGATGATTTCCTGGTGTCCCCAGGGTTGTTTCATGAAGTGTATTTTGATGTTTTTTTTATTCTAATATCGATTTTTGGTTGACACCAAATACGACACCACATATAATGTTGACAGGGAGGTATTTTAAATGTCACAATGGGATAAATTATTATCACGCATTTGCTCATTGTCAAGAGATCTTCGGTTCGATGAACTGCGTAAAGTATTGGAAAGCTATGGATATACAATGAATGCCCCTGGAAGTGGCAGCAGTCATTGTACATTCCGAAAGTCTGGGTGTCCACCGATTACAATACCCAGACATGAGCCGATTAAAAAAGCATATATTGAGATGGTAAAACAGGTTGTAGAAAGGGAAGCGGGAAATGATGAAAACACTTGAAGATTATATGCGTATGCCATATCGGATGGAAATTGTGGAAGATCAGGAAGAAGGAGGATACGTTGTTTCTTTTCCTGATCTGCCGGGTTGTATTACATGTGGCGAGACAATAGAAAGTGCAGCAGTGAATGCAGTGGATGCGAAAAGAGCATGGCTGAAAGCAGCGCTTGAAGAGGGAATTGCCATTGAAGAGCCGGAAAGTATTGAGAATTATTCAGGCCAGTTTAAATTAAGAATTCCCCGCAGCCTCCATAAACTGCTGGCGGAGCATTCTAAAAGGGAAGGCGTTAGTATGAATCAGTATTGTGTTTATCTGCTGTCCCGGAATGATGCTGTTTATTCGAAATAATTTCTAATAACCCAATACATCATACTTCCGATTTTTATAAAAGAATTTCCGATCCGCCTCGGTGATTTTCCTGATTGATTCTTCTTGTTTTTCGGCGGGGAATCGCTTATAAAAGGCAGGGTATATTCCACGTTGCTGAATGATCTTCATTCAGCATTCTCCTCCCGGCGTGAGTTGGTAATCCAGTTAGCGATATCTTCTTCTGAAGCGAATCCGGCTAATGCGGCCTGTCCCTTCATCTGTTCCTGAAATTTTTGCATGGCATAGACAGCGGAATTGATTATGCGAACCGAATTGTTTTCCACGATGAAAGTTACGCGATCTCCTGTAGAAACGCCAAGAGCCGCTCGGATATTTTTGGGAATGGTTACTTGTCCTTTTGACATTACCCTTGCATCATTGATTAATATATTTTCAGACATCATAAATCCTCCTCGCATAAAAAGTAGGGAAGTAGGGAATTCCTGCTTTTATTATATGCCTGAAATCCTGATTTTACAACAGGAAAATTCATGAAAGCATGGTCATTATTTGGGATCATTATAATCCTTCCGATTAATCTCCGCACAGAATATCGGGAAATAAATATCGCCTTTTGATAAAATGCAGGCAGACAGGGAGGGATCATATGGACTGGATCATTGGTTTGCAAAAAGCGATCGACTATATCGAAGATCATCTGACGGAAACGATTGATTACGACAAGGTCGCTGCACAAAGCTTTTCATCGAGCTATCATTTTCAGCGTGTGTTTAGTATCCTTTGCGGCTTTACCATCGGCGAATATATCCGGAATCGCAGATTATCGCTTGCAGGTACGGAACTGGCCACAAGCGATGCGAAGGTGATTGATGTTGCGTTGAAGTATGGCTATGAAAGTCCGGACAGCTTTGCAAAAGCATTCCAGAAATTCCACGGTATCCTGCCGTCGCAGGCTCGAGGGAACGGCAGTATGCTGAAATCCTATTCCCGTCTTGTACTAAATTTTTCTTTGAAAGGCGGTGAATTTATGAATTACAGAATTGAAAAGAAACCGGAAATGATTTTGACCGGATACAAAACGCATTTTACCGGAGCACCTTATGGCAAGGACAGGGAACGACAGGAAGAACAACTTTTTGTAACGACGAGAGGAAAGCAGTGGTTTCTTCGCGGCGCATCAATAAATATTGATGCGCATTGCGTGATCACCAATATTACAGATGAAGGTTATGACTATTATTACTGCCATCTGTTAGATGGTTGGGAGAGAGATCATCTTTATGACAAAGGTGTTACCGGTGTCGATTTTGTTCAGGATTTAGGTCTGGAAAACATTGTTATTCCGGAAACCACTTATGTTATTTTTGAAACGAACGATATCAAAAATCCTATTTGTGATTATTTTGATCTGCTGAATTTAAGAATTCAGATTCTGACTGAATGGATGCCGGAAATGGGATTTCAACTCCAAAATGCCCCTGAGCTTTCAGTCTATCATTGGATGCCAAAGGCAGAACGTAATGTTCAGATCTGGATGCCCATCGAGAAGATAAAGTAATCCCGAGAAAATAAAACAATATTTTATGCCGCCTGCATTTTACAGGCGGCATATGCATCTATGGCCGATTTCTGCGATCAGCACTTTTTCTTACCTTATAGGAACAACTCGTTTTCTTTTCTGACGGAGCAGGATTTTTTGATTGCCAGGGCGGCTGCGGATACCATCATTCCGTTGACCTTCCTTGCATTTTGAGGACACAGTTTTATGCAGCGCATACAGGAGATGCACTTTTTAGAATCCACAATCAATTGGTTGGAATCGATCGCCTGAACAGGGCAGGTTTTCGCACATAACCCGCATTTTACGCAGGACTTGTCCGGCTTTGGCACAAGACCCGCGCCGCCCGCTTTCTTATAGGGCCGGCTGCCCGGAATCGTGGAGACGGGTTCTGTTTTTCCCAAGATCTGGTCGGCGAAATCCATCAGCTGCTTCCGGTCTGTCTCATCCGGTCTGCCAGTGGCATATTGCGGCATGATCGAATGCTCGGCGACAGCGGAGATTGCCGCCGTTACCTGAAAACCGCATTCCTTTGCGGCATCCTCCATCTCCACAAGCGTGTCCTCGTATGCCCGGTTTCCATAAACGCAGACAAGGACACATCTTGCTCCGTTTCCGTGAATTTTCCGAAGCCGCTCGATTGCCACGGCAGGGGCACGTCCGCCAAAAGACGGCATGGCGATAACGACCATATCCTGCCCGGTGATTTCACATTTGCTAAAGTCTGTTGCGGCATCGCTCAAATCGATCCTTGACGGGTTTTCATTCCAGTGTTTTCCGATGAGATCGGCGACTTTTTCGGTGCCTCCTGTGGGACTGAATACGATTTCTACTATGTTCATAAAAATCCTCCTTGATGGTTTATAAGATAAAATGTTCAGCAGTCGGAGCGCTGCGACTAAAGCCTTTTCCGCATCAGGCTGATACAGTCGGCTAACGTCTTCTCAGCAAGCGCACGGGAAATTGTATCTTCTATCTCTGTGAACATATCGGTTAAAACCGGTTTGATATGCCGTCCCACAATACATTCGTCGCTTGGATTCTGATGAAGGTCAAAGATACGGGGTGCATCCGTTTCATTGACAGCCTGATAGATTTGAAGGAGCGTAAGTGCCTCTGCTTTCGGCTTTAAGGTGAATCCGCTGACGCCGCGGCGGCTTTTAACGATGTCCTTTTTCTTGAGGAGACCGATGATCTTCCGAATGTAGCTGGCGTTGGTTCCAACACTGGCGGCAATCTCTTCTGAACTGAGCGGCTCCTTTGATTCCGAAATCAAAATCAGCATATGAATGGCGGAAGAAAATTTGGTATCCATCAGCGATTCACCTCGTAAGTCACGATATACTCCGTTTGACCGTCTGTTTCCATTCCGGGATCTTCGACGGCAAACCGCCCGGTGATCCCCTCTTCCCGCAATGTCAGATCAAAATGGGAAAGGGCAATCCCTATATCAACTTTTTGTATGTCTCCCAGCGGATTATTCTGCATCGCTTTTGCCTTTTTCTCATAGAAATGTACCTTGTCCCCACAGACTATGGCTCTCCAAGGCTGCATGTTTCCGGCAGAGGGTGCAAGCCGGGTCATTTCAAGCGCTTCCTGAAAGATACCCGCTCTTTCCGGGCTTAAACACTGAGCAAAGGAATGTTCAAAAAAGAGGGTATCAAAAGGAAAGCGCTCATCGGCCTTGATTCCTTTTCTCATCAGCTTTTCCCGGACGGATTGCTTTTCCGCAGGGTAACCGATGGGACTCGCAACCGGCATGACCTCGGTATCCTTGATCTCCATTGCTTTCTCAAAGGCGCTGCGGCTGATGGTTGCGGCAAGCATTACGGTACCGACATCCAATGACACAGCAAACAGGCAGAATTTTTCAAAGCTGTATCCAAAGGCAATTTCAAATTGCGGGATACGGCTGACCTTCGCGGCGACATATTCATCCGTTCCGATAATCACGGGACTGGATAGACCGTATTTCTTTGCATCGAGAACCCGGAATTCTATCGGGATGTCAAATGGATTGTCTGCGGTTTTGAGAAACTCTTCCAGCTTTTGTCTGTCTTCAGGACGAAGAGACTCTCCGCTGAATGTCCGCACACTTTTCCTTTTACGGATCAGGTCTTTCACGGAATTGCTCATGACAACCGCCTCCTTTTTTGTATAAGTATCTGATACAAGTACATTTTATGCCAAAATGAGAAGTTTGTCAATCGTTTCTGCGATTCGAGTAACAGTTCAGCCACCAGACATGATGAAAAATTCATGCAAGCACGATTTTCCATCAAATTCCTCAACTGTAGGTAGAGGAGCCTAATTTACGCGGTTAGAGACCTTTCTTTGTCCGTGCAGTAAAATATAGTCACAGTTATAATCCGAGATTTCATACCCGGCATTTCGGATGAACTGTATAGGTTAGCGGCTTCCTCTCTGTCTTAACCATTAGCACCGTCCTTTCGGTTCAAAAGCTGTATTTTGAAAATACCGGTGATATCTCCTCCGCCAGTTACAAGAGTAATGCATACTAAATCACCTGGCTTTATATCTAAAAGGCTAATAGATTTATCCTTCCAAACTATGTTTACACCCTCATAAATCTTATATTTAAATTCTCCCTGATATGTCCTGTCATTGAGAGAAATACCATCGACAATAATCGTATTTTTGTCAATTTCTTTTACTTCTGCATAAAAAGAATAAACATCAAATGTTATATTCGCATTCTCGAAACGATCATACGCAGCTTTATAGCCAGTCAAATAGCTGAACAATACGCTGATTACTAAAGCTATAATTGTCAAAACTATAGCAACCTTATATGGCGGCGTCATGGCTGCGGGCTTTGATTCTGCATTTAAGGCCTTATTAATATGACTTTTATATACTTGTAAGTAAACAACAAGCGTTATAATGAGCAAAACCACAAAAAACAGCGCGAAAACAATAAATACCGGGAAAACCATAAGTGTACCTCCTATATACCGAAATATTCTTTGAAAATGTAATAATAGTTTCTTGTTACATCAACTTTTTCTCCGCCTGTCATTGTTAAAATAAACTTCATGGAAAGCGTTGGCGTAATCCTTATTACTTTATTTTTGGCGATAATTACAGAATTACTGATACGAATAAACTTATTTTGATCAAGAATACTATATATTTTGTATAAGCGATCTGAGGACTGATATAATCCCTTCGTAGAATGAACCTCAATAATGTGACCACAGGATTCAATAAAAACGATATCATTAACGGATACAACAACCTTTTCGCCCGTTTTCTTATCCCTTACAATAAGACTGTCGACAAAAGGATTATTTTCACACAATATTAAGTCGGCTGTATCATCTACCTCGATTCCATGGTCTTTAAGTGCGGCTTTCAATTCTGAATATCGCTCTTTGCTAACTTCGAGTCGGATTTTCATAGGCGTACCTTCTTTCCGAGAAAAAATAACTTACGTTTTTATTATAATGAATCAAATAAGATCGTTCAATCACTTCGGAATATCTTACAGATATAGCTTCATAATTTACAGTTTACTCGCGGTTTTCCATACATAACATCCGAGGATGAGGCATCCCTCCTATTGATCCCCCTTTGTTCATTTGTTCATATATTTACCATATATTTACACAGCGCAAAGCATTATGATAAGTAAACATTCATTTGATTGATGATGTATGCACTTGCGCATATAATTAATATAGATAAAACAGATATAGATAAAACGTAGATAAAATAGATATAGATAAAACAAGGAGTGATATCAATTATGGCAACTACAAATATTAATGTTCGTGTTGATTCTGTATTAAAACAAGAGGCAGAAATTCTTTTTAACGACCTTGGATTAAATATGTCTTCTGCAATTAATATGTTTTTGCGTTCTGCCGTTAGCTACAATGGAATACCATTTGAAATCAAACGCCTTACGCCAAATGCGGAAACAAAGGCTGCTTTGGATGAATATGAGGAAATGAAAAAGAATCCCGGTAATTATAAGTGTTATGAATCCTTTGACGAAGTGTTAGAGGAGGTATTTGCCGATGCTTAAAATTGTTCCGTCAAATCAGTTTAAAAAGGATTTGAAATTTGTTTTGATCTGCTGAATTTAAGAATTCAGATTCTGACTGAGTGGATGCCCATCGAGAAAATAAAGTAATCCCGAGAGAAATAATATTTTATGCCGCCTGCATTTTACAGGCGGCATATGCATCTATGTCTGATTTCTGCGATCAGCACTTTCTCTTACTTTACAGGAAGTTCATTTTACAAGGAATTTCGGCTTGTGCTAATTTTTAAAGTGTCGAAAACGGGATTATACTCATCTTTTCATGATTTTCAATAGGTTGGAGTGAAAATTCACTTTTTATTCACCTTTTGGAGTGAAAATTCAATCTTCAATGGATACTTTACTGAACAGTCAATATATGCAGCAAATAATTAAAACAGAGACAGTCCAGAAAAATTGATTTTATATGCTTTTTACAGAATCTTGAATGATTTTACATGCATTTTACAGAATCGTGATAGAGGATTTGATGTTTCAGGATTATCCTATGATTGTAACCGAAAGGAAAATAAACATTCAAAGGAGAATCTTGAAATGAAAAAAGTATTATCATTTGTATTTGCAGCAGTCTTAGCGGTTTCTTTGTTTGTCGGATGTTCCGGAAATCAGAAGGGCGGTACGGTCAACACGGACGGCTCCACCTCCATGGCGGATGTGATGGGAGCGCTGACGGAGGCGTTTAGAGAAAAGGAGCCAGACATTACTGTCAATTATTCCGGTACCGGTTCCGGCTCCGGTATCAGCGGTGTCCTGGACGGAACCTGTGATATTGGCCTTTCCAGCAGGGAGCTCAAGCAGGAAGAAATGGACAAAGGCGCTGTGGCTCATGTGGTGGCTCTGGACGGCGTCGCCGTCGTGGTAAATCCCAAAAATGTCGTGGCGGATCTGACTACGGAGCAAATTGCGGATATTTTCACCGGGAAAATTTCCAACTGGTCGGAACTGGGAGGCGCGGATGCACCGATTGCGGTATATGGGCGGGAGGATGGATCCGGTACGAGAAGCGCTTTTGAGGAGATCGTAGGCGTAGAAGGCGCCTGCGTTTATACGAATGAATACGGTTCCACAGGAGATGTCATCGGGAATGTTGCCTCCAATGAAAACGCCATCGGATATGCTTCCCTCTCCGCTGTGGACAGCAGCGTCGCCGCCGCAAAAGTAAATGGAGTTATGCCCAGCGAAGCTACGGTCAAGGATGGAAGTTATACGATCCAGCGCCCCTTTGTAATGGTTACCAGGGAAGGTACGGAACTTTCCGAAGCAGCCCAGGCTTTTCTGGATTTTGCAGTCAGCGCGGAAGCGGAGCAGTACATTACTGCAGCCGGCGCCGTGTATCCGAATTGACAAAAAGGTGGGAACGACAGTGGTGATATCAGCAGGTACCAAAACAACTGTGGCAGCATCAGAAGCGGCCAAAGCAGCTGCGGCAAAACCAAAAGCGGTAAAATCAAAAGAGGTAAAATCAAAAGCAGTAAAATCAAAAGCGGCGGAAGGGTTCATGCAGTTTCTTTTTACTTTGTGTGGGCTTGTGGCGGTGGGCTTCGTATTGCTCATTACCGGATACCTTGTTGTTTCCGGACTTCCGGCCATCCGGGAAATCGGCCTCTTTCCCTTTCTCTTCGGGAAGACCTGGGCGGCGGGCCAGGGGCAGTATGGAATCCTGCCATTGATCCTGACATCCCTATATGGTACGGCAGGAGCCATTGTCATCGGGGTGCCTGTCGGATTTTTTACGGCGGTGTTTCTCGCCAAGGTCGCCCCTAAAAAAGCAGCTGATTTGATTCGCCCTGCCGTGAGTCTGCTGGCGGGTATCCCATCGGTGGTTTATGGCCTTGTGGGGATGTGTGTTCTGGTGCCCGCGCTGCGAGAATGGTTCCGGCTGCCTGCCGGGGACAGCTTACTGGCAGCGGTCATCGTACTGGCAGTAATGATCCTGCCCTCCATTATTTCTCTTTCGGAGACAGCTTTGGAAGCAGTGCCGAAGGAATATGAAGAGGCATCCCTGGCTCTGGGGGCCACAAAACTGGAGACCTATTTCCGTGTTTCTGTCCCTGCGGCAGGAAGCGGTATCGCGGCGGCGGTGGTGTTGGGGATCGGACGGGCCATCGGGGAGGCCATGGCGATTATGATGGTAGCGGGAAATGTGGCCAATATGCCTGCCCTGACCCGTTCTGTACGTTTCTTAACCACTGGGATTTCCATCGAACTGAACTACTCCCAGGACGGGAGCTTACAGCGGCAGGCATTATTCTCCATCGGTCTTGTCCTGTTTCTCTTTATCATGCTGATCAACGGATTGCTGAATCTTGTTTTAAAAAAGAAGAGAGAATGATCTGGAGTAGAACTGACCTGAAGAAGGATGATGAATACGGGAAAAAGGATGATCCAGAGAAAAAGGCCGGCATGGAGAAGAGGAACTGATTTGGAGAAGAAGGGTTGGCATGGAGAAGAGAACTGATCCGAGAAGAACTGACCTGAGAACGGATTCTTATGGAGAAGGAGGGCTGTCATGAGACGAAAAATTTATGAAATTGCGGGGAGGATCCTCCTGTACGGGTGTGCGGCGTTAACGGTTTTATTGCTCCTGTTTCTGATAGGCTACATCCTTTTTAGAGGTATCGGAGGAATCAGCTGGCGTTTTCTGTCCACGGCCGAGAGCATCCTGAACGGTACAGTGGGCATTCTGCCCGCCATTAAAAATACGGTTTTTGTGATCCTTGTTTCCCTGCTGGTATCCCTTCCTCTGGGGGTGGGCGCGGCGGTTTATCTCACCGAGTATGCCCGGAACCGACGGTTTGTGGCGGCGATTGAGTTCGCTTCCGAAACGCTGGCAGGAATCCCTTCTATTATCTATGCCCTTGTTGGCGTCATTGTCTTCTGCACGGCGTTGAAACTGCAAAAGACGCTGCTGGCCGGTTCCCTGACGCTGGCGATCATGATCCTGCCTACCCTGTTAAGGTCAACCCAGGAGAGCCTGAAAACAGTGCCGGCTTCTTACCGGGAGGGGGCTTTGGGACTTGGAAGCGGGAAATGGCATATGATC
>CANQBS010000078.1 GCA_947589075.1 uncultured Acetatifactor sp.
ATACTGCGGGCGACAATGACGATGATCAGGAGTACGCGGAGGATGCAGGGCTGATCGATGAGACCACCACGCCCTTTGACCGCTTTCGCCCGGACGACGCCCTGACCGGCGGAGAACTGGTGGGCTTTATGGTCAGAAGCCTGTATCCCCTTGGGGAGAGAAATATTCCCATGTGGGAGTGCGAGCGCAGAGCCAGGGGGCTTGGCCTGCTTTGGGAGGATTATGGAATGCACCTTCCCGTCAACAGACTGGACTGCACCGTGGCCCTGGTGCGTCTGATGAATCTGAAAAATAAGCAGTAAAAGATTTCAGAGGGCTTCAGGAGGATAAAATGCTGAAATATTTGAAAAAATACTGGTTCTTTGCCCTGCTGGCTCCCCTTTTCATGATAGGGGAAGCCTCCATGGATCTGCTCCAGCCCAGGCTGATGAGCAGGATCGTGGACGACGGCGTGCTGGGCCTGAATCACGGAGGAGCAGGAGACCTGAACCTTGTGCTCACAACGGGGGTCCGGATGATCGGTTTTGTGGCTCTGGGAGGTTTCTTTGGCGTAATGTGCGGGGTGTTTGCCAATCTTTGCAGTCAGAATTTCGGCAATGATATGCGCAAGGATACCTTCCGTAAGATCATGTCTCTGTCCTTTCAGCAGACAGATCAGTTTTCCACAGGTTCCCTGATCACCAGGGTGACCAATGATATCACCCAGATCCAAAATCTTGTGGCGCAGATTATCAGGGGCTTTATCAGAAATATCATGCTGATGGGCGGGGGGATCGTGTGTATGATGTCCCTGGACTTAAGCTTTGGGGCGGTGGTGGCGTGCGCTTTTCCGCTGCTTTTGGTGTGCGTGGTATTTTTTATTTCCAGGGTCAATCCCTTTTTCTCCCTTCTTCAGAAAAAGCTGGACCGGGTAAACAGCGTGATGCAGGAAAATGTCACGGGCTCCCGTGTGGTCAAGGCTTATGTGCGGGAGGAATATGAAAAGAAGCGGTTCGGGGACGCCAACCAGGAACTGGTGGACACTCAGCTGCGGATTCTGACGATCTTTTCTTATATGACTCCCATCATGAACATTGTGCTGAATCTTTCCGTGGTTGCTGTGATCCGGATCGGAGCCTTCCGGGTGCAGGAGGGAGCCGTGACTCCGGGAAATGTGATGGCGGCCATTACATATCTTTCCCAGATCTTAAATGGTGTGATGATGTTTGCCATGATCTTCCAGAATATTTCCAGGGGCATGGCTTCTTACCGGAGGATCAGGGAGGTTCTGGACTGTGAGCCGGCTATTGCGGACGGAGCCGGAGTTGCGGACAAAGCAGGCGCCGGGGATGAAACCGGTATTGCGGACAAGCCGGATGCCGGGGACTTGATCGGTACCGTGGACGGAACCGATATTGCGGGCAAGATCGGCTCCGTGGACAAAGTTGGTATTGTGGATGAAGGCCGGATCTCCTCCGAGGGGAAGAAAAAAGGAGGCAGGATCGAATTCCGCAATGTTTCCTTCGCCTATCCCAACGGCAGCGGAGAAACTGTCCTGGAAAATATCAATCTGACCATTGAGCCCGGGGAGACCCTGGCGATTCTGGGGGCTACCGGAAGCGGCAAATCCAGTCTGGTGAACCTGATCCCCCGTTTCTATGACGCCACTGAAGGAGAGGTTTTAGTGGACGGAAGGAATGTGAAGGATTACCGGCTGAAGGAACTTCGGGATAAGATTGCCGTCGCTCTCCAGAAGAGCGAGCTGTTTGGAACTACCATCCGGGAAAATCTTTTGTGGGGGAAGGGAGACGCCTCCCAGGAGGAGCTTGAGCAGGCGGCCCGGGACGCCCAGGCGGAGGAGTTTATCCGCAGCAAGCCGGAAGGCTTTGAAACTGTGGTGGCGGAAAAGGGCATGAGTCTTTCCGGCGGGCAGAAGCAGCGGCTTTCCATCAGCAGGGCATTGCTGAAAAAAGCGGAGATCCTGATCTTTGACGATTCCACCAGCGCCCTGGATCTGAAAACGGAGGCGGATCTTTACGATGCGCTGCGCACCCATTATAAAGGCGTGACCAAGATCATCATCGCCCAGAGGATCGCATCCGTCAAGGGCGCAGACCGCATAGCCGTTATTGACAACGGCACGATTGCAGCCTGTGCGCCCCATGCGCAGCTTATGGAAACCAGTGAGATCTACCAGGATATCTATAAGTCCCAGCTTAAGGCGGAGAAGGAGCTGGATATGGAAGTGCTGGGAGAAGCGCCTGTCGGGGAGCCGGAGGTAAAGGCGCAGGCAGAAGAATCTGTCAGAGAGCCGGAAATAAAGGTACAGGCAGAAGCGCAGGCACCGGATATGAGAAACGGGGAAGGAGGCGGAGACCATGAGTGAAGAGCGTAACGGAGGCGTGAATCAGGAACAGAATGCATCTCAGGCTTCCCTTCAGAACCAGCAGCCCCGCCCCGCCATGCGGATGCCCGGAATGAGAGGCCCCAGAGGCGTCCAGGTGGTGGAGAAGCCTAAGGATGTCAGGAAGACCATGCAGCGGCTGGTGAAATATTTTCAGTATGAGAAAGGTATGGTATTCGGCCTGCTTCTGGTGGTGGTGATCCTGGTGGTCTGTTCCGTCTATGCCCCGAAGCTGCAGAGCGAAGCCATCGACCGGATCACGGAGGGAAAATTCGGAGCCCTTCCCGGGGTTCTGATCCTGATGCTGGTGGTTTACGGGATCACGGCTCTCTGTACCCTGATCCAGAGCCTTTTAAGCGCCCACCTGAGCCAGCGGATCGTGAAGCGGCTCAGAGAGGAGCTTTTTGAAAGAATCGTGAATCTGCCCATCAAATACCTGGATACCCATCCCCATGGGGATATCATGAGCCGGATGACCAATGATGTGGAGAATGTCTCCCTGACGGTTTCCCAGTCTCTGAGCTCTATTGTCAGCGGCGTCCTCACTATTGCGGGCACGGTGTTTATGATGGTGTATCTCTGCTGGCAGCTTGCTATCCTGTCCTGCATTACCGTGGTGCTCACCCTTGTTGTGACAAAGTTCCTTTCCGGCAAAATGCGGACCTTTTTCCGGAAGCGCTCCGCACTGCTGGGGCAGTTAAACGGTACGGTGGAGGAAATGGTCACGGGTTATAAAACGGTGGTAGCCTACAGTCATCAGGATCAGGTGGTGGAGGATTTTGAAAAAACATCCAACGAGCTGACCAGGGTGGGGATCATTGCGGAGATCCTGGGAGGTTCCATGGGTCCTGTGATGAATGTCATCAATAACATTGGATTTGTGATCATCGCTGCCTTTGGAGGCTATTTTGCCCTGAACGGGCTGATCTCCATCGGCACGATTTCCGCGTTTATCGTGTACGCCAAGCAGTTTGGGCGTCCTATTAACGAGATCGCCCAGCTGTACGGTCAGATCCAGACGGCGGTGGCCGGCGCGGAACGGGTATTTGCCATTATGGAGGAGCCGAAGGAGGACAAGAGCGGTTCTCATACCATGGATGGAGCCAAAGGAGTGATCTCCTTCCGGCATGTGAATTTTTCCTATGTGCCGGGCAAGCAGATCCTGTACGATTTCGACCTGGATGTTTACGCCGGCCATAAGGTGGCGCTGGTGGGGGCCACCGGCAGCGGCAAAACCACGGTGGTAAACCTGCTGATGCGGTTTTATGATATCGACAGCGGCGAGATCCAGATCGACGGCGTGAATATCAAGGATATCGACTGCAATGACCTGCGGCGCAATACGGCTATCGTGCTGCAGGACACCGTGCTGTTTTCGGATACGATCCGCAGCAATCTGAAATATTCCAATCTGGAGGCTTCGGACGAGCAGATGATAGCCGCCGCCCAGATGAGCAATTGTCATAAAATGATCCGCAGGCTTGCAGAGGGCTATGATACGGTGCTTACGGAATCCGGGCAGAACCTGAGCCAGGGCCAGCGGCAGCTGTTGTCCATTGGACGGGCTTTCTTGGCGGATCCGAAGATCCTGATCCTGGACGAAGCCACCTCCAGCGTGGATACCAGAACGGAGAAGCATATTCAGGACGCTATGGTGAAGCTGATGAAGGACAGGACCAGCCTGATCATCGCCCACAGGCTTTCCACCATCCAGGATGCGGATTTCATCGTGGTGCTGGATCAGGGACGGATCGTGGAGACCGGCAATCATGAGGAGCTCATCGCCAAGAGGGGCAGATATTTTGAACTGTATCGCAGACAGTTTGAAGGGAACGCGATTTAGTATAGTCCGAGAAGGGGAAAAGATTGAACATAGCCGCCTGGCCGGCGGCAGAATGCGGGGAAATATGGAAACAAAATTGCGATATCATCATCCGGCGGCGGACTGGCATGAAGCCCTTCCTTTGGGCAATGGACGGATCGGTGCCATGGTATTCGGGGGGATTAAGGCCGAAAAGCTTTCCCTGAATGAGGACAGCCTCTGGAGCGGCTATCCGGAGAGGAAAGCCTATGAAGGAGGCACGGATTATTTAAAGCAGGTCCGGAAGCTGGCGGAGGAGGGAAACTGCGCCCGTGCCACGGAGCTTGCGAAAAAAGCCTATCAGGGGACAGAGGATGTACAGATGTATATTCCCTTTGGAGACCTGTATCTTGAATTTGAGGATGGGCAAAGTTCAGAAGGAACCGCGGCAGCCGGAAGGGCTGCAGGAGGAAACGCGGCGGCTGGGAAGACCGCAGGAGATGCCGCAGCAGCCGGAAGGGCTGCTGGAGGAAATGCGGCTGGGAAAACTGCAGGAGATGGCGCAGCGGACGGGGGAAAGATGGATGCCCTTGCGGTTACGGATTACCGCCGTATTCTGGATCTGGAAACCGCGGCGGTAAACATCACATACAGGCAGGGCGGCGGTCTGGTTCAAAGGGACTGCTTTATCAGCGAGCCGGATCAGGTCCTGGTGTACCGCATTCGTTCTGAAAATCCGGTGGACCTAAAGATTTACGGGGCAGGAGGATATCTTACAGACTGCGGGTGCCGAGATGGAATGCTGGTTTTGCGGGGACAGTGCCCCGGGAAAAACACCTTTCCTGTATCCCACGGGGATGTTTCTCCTACCTTTTCGGACGTGCCCCGGGAAAAGGGAGCCGCTTATTTTGGGATCGGCAGGGTCTGCCTGTCGGACGGGACGGCGGAAGAATGTGAGGACGGCAGAGGGTTAAGATGTCGGGGAACCAGAGATATGACCCTTTATTTTGCCATCCGCTCCAGCTTCCACGGATTTGACAGGCACCCGTATCTGGAAGGCATCGACGGGGAAGTGGAGGCCAGGAAGGATCTGCTTGCAGCTTCCAAGGGATATGACAAGATTTTTGCAGGACATCTTGCAGAATATCAGCAGTATTTTTCCCGGGTGGAGTTTTCCCTTGGAGGAAAAAATTCATTTGGGAATCCAGACAGGGATCTGAAAGAACGGCTGCTGGAGAATGCATGGAATATGAAAAACGCCGGAGGCGCCGGGAATGAAGAGGAAAAAGCCCTCGCAGAGCTTCTATTCCACTATGGAAGGTATCTTTTGATCGCTTCTTCCAGACCGGGCACCCAGCCTGCAAATCTTCAGGGAATCTGGAATCAGGAGCTGATCCCTCCCTGGTTTTGCGATTATACCGTTAATATTAATACGGAAATGAATTATTGGCCTGCCGGTCCCTGCAATCTCCATGAGATGACACTTCCTCTGGTAAAAATGTGCGGGGAGATGCTGGAGGACGGGAAAAGGACTGCCCGGGAATATTTCGGCTGCAGGGGAAGCTGCGCTTTCCATAATGTGGACATTTGGAGGAAAACCTCTCCAGCGGTGGGAGATCCTTCCTGGAATTTCTGGCCCCTGGGAAGCGCCTGGCTGTGCCGGAATCTGTTTGAAGAGTTTTTATTTACCCAGGATCTGGAATATCTGAAACGGATCCGTCCTATATTAAGGGAAAATGTGGCTTTCTGTCTGGATATGCTTAGCCTGACTTCGGAGGGACTGGCCCTTGTTCCTGCCACTTCCCCGGAAAATCAGTTCAGGGATGAGGGAAAGGCGGCGTCTGTCAGCCTCTATACCGAGAATGCCAACGCCATTGTCCGGAACTTGTTCAGAGATTATGTGGAATGCTGCAGCTGTCTTGGCGTTCAGGATCAGGAATGCAGGGATGCGAAAGAGGCGCTGCCGAAGATGGTTCCTGTCCGGGTGGGCAGCAGGGGACAGATCCTGGAGTGGAATGAGGAATTTCCGGAGACGGATGAGCACCACAGGCATGTTTCCCAGCTGTATGAGCTCCATCCGGGAAGAGGGATCACGGAGAATGAACAGGAGCTGTATGCCGCTGCCAGGAAAAGCCTTGAGATCAGAGGGGACGGAGGAACGGGCTGGAGCCTTGCCTGGAAGCTTTCCCTGTGGGCCAGGCTTCAGGATGGTCCGCACCTGGAGAAGCTGATCCGGCTGTTTTTACACCTGATGGGTACTCCCGGGAGCCCGGGAAGTCAGGGAGGGATTTACGCTAACCTCTTCTGCGCCCATCCCCCTTTTCAGATAGACGGGAATTTCGGCTTTACCGCGGGAGTGGCGGAAATGCTTTTGCAGAGCCACACGAAGGTGCTTCATATTCTGCCTGCTCTGCCCTCTTCCTGGAAAGAGGGGAGAGTTACGGGACTTAAGGCCAGAGGAGATATCCTGATATCCATTGAGTGGGGGGACGGCGCGGTGAAGACAGTCCTTTCTTCCCGGAAGGACTGCCTGGTGAAGGTAAAGGTAAGGCAGGGGGCGGTTCGGGAGATATTCCTGCCTGCCGGCAGACAGACTTTGCTGGAGGATATATGGTAAAATCGGCTCCGTTTTGTGGACCGTTCTGATGTGGACCGTTCTGATGTGGACCGGCCAGATGTGAGCCGGTCAGATGTGATCCGTTCTGATGTGGGCCAGTCAGATGTGAGCCGCTTGATGTGAGCCGACCAGATGAAAGCCGTCTGATGTGAGCCTGCCAGATAAGATGATAGATGAAAATGCAAAGGAGAGAGGAAAACATGTTATACGAGAAAATGGATGTAAAAAACGAAAATTCTATGGATTATGCGGCGTTATACCTGTATCTGCAGGATCATTCCGCGGATATTGCCATTGAAAGGAGACCCATGGTGCTCGTCTGTCCCGGCGGCGGATACGCCTTCACTTCGGACCGGGAGGCGGAGGCCATTGCCCTGCAGTTCCTGGCCATGGGGTATCACGCGGCGGTGCTGCGCTATTCCGTAGCTCCTGCCGTTTATCCCACAGCTCTTCTTGAGGTTGGCAGATCCGTGGCCCTCATCAGAGAGCATGCGGTCACGTGGCATGTACATCCGGATCAGATCGCAGTCTGCGGCTTTTCCGCAGGAGGACATCTGGCGGGGAACTATTGTATGTTTTGGAGCGAGGAATGGGTGGCAAAGGCTCTGTCCTGCAGGAAAGAGGATCTGCGTCCCAATGCCATGATCCTGGGTTATCCCGTGGTTACCTCCGGGGAATACGCCCACAGGGATTCCTTCAAGTGCCTTCTGGGAGAGGATTATGAGCAGAAGCAGGGGGCTTTGTCCCTGGAAAACTGCGTGAACGCCGATACTCCCAGGGCCTTTATCTGGCACACCTATGAGGACGGCGCCGTTCCTGTACAGAATTCCCTGCTTCTGGCCTCGGCTCTGGTGGCACAGAAGATTCCGGTGGAGCTTCATATTTTTGAAAAGGGCGGTCATGGTCTTGCCCTTGCCAACCGTCTTACCCAGGGGCATGGGGGCTCTACCATAGAGCCTGCGGCGGCAGAGTGGATCGAAATGGTTCATAAATGGATGGAGAGCTGGACCCGGGAATAGAGTTTTGCGCCCCTTGACTGGCGGACGAGTGAACTGTAACGGGAAGTTTTCCTGTTTTTTCAAAAGAAGTATTCCCCTAGGGGCAAAAAGGTGGTATGATATGGGAGAATTGGGAAAAATATCAGAAGTGAATCATTCATTGGAGGACTTTGTTTTATGGAAAAAATCATTCTGACCGGCGACAGACCCACAGGACGGCTTCATGTGGGACATTATGTGGGCTCTCTGAGAAGAAGGGTGGAGCTGCAGAATTCCGGCGAATATAAGAAGATTTTTATTATGATCGCAGACGCCCAGGCTCTTACGGACAATTTTGACAATCCTGAAAAGGTGCGGGAGAATATTGTGGAGGTGGCGCTGGACTACATGTCCTGCGGACTGGATCCCGCGAAAAGCAATCTTTTCATTCAGTCCCAGATCCCGGAACTGTGCGAGATGACCACCTATTATATGAATCTGGTGACGGTTTCCAGACTGCAGCGGAACCCTACCGTGAAGAATGAGATCCAGCTTAGAAATTTTGAGACCAGTATTCCTGTAGGCTTTTTCTCCTATCCCATCAGCCAGGCGTCGGACATCACCGCCTTTAAGGCCACCACGGTTCCGGTTGGAGACGACCAGCTGCCCATGATCGAGCAGACCAGGGAGATCGTCCATAAGTTCAATACCATTTACGCCCCGGTCCTGGTGGAGCCGGAAGCCCTTCTGCCTGAGACGGAGGCCTGCAGGCGCCTGCCGGGAACGGATGGACAGGCCAAGATGAGCAAGTCCCTGAATAACTGCATTTATCTGGCGGACAGCGCCGATGATGTGAAGAAGAAGATCATGAGCATGTATACGGATCCGCAGCATCTTCTGGTCAGCGATCCCGGCCATCTGGAGGGCAATACGGTGTTTACCTATCTGGACGCTTTCTGCAATGACGGACACTTTGAGCGCTACCTTCCGGATTATGCCAATCTGGAGGAGCTGAAGGCTCATTACCAGAGGGGCGGCCTTGGGGATGTGAAGGTGAAGAAATTCCTGAATAATGTGATGCAGGAGACTTTAGAGCCCATCCGGAAGAAGCGGGGGGAGCTGGAGAAGGATATCCCGGCGGTTTATGAGGTCCTTAAGAAGGGCTGTGAGATCGCCAGACAGGAGGCGGCCCAGACTCTTTCGGAGATGAAGCGGGCCATGCGGATCAATTATTTTGAGGATGAGGATTTGATCCGCAGGCAGGCAGAGAAATACAATGCCTGAGCTTAAGACGGCAGATCCCGGTTTCCTGTGCCGGGAGAGGATCTGAATCGGCCGTTGCCTGCAGAAGACGGAAGAGGGAGCAGATGGGCTGACAGGCCGGGTGTCTGCTGAAACAGTTGTCTGCGGGAACCGGAGAAAGGAAGGAATAGGTATGTCTGACTGGAGTGAAAAAAAGAAAACCAGCGGTCTGGAAAGCGAATACAATACCAGGGGTATGATCATCGGCGGCGCCGTGCTGGTAGTGATCATTCTGGTCCTTTGTTTTCTGATCTGGAATCTGTACCATAAGGAAGAGGGTCCGGGATCTGGAAATACTCCCCAGATTAATCAGCCTTCGGAGGGAGAATCGGATACTCTGGGTTCAGGTCATGGAGATGAGGATGATTCGTTTTCACCTGATGAGACCCAGGATACCGATGAGACGGAATCCTCCGACATTCATGAAGGTCAGGGCAGTTCCCAGGACGATACCCAGGAAGGCCAGGATGGCTCCCAGGCATCCTCTGCAGGCCAGGGGAATGAAGATCAGGGCGGCGGACAGGGAGGTCAGTCCGGCGGCACGGGAGAAGGTACAGGATCCGATACCCCGTCTATGGATTTCGCCGATGTGGATGAGACCGTAACGGCCAAGGAGACTACCAACTTAAGAAGCGCTCCGGGAACGACCGGGGACGATACCGTCGTGACAAAGCTCCGCAATGGGGAAACTGCAAAGAGAACCGGCATCAATGAGGAAACAGGCTGGTCCAGGCTGGAATACAACGGACAGACTCTTTATGCCGTGAGCCGCCTCCTTACCACCGACCTGTCGGACAAGCCGGCGGAAGAAAAGCCCAGCAATACGGTAACCACTGCCAGCGGAAGGAAGATTACCTTTACGCCCTGCGATGATGTGGTATCCCCTAAGATTGAGTGCAATCTGCGGACTGAGCCCAGTACGGATCAGGGAGAGCAGTCCGTCAGTTACCTGCTCAAGTACGGTGAGAAGGTACACCGCACAGGATATGACGCCGACAGCGGCTGGTCCAGAGTGGAGTATAACGGTGCAACCCTGTATCTTGTAAGCAGTCTGGTCTATGTGGTGGAAGAAACGCCGGAATCGGAGGGAACACAGTAAGAAGCGGTAATAGAGAGCAGCGAGGAACGATTTTAAGGATCGGTCATAAAGGAAAGCTGCAGGAAAATGCATACAAAACGATCATCTGGAAATGCTACTTCTGACAGCAGATTTCAAGTCAGAAAGGAGCAGCTATGAAGCAGATGATCGGAAGAGCCAGCATCAGGCTGGAAAAAGGAGTTTATATCAGGAGCAGCGCCAGCATTGTGGGAAAGAAGGAGGGAGAAGGTCCCCTCGGCCCCCTTTTCGACATGGTGGGAGAGGATGATCTTTTTGGCTGCAGTACCTGGGAGGAAGCGGAGAGCACTCTGCAGAAGGATGCGGTTTCTCTTGCCCTGGGGAAGGCGGGTCTTAAGCCGGAGGAGATATCCTTTCTGTTTGCCGGGGATCTTTTGGGACAATCCATCGCCACCTCTTTTGGGATCTCCTCCTTTGGGATTCCCATGTTTGGAGTATATGGAGCCTGTTCTACCTGCGGGGAGGCTCTTTCCCTGGGAGCCATGGCCATATCGGGGGGACATGCAGAAAGGATAGTGTGCGTGACCTCCAGCCATTTTGCAAGCGCAGAAAAAGAATTTCGTTTTCCCCTGGAATACGGCAGTCAGCGCCCCCTTTCCGCCCATTGGACAGTGACGGGAAGCGGGGCTTTTGTGTTGGATAAAGAACGGACCGAAGAAGCCAGGGCAGGGATCAGCGGCATCACCGTGGGGAAAATAGTGGATTACGGACTTAAAGATTCCCTGAACATGGGAGCCTGTATGGCTCCTGCAGCCGCTTCAACGATACAGCAGCATTTTCAGGATTTTGGAACCGCCCCGGAGGAATATGACAGGATCATCACAGGGGATCTTGGCCGTGTAGGGAAGACTGTTCTCCTGGATCTGCTTAAGGAAAAAGGATATGATCTGGAGTCCCGCCACATGGACTGCGGAATTGAAATCTATGATCCGGACACCCAGGATCCCCATGCCGGGGGCAGCGGCTGCGGCTGCAGCGCCGTGACCCTTTCCGCGTATATCCTGAAACAGCTGGAGGAAAAAAACTGGAAGAAGGTTCTTTTCCTTCCTACGGGGGCTCTTTTGAGCAAGACCAGCCATAATGAAGGAAAGAGCGTTCCGGGCATCGCCCATGCTCTTGTTATAGAAGGGCTTCGATGAAAACCTGCAAAAAACCATAAAAGAAAATTAAGAATCCATGAACTTACTTGCAATCTTTTTCCGATACTGCTATAGTATTCCCGAAGGGCAAAGCCGCCCGGGCATTTCGGCGTTATGCTTTATGGCATCATGCTTTATGGGAAGAAAGGGAATTTACGAGCCATGCGTTATCTTGAATTTAAAATGGAACGCCCCGGCCTTTTGGAGAAGGGACAGCATATTACTGTTACAGAAGGTCTTTTGCCCAGCAATTATTATTATACCATAGATCCTTCTCTGGCGATGTCCGCGAATATTCCCTTTCGCAATCGGCTGAAATCCCGGGAGGGAATCGTCACTGACATTGTGGAGAATCCAAGAGGCTTTTATGTCACGGCGGCCTTTGAGGAAGAGGAAGTTGTATAAAAGGTATCAGAAGGAGAGAAAAGAAAATGATGAAAAAAATTGCAACAGATAAGGCTCCGGCAGCCATCGGACCTTATTCTCAGGGAATCATTGCGGACAAGTTACTGTTTGCTTCCGGCCAGATAGCCATTGATCCGGCAACCGGAGCCATTGAAGGAACGGATATCGTGTCCCAGACGGAACGGGTGATGAAGAATATAGGAGCATTGCTGGCAGAAGCCGGATGCAGCTATGAGAATGTGGTAAAAACCACCTGCTTTCTGGCAGATATGGGGGATTTTGCCGTTTTTAACGAAATTTATGGAAGATATTTTACCCAGAAGCCGGCGAGAAGCTGTGTCGCCGTGAAAACCCTTCCCAAGAATGTGTTGTGCGAGGTGGAAGTGATCGCATATCTGGGATAACGTCAGTTTTTCCGCTTCCTTTTGCAGATCTGGCCGGATGTATATTTTTCTCTGAAATGCAGAAACTGTCAGAGAATCAAAACAGCCAGATGAAGAAAGGAAAGCCGTATGATGGATTATGTAAATGCGTTTTGGGTCGGTGGTCTGATCTGCGCCCTGGTACAGATCCTGATGGAGAAGACAAAGCTGATGCCCGGCAGGATCATGGTGCTTTTGGTGGTGCTTGGAGCCTGTATCAGTGCGGCGGGATGGTATGAGCCATTTCAGGAATATGCCGGGGCGGGAGCCAGCGTGCCCCTGTTGGGCTTCGGCAACCTTCTGATGAAAGGCGTCCGGGAAGCCGTGGATGAAAAGGGTTTTCTGGGACTGTTCGCAGGAGGTTTTCGGGCCGGCGCCGTGGGCAGCGCTTCCGCGCTGATCTTTGGGTATCTTGCCAGTTTGATCTTTAATCCTAAGATGAAGTCATAAACCTGCGGAATCATAAAATGGATACAATTTTGATGCAATCCGGGGATTAAATGAAGGCACGTTACAACCATGTTAAGAATGCATGCTGTAAATCGAGCATAATTTGAAGTACGGAAGATAAGGGTGAAGAATTACTATGATTTTTTTGGGAATATTATTTGGATTTCTTGTATATATGGAGATCATATATCATCTGGGTTGCTTTGGCTTTACAGGAGGCAACCCTGTCTTTCTTTTGTCACTGGTCCTGCTCGCGGCTTCCCTGGAGACCCTGCTGATCGGCATATTAAAGGGGAAATGGAAAAAGAGGGCGTTCTGGTTCATTGTCTGCCTGGAATATCTGCTGTATGCGGCTCAGTTCGTTTACATGAGCATCTTTAAACAGCCGCTGCAGATAGAAATGGCGGTGAAGGGCGGAGGGGACGCCCTGACCAATTACTGGCGGGAGGCTTTGACCGGGATCCTGGAGGCTATGCCCTTCCTGGTGCTGATGGCGGCGCCCCTGATCGCCGTGGCGGTGCTGCTGCGCCGGAAAATACTGGATTTCCCGGAATTCCACAGCCTGCAGGTGCTGCGTATGCTGGTGGCCGCCGGAACGGGACTTATTGCCGCTGTGGTATTCTTAATGGCAGGCAGGTACATAGGCGCGGATTATTATGAGGAGTACAGCGAGTTTTTTGATCCCCTGACAGTGACTCGCAGACTGGGGGTCGCATCCATGATGCAGCGGGACGCAGCCATGAATCTGGAAAACCTTGCCGGCAATATCCTGGATGGGATCACAAAGAGGAATTCTAAGGGGGAAGGCAGGCCGGGAGATATGGCGGCTTCCCATCAGCCGGGAGAGGCCGGAGTGCTCAGCCCGGAAACAGAACCCCAGGAAACTCCCGAATCCCGGGAAATTCCTGGGAACACCCGAAGCACGGAGCCGGAAGAAGGGGAAAATACGGAGCCTGCCGGGGAAGAAGGCACAGAGCAGACACAGCCTGCGGAGTCGGAGGAAGAGCCCCTGGATACTTCTCCCCACGAGTTCCCCATAGACTGGGAGAAGCTGGCCGCGGAGGCGGACAACAAGGAGGAAAAATGGCTGGCGGAATATATGCCGGCTCAGTTTCCCACCAAAAAGAACGAATACACCGGTCTCTTTGAAGGGTATAACCTGATCTTCCTGACGGCGGAGGGCTTCAGCCCCTATGCGGTCCGGGAGGATATTACGCCCACCCTGTATCATCTGACCCACTCAGGCTTTGTATTTACCAATTATTATGTTCCTCTGTGGTCCACCAGCACCAGCGATGGAGAGTATGTGAACCTGACCGGGCTTGTCCCTGACGGAC